>SXID01000216.1 GCA_005772955.1 Planctomycetia bacterium
AGGCAACAGGAGAAGCCATCATGCAGACGCGACAACTCGGGAACTCGGACTTGAACATCACCGCGATTGGTTTCGGTGCGTGGGCCATCGGCGGCGGCGGGTGGGCGTTCGGTTGGGGCACGCAGGACGACGCGGAGAGCGTCGCGACGATTCGCGAGGCGCTCGACCTCGGCATCAACTGGATCGACACCGCGGCGGTGTACGGCCTGGGTCACTCGGAAGAGGTGGTCGCGAAAGCGCTCGAAGGCGTCGCGAAGCGCCCCTACGTGTTCACGAAGTGCGCTCGCGTGTGGAACGAGAATCGCGAGATCGGGAAGTGCCTTAAGGCCGCGAGTATCCGCGCCGAGTGTGAAGCCAGTCTCAAACGACTGAAGGTCGATGTGATCGACCTCTACCAGGTTCACTGGCCAGAGCCAGCGGAGGACATCGACGAGGGCTGGCAGACGGTGGTGAAGCTCAAGGAAGAAGGCAAGATCCGCTGGGCTAGCGTGTCGAACTTCAGCGCGGAACAGATGGCGCAAGTGGCGAAGTTCGGGCCGATCACTTCCCTTCAACCGCCGTACTCGATGATTCGGCCGGAAGTCGAAGAGAGCATCCTTCCGTACTGCCTCGCGAACAACGTCGGCGTGATCGCGTATTCGCCGATGGCGAGCGGGTTGCTGACCGGCGCGATGACCCGCGAACGAGTCGCCACGATGCCGGCCGACGACTGGCGCAAGGAGAAGAACCGCCTCTATCAGGAACCGCAACTGACGCGGAACCTGAACCTCGTGGAGTTGCTCAAGAGCGTGGGCACGCCACACGGGCGCACACCGGGCGAAGTCGCAATCGCGTGGGTGCTGCGACACCCGGCTGTCACTGCGGCGATCGTGGGCGCCCGCAGGCCGGGCCAACTGAAGGAACTGCTCGGCGCGGCCGACTGGCGGTTGACGCCGACCGAAGTGAATGCGATAGATGGATTCCTGAAAGCGAACCCGGCGTAACCGCGGGAGGCGACCCATGTTCGGTGTGGCTGCGGTTATTGCAACGAATTGGCCGCTCGACTTGGCCGACGAACTGCGTGTGGCCAAGGCCCGCGGTGACATCACTCGGCAGCGCGTCGATATATTCCTCGCGAATTTGGCAACGTACCGCATCTACCTCGACGACCGCGCCCCGCGTCTGGCGTGGCCGGAAATCCTCGACTTGGCCCGCGCTGATAACGTCTCGGTTCGCGACGCGGCGTATCTCGAACTCGCTCTGCGAACCCATCTCCCGCTGGCTACAATCGACGCCACTCTCCTTCGCGCCGCGCCGGCCGCAGGCGTTTCGGTCTTCACTCCTTGACCTCACTCCGAAGGTGCCCTCATGCTCCGCTGGTTGATGCCCGTTGCGTTCGGGCTGACGCTATTCGCTCCAACTCCGCTGTTCGCGCAGCAGTTGCCCGCGACCCCGCCGAAGCCGCTCGCGGGCGCGGAACTCAAAGAGTACATCCGCGCGAACTACACCAAGTACGAGTATCAGATTCCGATGCGCGACGGCGCGAAGTTGTTCACCGCCGTGTACGTGCCGAAGGACGATTCACAGACGTACCCGATGATGCTGATTCGCACGCCATATAGCGTCGCGCCCTACGGTGCGGACAAGTACCCCGACGCGCTGCGGCCCAGCGCGCAGTTCGTACGAAGTGGTTACATCTTCGTTAACCAGGACGTACGCGGGCGGTGGATGTCGGAGGGCGATTTCGCGAACGTGCGCCCCCACAACCCCGCGAAGAAAGCGAAGGAGATCGACGAGTCGAGCGACACCTACGATACCATCGAGTGGCTCATCAAGAACGTGAAGGGGCATAACGGGAAGGTCGGCATCACCGGCATCTCGTACCCGGGGTTCTACACCGTCGCCGGGATGATCGACGCACACCCCACGGTGAAAGCCGTGTCGCCGCAGGCGCCGGTTACCGAGTGGTTCATCGGGGACGACTTCCACCACAACGGCTGTTTGTTCCTGCCACACTGCTTCAACTTCATGTACGGGTTCGGCAAGAACCGCCCGGAGCCGACCAAGAAGTTCGGTCGCGTCGGGTTCGAGCACGACACGCCGGACGGCTACAAGTTCTTCCTCGATATGGGACCGCTCAAGAACGCGGACGCCAAATACTACAAGGGTGAAATTGCGTTCTGGAAAGAGATGATGCAGCACGGCAACTACGACGAGTTCTGGAAGGCCCGCAACATCCGCGCGCACGTGAAGAACATCAAACCGGCGATTCTTACCGTGGGCGGGTGGTTCGACGCGGAGAACCTGTTCGGCGCGCTGGAAGTCTACAAGCACGCGGAGGCGAACACGCCACCGAAGCACAACCACCTCGTGATGGGACCGTGGGACCACGGCGGTTGGAGCCGGCCTGGTGGCGACCACCACGGCGACGTGCAGTTCAACGCGAAGACGGCCGACTTCTTCCGCGAGAAGATCGAGTTCCCGTTCTTCGAGTCGCACCTGAAGGGCGAAGGCACCGACTCGCGACCGAAAGCGTGGGTGTTCGAGACCGGCACGAACCTGTGGCGCAAGCACGACGCGTGGCCACCGAAGGCCGCGAAGCCGACCAAGTTCCACCTCCACAACGGTGGGAAGTTGTCCGAGTTTCCCGATGCGAGTCGAGATTTCGGGGTGAATCCAGGAACTCCACCGCCCCCCCCGTTCGACGAATACGTGTCCGACCCCGCGAAACCGGTGCCGTTCATCAACAAGACGGCCATCGGCATGGTCGCGGAGTACATGACCGCGGATCAGCGGTTCGCGTCCACGCGCCCGGACGTACTCGTGTATCAGGGATCTGTGTTGAAAGAGGATATGACCATCGCGGGGCCGATCGAGGTGGAGCTATACGTCTCTACCACCGGCACCGACGCGGACTGGGTCGTGAAATTAATCGATGTGTACCCAGACGATTTCCCGGACCTCGACCCGAACCCGACCGGCGTGAAGATGGGCGGCTACCAGCAGCTCGTTCGCGGCGAGCCGTTCCGCGGCAAATTCCGCAACAGCTTCGAGAAGCCGGAGCCGTTCAAGCCGGGCGAAGTCACAAAAGTGAAGTTCGTGATGCCGGACGTGTATCACACGCTGCGCCCGGGTCACCGGTTGATGGTGCAAGTGCAATCAACATGGTTCCCGCTGGTGGACCGCAACCCGCAGACGTTCTGCGACATCTACAAGGCAGACGAGAAAGACTTCAAGAAGCAGACGCACAAGGTGTATCGCGACGCGGAGCACCCGTCGCGCATTACAGTTGGCGTGTTGAAGTAAAGTGAGCGTCTTGTGGGGGTGGGTACTGCCCACCCTACGAAAGAACACCCTTCACCACCTCGCCGTGAACGTTCGTCAGCCGGCGTTTGATACCGTTGTGGTAGTACGTCAGTTTCTCGTGGTCGATGCCGAGCAGGTGAAGCACGGTCGCGTGGAAGTCGTACCACGCGACCGGGTGTTCCGCGACCTTCCAGCCGATCTCGTCCGTTGCGCCGAACGCAACGCCGGGCTTGCAACCGGCACCCGCGAGCCAGCATGAGAAGCCGTACTTGTTGTGGTCGCGACCGGTGCCGACCACGTTCCCGGCACTCTGCGCGAACGGCGTCCGCCCGAACTCCGTCGTGAAGATCACCAACGTGTCCTTCAGCATGTCCTTTTGCTTCAAGTCTTGAAGGAGCGCCGCGATCGGTTGATCGATCCGGGCGGCTTCGGCACCGTGGTTCTCCTTCACGTTCTCGTGCGCGTCCCAACTCATTCGCGGTGAACCGGCAATTGGCCCGCCCGAGTACACCTGCACGAACCTTACGCCCTTCTCCAGTAGGCGCCGCGCGAGCAAACACCGCTTGCCGCAATCCGCGGTCTTCGGGTCGTCGAAGCCATACTGCGTCTTCAACTTCGCCGGTTCTTTGCTCAGGTCTGCGACCGCCGGTACCGCGAGTTGCATCTTCGCCGCGAGCGCGTAGCTCTGCATGCGCGCCGCGAGCGCGCCCTCACTTCCACTGCGTTCCAGGTGCATCTGGTTGAGCTTTTCCAGTGTCGCGCGCGAATCCTTCTCTTCGCCTGCGGGAATCGCCTTCTCAGGGAACAGATCGCGCACGGGCGAGTCGCCGCCGCGAAACACAACGCCCTGATGCTGCGCCGGCAGAAACCCATTCGACCAGTTCGACGCGGCCCCGTTCGCTTCGCCGCGCCCGTCCGGCAGCACCACGAACGCGGGCAGGTCGTCGGCCTCGCTGCCCAGTCCGTAGCTGAGCCACGAGCCGAGGGCCGGGTAGCCGTTGAACTGGAACCCGCTGTTCTGCACGAACAGCGCCGGCGTGTGGTTCGCGCTGTCCGCAGTCATCGAGTTGATGACGGTGAGTTCGTCCGCGACCGTCGCGATACGTGGAAACAACTCCGACACCCACAAGCCGCTCTTGCCTCGCTGCTTGAACTCCCAATCCGGTTTTCGCAACAGCCCGACTTGCCCGAAGAACACGTCGGGCTTGGTGTCGTTACCGAGCGGCTTGCCGTGGCGCTTCGTGAGTTCTGGGCGGTGGTCGAACGAGTCGATGTGGCTCATCCCGCCGACGAGCGAAATCTGAATCGCGCGCTTCGCCTTCGGCGCGTGGTCGGGCTTCGCACCGGCGAATTGGTGTAGCGCCGCCATCGCACCGAGCGGGAGAGTGGAACGTAAGACGTCGCGCCGAGTGGGGAGCATGTTGGTCCTCAGGTACTCGCGTAGCCGCGACTCGAAGAGGAGCGCGGAAGTGACACGCTCCGCTGCGCGTCGCGGCTACAGGTCTGCGACTCATTCAACCGTGACGAATTCGTTGCTGTTGAATAGCACGCGGCACAGCGCCTTCAGGCCGTGATCGGTCACCAGCTTCGTCGTGAGCTTCGCCTCGTCCGCGGTCGGGTCGCGTTGATACGCGAGCTGCCACGCACGGCGCACCTGGTTCCCCGCGCCCTCCGCGTCCTTTGCAACACGCACCGCGAACGCATCCGCCGCGCGCAGTGCGAAGCCATTGTTCCACAGACTGAGCGCCTGAAGCGGGGTGGTGGTGGTCGCGCGGCGCGGGGCCGCCGCCGCCGGGTCGGGGCAGTCGAGCGTGTCGAGCAACCCCTGATTCGCACCGCGCGGCGTGAACCGATAAACACTCCGCCGGTGGAACTCCGGGCCGATCGGGTCGAACGGATCGAAGTACGCGGTGCCGTTGAAGTCGCGAATCTTGTAGTCGCTGAACCCCTTCCCACCGACCTCCACGTTGAGCAAGCCGCTCACGGAAAGCATCGCGTCGCGGACCGCTTCGCCTTCGAGCCGGTGCGGTTTGTACCGCCACAGCAGCCGGTTGTCCGCATCGATCGCGCTCGCCTCCTTGCGCGGCGCCGAGGCTTGGCGATACGTCGCTGAAGTGACGATCAGTTTGTGTAACGCCTTCAGACTGTACTTGCAGCTCGCGAACTCGCTGGCGAGCCAGTCGAGCAATTCCGGGTGCGAAGGGCGACCGCCGTTGAAACCGAGATCGTTCGGCGTTTCGACGATGCCGACACCGAAGTGATAGTGCCACACGCGGTTCACGATGACGCGGCTAAACAGCGGATTGTTCGGTGCAGCGATCCACTTTGCAAGCTCACGGCGGCGGTCCACGTCCGGTGCGTCCGGCTTCAGCTCGAAGTCCGCTTTCGGGCCGGTCACCGCGGCGAGGCCCGCGGGCGCGATCACCGCGCCGGGGGTCGCGAGGTCGCCGCGCGCGAGGAAGCGTGTGACACCCGGCGGCAGCGGCACGTTCGCGTAGGCCTTCGTGCTGGTCGTGCGTTGGGTCAGTGTTCCCAGTTGCCTCGCGATCGCGTCGTGTTGTTTACGGATCGCCGTGCGTGTCGTACGCTGTTCGGCTGTGAGCTTCGCAGTGAGTTCCACGTCGGTGACGAACCCGCCGCTGGACTTGAACGATGCTCGTACCTCCTCGAGTGACAGCGCCTTGTCATAGAGGCGCGCGATGCTCACGGTCCCGGCGAGCATCTTGTTCCCGCCGGCTGGTTCGTGTCGGCACCCGAACACGACCACCGCTTTTTCGGCCTTGAACGCGACCAGACCCTTCGATGCGTAGCCCTTGCCGTATGGCTCGCCGTTGCGGTAGCCGGTGATGGTGCCGTCGGCGCTGTAGGTGATCGCGAAGTGAGTGTGTTCCTTCGCCGCGTCTTTCTCCTCGGTGCCGCCGAACGACTTGTACCGCACGAAGCCGTTGCTGCCGGCCATCCACCGGGCTGGTTCGTTTTCGCCAAACACGATCGCGTCGAACGTCGCGCCGTCGGGCGTTTGCACGGAGATGACACCGCCGCCGCGCTGCGTGAGGGTGTCGAGCTTCACCCAGGCTTCGAGCGTCTTCGTGTTCAGGTCGAAGGACATCGCCGGTGTGCGGAACAATCCGGTCTTGCCGTCGAGTGTCGCGCCGTCGGCTGTGAACTTCGCACCACCCACCGCGCGAGTGTGCAACTTGCCGATGAGGTCGTCACCGCTCTTGCGGAAGTCCCACGCGGCCACCGGTGAAGGCGTGTCGGCCGCGACCTTCCCCATGCCCTTCTCCGCGAGTACCGCCTTGCGTGCGGGTTCTTCCAGTGCCGCGAGTTCCTTCGCGACCGCTTCCAGTTCCTTCGCCAACTTCGCGATCTCAACGGACGCCTTCGCTTCGGGAATCGCGCGCTCGCCAAACCCGACCCCGCCGAGCGCGGACGCGAGCCGGTAGAAGTCGGTTTGCGAGATGGGGTCGAACTTGTGGTCGTGACAGCGGGCGCAGTTCGCGGTGAGGCCGAGGAAGGTCTGACCCACACCGCCGACGATGTCTTCCAGTTCGTCCTGGCGCGCGACCGCGCGCATCTGGTCGTTGCCGAGCACCGTGTTGTGAACACCCGCGACGAGGAAGCCGGTCGCCTTCACCGCGTCCGGGTCGTTCGGTTTCAGCACATCGCCCGCGAGTTGCAGCCTCGCGAACTCGTCGTACGGCATGTCCGCGTTGATCGCGCGAATCACCCAGTCGCGGTAGTGCCAGGAGTTCTGGCGAGGCGTGTTGCGCTCGAAGCCATCGGTTTCGCCGTAGCGTACCACGTCGAGCCAGTGGCGCGCCCAACGCTCGCCGTGATGCGGCGATGCGAGCAGTTTATCGACCACCGTTTCGTAAGCGTCCGGCGCCTTGTCCTTCACGAACGCGTCCACTTCGTTCGGCGTCGGCGGAAGTCCGATCAGGTCAAAGTAGACACGGCGGATCAGCGTGCGCCGGTCCGCTTCGGGCGACAGTGACAATCCCTTGTCACTCAACTTCGCGACCACGAACTTGTCGATGGGGTTCGCTGGATCGCTCGCCTTCGGCTCGCGGCTAACGGGAACAGGAGGACGTTTGATGGGCTGGAGTGCCCACCAGTCGTAGCCGGCGCGCGTCGAGGTGGTGAAGCGGAACGGGTCGATGGGGTCGCTGCCCCACTTCGCACCGCTCTCGATCCACTCCTTGAGAAGTTTCCGCTCCGCCTCTGAGAGCGGCTTCTTGGGCGGCATCTCGCCGGCCGCGACGCGTTCCCAGAGCGCGCTGTTCGCGGGCTTGCCCGCCACGATGGCGGCAGAAGCGCCGGCCTTGTGCGACAGGTCGAGTTTGCCCTTCGGCTTCGACCCGCTGTGGCAGTCGAGGCAGCGCGACGCGAGCACCGGGGCGATTTGCTTGTCGAAGTCCGGCGGTGCAGCGACGAGAGGCGAAACGAGAAGGACAAGGGCTGCGCAGGCAACGGAACGAATCATAACGACCTCTGCTGTTCAGCGGCGACCCCACCGGGGTCGTGCGCTAAACAGCCATTGTCGTCTATCGGCGCGGTGATTCAAGGAACAGTCGCCCAACTCGTCCACCGTGCCGGCGGATCCCACGCCGGCGCCAGTTTCAGGTGCCTGTTGAGATAAGGATTCAGCGAGTGGTCCATGAAGATGTCGCGCGGGTAGGTCGCGCTCGGGCGCGTCGTCCGCGGGTCCATCAGCCCCGCGTACACGCAGGCTTCGACCACCAGTTCGCTGCAGTAGTAGCCTTCGCGGTCCAGGCCGTGGGGCTTGCCGACGAACGCGGTGCGGATCGGCCCGCGCGTGCGAAACGGCGTCAGTTGCAGGGCCAGTCGGCCAACGGCGAACTGCCGCTCGTTGGTCGCCAGAGCGAACTCAGTGAGCCTCGCGGACTGCTCTGAAGTGAGCGGACACACACGCCGGCGCACCCACACACGCCCTTCCGCTTCGTAAGTGAACATGTGCGGCAGCGCCTCCAGCACGCGACACTTCAGCGTGTCGTGCGGGCCGCCTTCGAGGATGCCCATCTTCCCGTCGGGCATCGCGAATACGATCATCGAATGTGTTGGGTGGCTGGTGCCCGCGAGGTTGTGCATCAGTTTCCAGAACACCGACCCGTCGGCGCTCATCACGA
Source organism: Planctomycetia bacterium (assembly GCA_005772955.1). GTDB lineage: Bacteria > Planctomycetota > Planctomycetia > Gemmatales > Gemmataceae > Gemmata. The sequence continues at coordinate 8,436 of SXID01000216.1, forward strand.
TGTCGCCCGGTTGCAGTGTGTAGGGCTGCGCCGGGACGCGCAGGATGTGATCTTCCTTGTAGGCCGGTTGCCAGAGGTACGAGCCGCACGGGGCTGACTTGCCCGCGCCCGGAAACGCGAGGTTCGCGACCTTCTCGCGAAGGCGCTTCTCAGCCGGTTTCAGAAAGAACGGCACCCGTCGCTCCGCGACGACCGGCGGCGTGAGCGGCGCGGTGTTCGGGTATGGGTACGGGTCGCCACCGATCGCGCACAGGGCTACCAGACAGAGCGGCGTCATGCCAGGGAACTCCGAAGTATGATGTCTCTTCCGCTCGGGTCTTCGCGGGCACCACGCCTGTAGCCCCTGGGCGAGGTGCCCGCGAAGACGCGAGCGGCGGAAGACAGCAGTTCGTTATCGAACCGCGGCACACACGCCGTCCCGCACGGTTCGGTTCCCGGCTGGTTCTGTGATTCGCGCTGGACCTGTGGTTCCGGTTGTAACGGTGTGACGCAGCAGACTTTTCCACCGTCGCGGCCCCTCTTTCTTACCCAGACGGTAAGATATCCCCAGTCATCCCAACCTGAACCGCCTCGTTTGAGGTAACCATGCGTACCCGCTTGCTGCTGGGCGGCGGCCTGATCGCCGCGCTCGCAGTCCTTTCGTCACACGCCACGCCGGTCGATGCGAAGCAACCGATCCCGCCCCCGAAGACCGTGCCGAAGGCCGGCGACCTCAAGAAATACGACGACGTCATCACGAAGGACTTCACCACGTCGCCGGGCGTGTTCGCGGTCCACCGGCAGGACGACAAACTGTACTTCGAGATTCCGCAGGACAAACAGGGCCGGTTGTTCCTCTGGCAGGCGGAGGTCGCGAAGGGGCCGGGTGGCGGCATGGGCGGCAGTTGGGGCGGCGCGGGCCTCGGCAGCGCGGTGCTGAAGTTCGAGCGCCGCGCCAACAAGCTCTACCTGTGGAAGGTCGGGTTCGCGAAGCGGTCCGACGGCAAGGCGCAAGCGTCCATCGACGCCAGCGCAACCGACTCCATCATCGCGGTGTTCAACGTCGAGTGCGAAGGCAAAGACCGGTCTGCAGTCATCAATGTGTCGGACACGTTCATCTTCGGGCTGAACGATCTGCCCATCACCCGCGCCGCGGGCGTCAGCGGTGCGAGTGTGGACTCGTCGCGGTCGTACCTGTCTGAGGTGAAGGCGTTCCCAGGCAACATCGAAGTGCGGGCACTGCTCACGTTCCGCGCAAGCGGTGGCGGCTCGCCGTTCGGCCCTCCGGGCGGTGGTGGCGCGAAGAGCGTGACGGCGCTGGTTCACCACAGCCTCGCAATTCTGCCGGAAGTGCCGATGCAGGGACGGCTCGCGGACCCACGCGTGGGCTACTTCACCGAAGAGTTCGTGGACTACTCGCACGCGAAGCAGTGGGCCGTTCCTCGCGAATTTATCACCCGGTTTCGGCTGGAGAAGAAGAACCCCGCGGACGCGGTGAGCGAAGTCGTGAAACCAATCACGTTCTACCTCTCGAAGGAAATCCCGGAGAAGTGGCGGTCGTACATGAAGCAGGGCGTGGAGGACTGGGCGCCCGCGTTCGAGAAAGCCGGGTTCAAGAACGCGATCATCTGCAAGGACGTGCCGACACGCGCCGAAGACCCGAACTTCGACCCGGAAGATGCGCGGTATTCTGTTATCCGGTGGATCGCGGAGCCGGTGCAAAACGCGATGGGTCCGCACGTCCACGACCCGCGTTCGGGCGAAGTCATCTCCGCGCACATCATCTTCTGGCATGACATCGTGAAGACGTCTCAGCAGTGGTACTTCGTTCAGTGTTCGGCGGTCGATCCGAAGGCGCGGAAGTTTCCGCTGCCGGACACGACCACCGGCGCGATGATCCGCTACGTGTGCGCCCACGAGGTCGGGCACACGCTCGGACTGCGTCACAATCACCGCGCGAGCCAGGCGTACTCCGTGAGCCAGCTCCGCGACCCGAAGTTCTGCGCCGAGTACGGCAGCGTCGCGTCGATCATGTCCTACGGCCGGTGCAACTACGTCGCGCAGCCGGAAGACAAGGTGGACCCGAAGCACCTGCTGCCGAAGATCGCGCCCTACGACAACTTCGCCATCGAATGGGGTTACAAAGCGATTCCGACCGCGAAGTCGCCGGACGAGGAGCGCAAGACGCTCGACGAGTGGGCCGCGAAGCAACTCACGAACCCGTTCCTGCGGTTCGGCGGTGAAGACGGTCCATCCATCGTGGACCCGACCGTACTCACCGAGAACATCGGCAGCGACCCGATTCAGGTAACCGCGTACGGGCTGAAGAACCTCGACCGCGTCCTCGAGTACATGCTCGCGGCGACCACCGAGAAGGGCGAAGACTTCGCGCTTCTCGAAGAGGTGTACGGGGAACTGCTCAACGCACGTATGGGCTGGTTCATGGCGGTGACGAAGCAGGTGGGCGGGGTGGTCGAAAACCGAACGCTCGGCGGGCGCGGCGGCGAGGCGTTCGTGCGCGTGCCGAAGGAGAAGCAGAAAGAAGCGGTGAAATTCTTGCTGGAGAACGCCTTCACCACGCCGACGAAGTTGCTCACCCCGGGTCTGATCAATCAGTTCAAGTTCACCGGTGCGTCAGCGGAACTCTCAGGGCAGCAGCGATTGATGCTCCGCAGCCTTCTCAGCACCGCGAGGCTGTCCAGGCTGGCCGACGCGGAACTGCTCTCGCCAGACAAGGCCTACACCGCGGTGGAACTCGTGGCTGACATCCAGGACGGGCTGTTCTCGGAACTGAAGACCGACGCACCGAAGATCGACCCGCTGCGCCGGCAACTTCAGCGCGCGTACATCGACTTGCTAAAGGCGGAGTTCCAGCCGGCCGCGGCTCCGACCGGGCCGCCCGGCCTCGGTGGTGCGGGCAGTCCGCGACCCGCGAGCGAGCTTCGCGCCGTCGGCCGGCAGTCGCTGGGCACGCTGTCCACGCAACTCGAAGCCGCGAAGAAGAAGGCGAAAGACCCGCTGACGGTTGCCCACATCGACGACCTGCACAGCGAGATCGCGGCGATCCTGGCCGCGGACAAGAAGAAGTAAAGCGGGAGAAAGACAGAAGAGTTTGATCCGCAGATTACGCAGATAGACGCCGATTCGAAAACCGAAGAAGTGAGTTGAAATCACTCTTTCTTCTGTCTTCAACTCTGCGTCTATCTGCGTAATCTGCGGATCAAACTCTTCTGTCTTTCGGTCACTTCGCCGGTTCGCTGAGCCGGCCCATGAACAGCACGCTGCCCGTCTTGTGGTCGCGGATCAGGTACAGGAACGGCCGGTCGGCGCGGAAGTGCCGGATCACCGGCGGTGGGGCGACGCTCGTCGTGCCGACCACGACACCGGTCGCGGCGGCGGCCTCGGTGCCTTCTTCGTTCACATCCACGAACGCCTTATGAATCACCGCGGAGATGCTCAGCGATTCGGCGGTGGCCATGCGGCTGAAGTCGGCCGCGCCGAACGCAGCCCGCATCCCCAACGCCTGAAGCAGCGTGTTCAGGAGGAACGACTTCGTCACCTTGAATTTCGGCAGGTGAACGTGAACGATCTTCTCGTAGCGCAGGCGCTTCAGCATCTCGCCGAGCTTGTCACCGGTCCGTTCCTTTTCGACCGCCGCAAGGCCGTCCGGCTTCTTCGGTAGGATCACGGTCATGCTCACACGCTTGCCGGTGTACGGCATGTCGAGCACCTGATAACCGTATGGCCCGTGCCCGGTGCCACAGGGGGACACCGGGTACAAGGCGCCGTGCAGCACGGCGCTCGGTGGGCCAAACCGGCCGCCCGGACAGCACAACAACAACCAGCGACTGGCCCACGCCGCGGCCCGCAGCGCTCACAGTGGTGGCGTGAGTGTCGCGATGGGCGACGCGAGCGTCCGGTTCGTCAACAACTCAGTTTCGCTCAACACGTGGAGGGCGATCGGAACGATAAGCGCGGGGGAAGTACTCGCCAACGACTACTGATCGTCGCTTCGCATTCGCTGACACGCGGTTCACCCAACCTCGCGCCACCTTGCTCGCACTAACTCCGGGGTCGCGGTGCCAGTCACGCCGATCTGCTGAATTGTGATCGACGCCACCAGGTTCCCGAACGCCGCGGCTTGTTCGTGCGTTGCGCCGCTGACCATCGCGGAGGCGATTCCCGCAGAGCAACTGTCGCCCGCCCCGCAGATGTCGATCGGCCCGGACACGGGGTAGGTAGGAATTGACAATCCGCCTGCCCCGGTTGCTAATGACGCCATCGGAAGAGCCAGGAAGATTCCCTTCGCACCGCGAGTGCAGTAAACCGGCCGACGACTCGACCGCCGCGCGAATGTCATCGCCTTATCAACGGCCTCCGTGTCTTCGTCTTCAAAGTGCCCCGGATCAACCGCTTCGCATATCTCGCGCTCGTTCGGCTTCACGCACACGTTCCGAAACAGCCCAATCTGCTCGCGGCTGTCGGCCAGCACGAACTTCGTGGGGTCGTTCGCGCCGAGTTCCGCCAGGTGTTCGCGCACGCGAGCCGTGACCACGCCGCAATCCGCTTCGCTCACCTGATCGAGGACGAGCAGCGCGTCCAACCGCGGCCATGCCTCATCCAACAGTTCGATGATGTGTTCCTGAATACCGTCCGGGGTCGGCGTGCGGTTCTTGATGTCGAGCCGGTTCAGTTCTTCCTTGCCCAACATCGGCTTCGTGTACGTGGGCGTGCGGCGGCTCTCCGACTGGATGATCCCGCCCTGCTCGACCGCGGACAGCGCGCGAAGCGCCTGTCGAAGCTCGTAGCCTTCGCCGTCGTCGCCGATGCAAGCGATGGGGTAGATGCGGCCCACGCCCAGCGCCGCGAGGTTGTTAATCACTGTGCCCGCGGCGCCAGGATAGCTCCGCACCTTCACCACCTGGTACGCGGTGAGGCCGGTTTCCACCGACGGTTCGTTTAGTGTGGGGTCGATGTCGAGGTAGCGGTCGAGGAACAAATCGCCGAGCACGCCCACCGTGCGGTTCGGGATCGTAGCGAGGACGTGATCGACGAGTTGGGTCGTGAGCATTGGAGATTCCCGCCGATGGCGATTTCTGCTTTACTTTTCGTCCAATCTTCATTATCTACGCCAACTCACGAAATCTGTGCCGTTTGTCCGCGAATGAGGGTTGCAGCAACCGCGTTGCTTCGGCTTCTGAGTGATTGCGCTTGCCCCGTGCGGTCCGACTCACCTAGAATTACCGCGTTGCTCCTCGACCGTGAAAGGGTTCATGATCCGATTCGGTGCGATAATTCGAGCCTTGATGCTTGTCGCATGTCTGGTGCCGTTCACCAGCGTGCAACAAGCTTCGGGGGCCGTCGCGCCGTTCCTACCCGTCGCACCGGTGTCCGAGAGCGAAGCGCCCTTCTCCCCAGGCGAAGAAGACGACGAGCGCGAAAACGACGGAAAAGAGCGGCACGCCTCGGCGTGCCGCCACCGCCAGCCGGTTCGCGAACTGGCCGAGAAACTCCCGCCAACACACGCCTCGCACCAGACTCACCTCACCCGCCCACGCACCACCCCACCTGTCGCCGCCGACCCGTTTTGCAACGGTCTCGGCACGCCATACCGCTGCTAACTTCCGTCCGTCTATCGGCGCGCTCTCGCGCCCCAATCAACGACCGGTATTCCGGCCGCGACGCCGTTGCGTTTCGCCGCCGTCCTTACCCGTTCAACGATCTGGAGACGGCGTCTTGGAAAAGCTTATCAACGGTATTCACCGATTTCAGGCGGACGTGTTCGCGCCGAACCGGGCCTTCTTCCGCAAACTCGCGGACGGGCAAAGCCCACAAACGATGTTCATCACGTGCTCGGACTCGCGCATGGTGCCCGATTTGATTTGCCAGAGTGATCCCGGCGACCTGTTCGTGTTGCGAAACGCGGGTAACATCGTCCCGCCATATGCGCCGGGCGCGCCCAGCGGCGAGGCTGCGACGATCGAGTACGCGATCCGCGGGCTGGGTGTCCGCGACGTCATCATTTGCGGTCACACCCGGTGTGGCGCGATGCAGGCCGTGGCCGAACCGCAATGTACCGTGGCCATGCCGCGCGTGCGTCAGTGGCTCGAACACGCGCAAGCGAGTCAGGAAATCGTCTGCACCTGCTACTCGAACCTGACCGGCGAGGCCCGCGCGAAGGTGCTGGTTCAGGAGAACGTGTTGACGCAACTTGAACACCTGCGCACGCACCCAGCCGTGGCTGCCGCGCTCGCCTCGGGCGAGTTGAAGTTGCACGCCTGGGTTTACAAAATGGAAACGGGCGAAGTGTTCGCGTACCACCCGGAGAACGGGCAGTTCGCGCTGCTCGAAATCGGGGACGACGTTACCCCGGCCTACCCGCTGATCCGCCGCGGTGGCGCGGCGGAAGCGATGTGAGTCCCATTCGGAAAGTGCGTAGTCCCTCAACGATCCGCGACCGCGAGGGAGCGGTTGACGTTGGCCACTCCCTTGCGGTCGCGGCTCGTTTGTCCTCTGCAATCCAGGACGGTTGATTCATGGACGCGGCTCCCGCACCCAAACCCCCGGCGCCGCCCGCCACGGGCGGCACCCTCGTCGCCGACTTCCTTGCGTCGCTCGTCGTGTTCATGGTGGCGCTGCCGCTGTGCATCGGCATCGCACAGGCGTGTGGCCTCCCGCCGGAAGCGGGGATCATCACCGGCGTGGTCGGCGGGTTAGTGGTTGGGTTTCTGGCCGGTAGCCCGCTCCAGGTGTCCGGCCCGGCTGCGGGCCTGATCGTTCTCGTCATCCAGTTCCTCGACGATGCGAAGGCACAAGTACCTGGCACCAGCCCGGTTGTGCTGCTTGGCCTTGCGATCGGCATCGCGGGGCTGATCCAGATCACCGCCGGGGTGCTGAAGTTCGGTCCGTGGTTCCGTGCCGTCTCACCCGCAGTCGTGGAAGGGATGCTCGCGGGGATCGGCGTCACCATCATCGCCAAGCAGTTCCACGAGTTGGTGGACAGCACCGCGCCGAAGAAGGTCCTCGACGGGCTGCTCGCGATTCCACATGCACTTGGGAAGGCGTTTGACCCGCCGTCGGGCGCGAGCGCGAACCACACCGAAGCCGCCGTCATCGGGCTGCTCGCGGTCCTGATCCTCATGCTGTGGAAACCGATCGTACCGAAGCGATTGAAGATCGTGCCGGCTGCGGTCGTCGCAGTACTGGTCGCGGTGCTGGTGAACGAATTCGGGCGGCCCGTCTTTGAGGCGTTCGGGATGCGCATCGGTCCGGCGGCGGACATCCACGGCGGAATCGGTGTCGAGCGCGTGCAAATCTCCGCCAGCCTCGCGGACTCGGTCCAGCCAATCGGGTGGCCCAGTTGGGAGATTCTCGCGCTGGGTTTGGTGTGGAAGGGGGCGCTCACGTTCGCGCTGATCGCCAGCGCCGAAACGCTCCTGTGTGCCGTCGCGGTGGACAGTAAGCACAACGGACCGCGCACGAATTTCGACCGCGAACTCCTGGCGCAGGGCGTCGGGAACACGATCTGCGGGGTCGTCGGCGCGTTGCCCATGACGGGTGTAATCGTCCGCAGCAGCGCGAACCTCGAAGCCGGCGCGAAGACGCGGCTCTCCGCGATTCTGCACGGCCTCTGGCTGCTCTTGTTCGTCACACTACTGCCGGAGTTGCTCGCGCGCATCCCGTCCGCGGCGCTCGCGGCCATCCTGGTGTACACCGGATGGAAGTTGCTCAACCTGCCGGGGTTGCGGCAACTGTGGAAGGAGAGCAAGAGCGAGGCGCTGATCTTCGTCGCGACGGCCGTGACCATTGTGAGTGCCGACCTGCTCGCGGGCGTTGTGATGGGGGTGGTGCTGGCCGCACTTAAGCTCCTCGTCCAGTTCTCACACCTCCGGGTGACGCGGACCGATGAACCCGAACACAATCGCGTGCATTTGCACCTGGAAGGGGCAGCGACGTTCCTCCGGCTGCCGGTGCTGGCGAAGGCGATCGAAGAGGTACCACCGGGACTGGAGTTGCACGTCCACCTCGACGAACTTCAGTTCGTGGATCACGCGATCCTGCACCTGCTGCTCACGTTTCAGAAGCGATACGAGGGGACCGGCGGGCAGTTGTTCATCGACTGGGAGCGACTCCACGCGCACTTCAACGGCGACGCTCCGCCTTCGGGCGAACGGAAGGCGTAAGACAATCAACAGTCAGGGCCGTTGCGTATTTCGCGGTTGGCAATTTGGGCTGGGAAGCACCCCGCCTGCTGACGCAGGCGGTTCGACCGAAAGCCCTTCCCGGCGAACCGCCTGCGTCAGCAGGCGGGGTGTTCCAACAATACGACTCCGCAATGTGAAACATGGAACGGTCCTGAATCAACAGCGACCATTTTACACTTCGCCTTGTCGCGCGCTCGCGTGCGCCGTTACTATGGGATGTTCGCCCCTGACGGAGTTCAGGGACACCAAAACCCGACGGTGACCATGCCGCCGAAGACCGCGAAGTTGCCGGGAGCCGCCATGCCCGGTCCGACCGCACACGCTCTGACCTTCGACCCGACCAACCCGTTCTTCGTCCAGCCGGACCGAACGGTGATGGTCGAGGTGGATAACCCGAAGTACACGGAAGCACGCGACGCGCTCGCGCCATTCGCGGAGCTGGAAAAAAGCCCCGAACACATCCACACGTACCGCATCTCGAACCTCTCGCTCTGGAACGCCGCCGCCGCGGGGTTCAGCGCGGATGAGGTCGTGGCTGTGCTCCAGCGGTACACGAAGTTCCCGATCCCGCAGAACATCCCGACCGATATCGCGGAGACGGTCGCGCGTTACGGCCGCGTCAAACTCGAACGCATCGACGCCGACCACCTGAAGCTCGTGTGTTCCGATAAACCGCTGCTTGCTGAACTCGCCCGCAACAAGAAGGTGAAAGAGTACCTCGGCGAAAAGCTCGACAACACGAGTTTCGCGGTCACCCCGGCGTTCCGCGGCGTGCTGAAACAGGTGCTCATCACGGTCGGCTACCCGGCGGAGGACATCGCCGGTTACACCGAGGGCGCGCTGCTGCCGATCGCACTTCGCGACACGCTGGCAACGGGCGGGCAGCCCTTCCACATTCGCGACTACCAGCGCGAAGCGGCAGACGTGTTCCACGCGGGCGGCGACGTGCGCGGCGGCAGCGGCGTGATCGTGTTGCCGTGCGGCGCGGGCAAGACCATCGTCGGCATCGTGGCCATGTCGCTCCTACAGAAGAACACGCTGATTCTCACCACCAGCATCACCGCCGTGAAACAGTGGCGGCGCGAGATCATCGACAAATCGACGCTGACCGAAACTGAGGTGAAAGAATACACCGGCGAGACGAAGGAAATCGGCCCGGTGACGATCGCGACCTACCAGATTCTCACGTATCGCCCGGACAAGACCGAAGACTTCCCGCACTTCGGGCTGTTCGAGCAGCGCGATTGGGGCCTGATCATCTACGACGAAGTTCACTTGCTGCCGGCCCCAGTGTTCCGCGTAACGGCACAGATTCAGGCACGCCGACGCTTGGGGCTCACCGCCACGCTCATCCGCGAAGACGGGCGCGAAGGCGACGTGTTCTCGCTGATCGGTCCGAAGAAGTACGACGTGCCGTGGCGCGAGTTGGAAACGAAGGGCTGGATCGCGAGCGCGAGTTGCAGCGAAATTCGCGTGGCACTGCCGACCGACGCGACCCGCATGGAGTACGCGGTCGCCGATCACCGTGCGAAGTACCGTATCGCGAGCGAGAACGTCGCGAAGGACGACGTGGTTGCTGAATTACTGTCGCGCTACAAGGATCAGCGAGTCATCGTGATCGGGCAGTATCTGTCGCAACTGCACCGGCTCGCGGAGCGGTTCGACTTGCCGCTCATCACCGGCAGCACCGTGACTTCGGAGCGTGAAGACCTTTACAACAAGTTCCGCGCCGGAGAGGTTCGCCATCTCGTGCTATCGAAAGTCGGGAACTTCGCGATCGACCTACCGGACGCGAACGTGCTGATCCAGGTGAGCGGCACCTTCGGTTCGCGTCAGGAAGAAGCGCAGCGGTTGGGCCGCATCTTGCGCCCGAAGAGCAGCGGCGACGGAGACGCGCACTTCTTCACGCTGGTGTCGCGCGACACGCGCGAACTCGACTTCGCGCACCACCGCCAGATGTTCCTGACGGAGCAGGGCTACAGCTACGAGATCCTCGACGAGCGCGACGTGCTCCCGCCGAAGTCCGCCGCGGGGTGAGCGATGTCTTGCGGCCTGAAGGCCACGCTCCCTCAGCCCAGACCACTGGCCTGCGACGAGTGTTTCCGAATCCATCGAACCGTATACCCAGGCCGGTGCCTGGGCTGAGGGAGCGCGGCCTTCAGGCCGCAATGAACGTGACCAACCCCACCGCTCGCCTTCCGGCCAAGTTGCACCGCCGCGTGTGCCTCGTTCTCACGGAGGACGCGGTGCTCGCGGAAGAACTACTCGCGCGCAAGAAGCTCGCGTCGGAGGTCGCCGGGCGGCTGTCCGAGAAGGTGCTGCTCATCCGCCCCGGACGGCTCGACGCGGTCCTCGACGAACTCCGCAAGATGGGCCACACGCCGCAAGTGGTCGGGAAGTAGACCAACGAGCCGCGACCGCAAGGGAGCGGCCACGCTAACCGCTCCCTTGCGGTCACGGCTCGTTAGAAACACGCCGCAAGTGGTCGGGAAATAGCCGCGCGGAACACTACAACACCTCGATGCCCGCGACCCCCGAAACAGACTGGTCTTCCCGCTGCCGCGACGCGCTCGCGCGCTACGCCGAACCGCTCCTGCGATCGGTCGGCGATAAGCTCGTGCGCCCGCGCTCGAAGCAACCCACCGACGAGTTGCTCGACAAGGCCGCCGCGATGATCACCAACGCGCCGGTCATCGACCGGCGCATCAAGGAGCAACCGCCCGCGTCGCGGAAGTTGCTCGCGTTCATGGGCGTCAGCCGGCAACCGCGGTGGAAGGTCGGACACCTCCTCACGCTGCTCGCGGCGCTCGACCACAACGACGGCTTCAGCCCGGTTCAAACGCTTCTCGAAACCGGATTGCTGTTCCCCGAACTCGACCCGCAACACCCGCCCATCGACAGCTTCGCAAGTTGGTTCGGCCTCGCGGGGACGCACAACGCGGTGGTCTTTGCGCACCCCGGCGTCGCGGCCCGCGCTCGCGGCGAAGATTTCGGTCTGCCGAACTTGGCGAGCGATGACACACACGCGACACCGCGAGCGGCGGATGGCTTCGAGTGGCCGCTGCGCCTCGCGGCCGTGTGGCAGCAGGTTCACGCAGACACGATGCGGCTCACACAGGGGAACACGCTATTCAAGCGCGACCTCGTCAGGCTTCAGTCGGACGCGGTGCTAGCCGCGCCACCGGTCGATCAGCTCGCGTCCATTGCCGATGCCGGTGTGTTGGCGCTCTTGTGGGCGCGTGCCGTTGGCTTGCTCGGCGAACGCGACGGCACGCTCGAAGCCAGCACGTTCCCGACTGCGTGGGACGGCCCGCTGTTCGCGCTACTCGCGGAACTATTCGCCGCGATGCCGCTCGTGGAACCGTGGGATCCGCTCGCGGGGTACTCGCCTCCCGAGAACGGGCTGTCGCCCACGCCCACCGCGGGCTTGCTCGCGCTGCTGCTCGCGCGAGACTTCGTGCATCCCACTGCGGTCGCGGAGTGGCTGTGGTCGCATCACCCGTCGTGGGCCGGCGTGATTCCGACGACCGCGACCGACAAGGGCGCCGGCTGGGTTCGCGGGTACTTGCTCGGCGTCGCGTACCCGCTCGGCGTGCTGGAAGTGTCTGGCGAACTGGTTCGGCTATCCACGTTCGGGCGGCACGTGCTGTTCGGTGAGAAAGAACCGCCCGCGCCGCCCGCGTTCCCGCAAACGCTGCTCGTTCAGCCGAACGCCGAAGTGCTCGCGTATCGACAAGGACTGACGCCCGCGCTGATTGCCGCGCTGTCGCGGTTCGCGGCGTGGAAAGGCATCGGCCCGGCGTGTACGCTCGAACTCACCCCGGAACAGACTTACCGCGGGCTTGAATCGGGTCTCACGCTGCCGATGATCGTGCAGACGCTCAACCGCCACGGTACGCGCCCGGTTCCGCCCGGCGTCGCCGATCTGCTTCAACGGTGGGCGAGCAAGCGCGAGCGCATCACCATCTTCTCGTCCGCGGTGCTGGTCGAGTTTCAAACGCCGGCCGAACTGGACCTGGCCGTCTCAAGGGGCGTGGTCGCGTTGCGGCTCACCGACCGCATTGGGATGACCGCGGACGGCGGCGAACCGTCGCTGTCGCACCTCCGGTTAATCGGTAACCGCGACTACGAATCGAAACCGCAACGGTGCCTCACGACCTCCGACGACGGCGTCACGCTCACCGTCGATACGCCGCAAGCCGACCTGCTGTTGGAAGCGGAGATCGGGCTGTTCGCGGAACCGCTGCCCATCGACCAGAACGGCGGGCGGAAGTTCCGGCTCACGCCAACTTCCCTTCGGCGAGCGATCGACAGCGGCAGACCGCTCGCGGACATCGACGGATGGTTTGCGGAGCGCAGCGGCGCACCGCTCTCGTCCGCTGGGCGTCTCCTGCTGCTCGGCGCGCAGATGCCACCGCCCCTAGCCGTGCGGTTGCTCGTCGTGAAGTTACCGACGGTGGAAATCGCGGATGGCGTGGCGCAGTGGCCGGGTACGCGTGCGCTCGTCGCGGAACGCCTCGGCCCGCTCGCGGTGAGCGTGAACGAAGAGCACTTTGAAGCGTTCCGCGACGCGCTGCGGGAATTGGGTGTGAATGTAGTGGGGTAGGGTGATTCGTCTTTGCCCTCTCCCCTTGCGGGAGAGGGCGAGAGAAAAGCGACTCACGCCGCGATGCCGCTCTCGTTTGCGTAGCCCGCGATGGTCGTGGCGAGGCTCTTGCCAATGCCCGGCACGCGCTCGAGTTCGCGCGTACCGCCGCTCGCGAGAAGTTCCGTCACGTCGGCTGGCAACCCGAGTACGGCCATCGCCGCGGAGCGAAACGCACGCACGCGGTACAGGTTGTTCCCCGACCGCGCGAGTTCATTCGCGTGTTCGCGCAGCCGCCGGGCGATATCTTGGTTGGTCAGAGTCATGTCGCACCTCCTTCTGTAATATGTTCCACGTGGAACGTATGTACACAAGGTCGGTTGGCGATTAACCGCGGCCTGGCGGAGCGATTCACCACATGGCTGGCTTTCGCACGCACATCACAGTGTCCGGGGTGCTGGGCGTCGCCTATGGCGGGATCGCCGTGCAACCGCTGGGGTTCAGCCCAGAAGCCGGTATCCTCGCGGCTGGCGTGACCGCCGTGGGCGGGATGCTCCCGGACCTCGACAGCGATTCCGGCATCCCGGTACGCGAACTGTTTGGGCTGATGGCCGCTGTCGTGCCGCTCATGCTCATCCCACGACTTCACCACGCGGGCGTGTCGCTCGAAGGCATCCTCGCGGCGTTGCTGTTCGGCTACGTGTTCATCCGTTACTTCGTGGCGAGCGTGTTCCGGCAACTCACGGTGCATCGCGGGATGTATCACAGCATCCCGGCCATGCTCATCGCCGGGTTGTGCGTGTACCTCGCGTACCCGGAGCGCGGCGTGCGCATCCTCTTGGGCGTCGGTGTGATGGTCGGGTTCCTGTCGCACCTGGTTCTGGACGAGGTCTATTCGGTGGACTGGCGCGGCTTGAAGCCGAAGTTGAAGGCGTCGGCTGGTAGCGCGGTGAAGTTCGCGTCGTCGTCGGTCCCCGCGACCGTGACGTGCTACCTGACCCTCGGTGGGTTGCTTTACCTTGCGTACCTGAACGTCAAGCAGTCTGGCGGCGAGTTGGGATGGTAAATGTTTAAAGACGAGCGAGGGGCGTAAGCCCCCTGATACGGTCGCACGCCGTTGCTGTGATGGTGCATCTATCCGGGGCTTACGCCCCGCGCTCGCCCAAGAATTCCCTTTTGTCCCTCTTGCATCCACGCCCGGTGGGCGCAACAATACTAGCGAACAACCACACCAACGATGCACCGGCTTCGGGCCGCTCGCGTCGGGGTGTCGGGCGTCGGTTTTCGCGGCTCACGGCTGCGGACCGCACCCGGCAACCGCGGCGTGGAGCGTAATCCCAAGCCGGTGCTGGCGTTTACCGTCGGCCGTTAGTCGAGGGCCATCAACATGGCGATCAAGAAAGAGAAAGAGAAAGAAAAGCCCAAGGACATGGGGTCCGCGATCATCGAACTCGTGGACAAACTCCACGAGGAACGGAAGATCGGCAAGGACGTGATCTTCAAGGGCATCGCCTCCGCAATCCAGGTCGCCGCCGAGCGCCACTTCCAGGTGGAAGAAGGCGTACACGTCAGCATCGACGAGGCCACCGGCCACATCATCGCCAAGTATGGCGAGCAGGAACTCGACCCCGGCTTGCTCGGGCGCATCGCGGCGCAGTCAGCCAAGCAGATGATCATCCAGAAGATCCGCGAGGCCGAATCGGACACGGTGTTCAACGAGTTCACCGGCAAGAAGTACGAACTGCTCGTCGGCACCGTGACCCGCGTGGACGCAGGCACCGCGATCGTGTCGCTGGGCAAGTCGGAGGCACTGCTGCCACGCAGCGAGCAGATCCCAGGCGAAACGCACCACGTCGGCGAGCGTGTGAAGGCGATTATTCTGGAGGTCCGCAAGCAAGGTAACCGCGTCAAGATCGTGCTGAGCCGCGCGCACCCTGAGTTCGTGAAAGCGCTCTTCGAGGAAGAAATCCCCGAAATCGACGAGCGCATCATCGACATCCGGGCTGTGGCTCGTGAAGCCGGTTACCGGTCGAAGGTCGCGGTCACTTCCATCGACATGAAGGTGGACGCGGTCGGCGCGTGTGTGGGTGTTCGCGGGAGCCGCATCAAGAACGTGATCGAGGAACTCAACGGCGAGCGCATCGACATCGTCCGCTGGAACGACGCATTGCAAGTGTTGATTCCGAACGCGTTGCAGCCGGCGCAGATTTCCGATGTCTTCACCTACCCCAGGCTCGGTCGGGCCATCGTACTCGTCACCGACGACCAGTTGTCACTCGCCATCGGGCGGCGCGGCCAGAACGTGCGGCTCGCGTCCAAGCTCGTTGGCTGGGACATCGAGATCATGACGCACGACGAACTCGCGGAATCGCTCGAACGCGCGGAACGCTGGTTCGGCCAACTTCCGAACGCCTCGCTCGAACTGACCAACGTGCTCATCGAGGAAGGGTTCCTGTCTTACAACGACATCACGATGATCGACGCGGCCGGACTGACCGAGTTCTCGGGGCTTCCCGAAAACCAGGCCGACGAAGTCGTGATGTACGCAGAAGAGTACGCGGATGTGATGGAGCAGAGCGTCGAGGAGGAGCGCCGTCAGGCGGAAGAAGCCGCTGCGGAGCAAGCCCGCCAGGAAGCCGCCGAAGCCGCCGAAGCCGCCGCGACCGCCTTATCAGAAGAGGGAGTCGCACCTGCGGAGACCGCGGAAACTTCCGCTGCCTCCGAACCTGAACAGCCCACCATCGTCTCTACCAAGGAGACGACCGAGACGCCGGCCCCCGCGACATCCGACGCGGATGAGTCGGCGGCCGAATGACTGAAAAGTGACGAGTAACGAGTTGCGAGTGACGAGTCGAGAAAAAGCCCGGCAGCCACCGAAACCGTGCGGTTTGCTGCTTCGCTCGTCACTCGCAACTCGTTACTCATTACTTCCGCCGCAGGAGTCCCCTTTTCAGCGGACGCGGCTTGATTAGAATATAACTCATTCGGGGCGCGATCGGTCGATCCGGTACGCCCGTTGCGCGGGCCGGTTCGGGGGTTGTTCGGAGCACCCCTGAGAGGAGTTTTGCTTGTCGAACACGACGTCGAAAGACACGAAAGACACAAAAGAGAAGAAGGTCCGGGTCTTCACCCTGGCCAAGGAGTTGAACGTCGAGAGCAAATTGCTCCTCGACTACTGCAAGGAACTCGGATTCGCTGAGATCACCAACCAGCTTAGTGGTTTGATCCCGGAGCAGGCCGACGCGCTGAAGGAACGGGCCAAGAAGGTTTCGAAACCCGGTGCCGGTCACGCTCCAGCGCCCGTGTCTGGCGTTCCCCCGAAGAACATTATTCCCCCACTCGCGAAATCCATTCACGCGATCCCCAAAGCACTCCCGAAGCCGGCACCCAAGCCCGCCGAACCTGTCGCGCAGCCCGTGGTCGAAGTCACGCCGGTGGAAGTTCCTGAACCGCCCGCTCCCACGCCGACCGTTGTGGCCGAATCGCTCGCGACTGTTCTCACGCCGGTCGTTCGCCCCGCGACCCCGCCCGCGCCGCCGAAGAATGTTATTCCCGCGCTCGGCGGTAGCGGAATGCGGAACCTGAGCGGTCGTCCCGCGGCCACTCCCCAGCGCACCGCCACACCGGTGGCTTCGCCTCCCCCGGTTGCGACTCCTGCCGCGACGACCCCGGAGGTGACTGTTGCCCCGACGCCCGTGGTGACACCCGCCGCGGTCGAAGCACCGGCCCCGCTCGCGCCGACTCCGGTCGCTCACGCTCCCAGTTCGTCTTTGCCCGCTGCGCCGCCCGCGTCGGCCGCAGTTCCGACGCCGACCGTGCAGGCCCCGCCGGCGCCGCCGAAGAATTTCATCCCCGCGACCACGGGACAGCAGACCTCACGCCCGAACGTGTTGAGTCGTGCACCGGCCCCACCACCGCCACGGCATATCGCGGCCCCGCGAACCGGCGGTGGCGCGCCGCCTCCCGGTTCGCAAGGCCCGCGGTCCGGCACGACCAGCGCGCCTGGTCAGCGCCCTGGCGGTCAGGGTGGTCCTTCGGGGCCAGGCGCTCCGCGAACGGGCAGCGCGCCTGGCGCGCCCAACCGCCCAGCCGTCGGTGGTCCGCCCAAGTCGGCACAAGGTCAGTCGGTCAAGCTCACGCCCGAAATGATTGAGCGACTCCGCGCGGCCAGCGCCCGCGGTCAGCGTATGTCGATCAACGAAATCGCGCGTACCCCGATCCCGGCCCCTGGCGCGCCGCCCAAGCCGGGCGACCCGCCGCGCCCCGGCACCCCGCCGCGCCCCGGCGCCGCACCGGGCCTCCCGCCGCGCCCCGGCGAGATCATTGACGACGAGGAAGAGAAGAAGAAGGCCGGCGTCATTGGCCGCGACTCTCGGCACAAGGGTCGCGCTGGCGGCGGTCGCGCCGGCGGCGCGGGTGGGGCGCGTGTCGATCGCGGGTCGATCGTCATTGGGTCCGGCGGGGTCGAGATGGTCGAACAGCAGTGGGGTTCGCGGCGCGGGCCGCGTCAGGCGCTGCTCCGCAAGGCGCTTCGCGGCAAGATCGCGCCGATCATCAAGGAAGGTATGATCGAGATTGGGCTGCCAATCACGGTTCGTAGCCTGTCCGACGCCATCGGCATGAAGGTGGCGGAACTGTCCAAGCGGCTGATGAAGGAGACGAACCAGCTTTACGGCAACAACTCGCCGGTGGACTTCGACACCGCCGCGCTCATCGCCGTCGAGAAGAACATCGAACTGGTCATCAAGCGGCAGAAGACCGCCGAAGAGATTCTGATCCAGGAGTTCGAGGAACGCGAGAAGAGCGTCGATCCAGAGAAGCTCCGGCCGCGCCCCCCAGTCGTCACGATCATGGGTCACGTGGACCACGGCAAGACTTCGCTGCTCGACAAGATTCGGCGGTCGAACATCGCGGCCGGCGAGGTCGGCGGCATCACGCAGGTGATCCGCGCCTGGTCCGTCACGCACAAGATCGAAGACCCGGAGACCGGCGAAAAAGTCATCGAGCGGCCAATCACGTTCCTCGATACACCCGGCCACGAGGCATTCACGAAGATGCGCGCCCGCGGTGCCAACGTCACCGACATTGCCATCATCGTGGTTGCCGCGACTGACGGCGTCATGCCGCAGACACAGGAGGCCATCGCTCACGCCCGCGCCGCGGACGTGCGAATCGTCGTCGCCATCAACAAGGTGGACGCGCCGAATGCGAACATCGATCGCACCCGACGCCAGCTCTACCAAGAGAACCTGCTCCCCGACGACATGGGCGGCGACATCCAGTTCGTCGAGACCTCGGCCATCACTGGCCAGGGCATCGACGACCTGCTGAACGCGATCCTGATCGAGGCGGAAATCAACCTCGCTGACGACCTCCAGGCCGACCCGGACCGACCCGCGAATGGCACCTGCCTCGAAGCCTACATGACCGCCGACGAGGGCGTGATGGCAACCGTGCTCGTGCAGCAGGGTACGCTCAAGACGGGCGACATCGTGCTGTGCGGTGCGAACTACGGCCGCGTCCGTTCCATGCAGAACGACATGGGCTTGGAGATCGAGGAGGCTGGCCCGAGTACGCCGGTGCGGATCACCGGGTTGGGCGGCGTGCCCAACGCCGATGACCCGTTCTACGCGGTCGAGGAACTGACCACCGCGGCCAAGATCGCCGAGGCCCGCGAGAAGAAAGACCGCGAGGAGAAACTCAACCGGTTCACGACGGTGACCCTCGATAACTTCGCCGCGACCAAGAGCCGGCAGAAGATCACTGAGTTGAAGATCATTCTGAAGGCCGAGGCTCGTGGCTCGGTCGAGGCGATCAAGAAGGAGTTGGAGAAACTGACGCACGAAGAGGTGACCACTCGCGTGCTGCACGCCGGCATCGGGGCGATCACCGAGTCCGATGTGCAACTGGCGCTCATCAGCCCAAACGACACGCTCGTCATCGGGTTCAACGTGACCTCCGACGACGCGGCCCTGAAGTTGGCCGAGGGCCGCGCGATCAGCCTCCGCGAGTACCAGATCATCTACAACCTCGTGGACGACGTGAAGGCCCAACTGGAAGGCAGGCTCAAGCCGATCGAGGAAGTGGTTCACCTGGGCCGCGCGGTCATCCGGCAGACGTTCAAGCACGGCAAGGTGGGCACGATCGCCGGGTGCTACGTCACCAGCGGCGTGCTGGAACGCTCGGCCCGCGTCCGCGTCATCCGTGGCGGCGTGGTGGTGTTCCCGCCGGCCGACCGCGTGGTCGGTCTGGACTCGCTCAAGCGATTCAAGGACGACGCAAAGGAAGTCCGCGAGGGCTTCGAGTGTGGTCTGAAGATCACCGGTTACGACGACATCAAGGTGGACGACGTGATCGAAGCATTCAAGATCGAGATACGGGCACGAACCCTCTAACAGTTGCGAGTTGCGAGCAACGAGTTCAGACAGGAATTCTTTCTTACTCGCAACTCGCAACTCGTAACTCGCAACTGACGATATGGTTATCGGTTCCCTGACAGTCCGGTTGCTGGTTCGCGAGAGCCGCACGTTGAAAGACAAGCGGCAGGTCGTGCGGAGCATACTGGACCGCGTTCGCAACGAGTTCAACGTGTCCACTGCGGAAGTGGACACACACGACGACGTAAAATTGGTAACGCTCGGCTTCGCTGCGGTCGGCTTCGAGAACGCGGGCGTTCAGGGCGTGCTGCAGAAGATCCAAGAGGCGCTTCGCGTTCACCCGGTCGCGGAGTACCTCGGTGGCGAAGTGACCGTCGGGAGCGAGGTCGTTTAAGGCGTGTTTGGTGTTTAGTGTTTGGTGTTTCGTCTCGACCCCAGCAGGTGTTGCGAACTCCAACGGCTAAACGCGCGGCACCAAACACCAAACACTAAACACCAAACAAGGCAAATGAAATCTCACCGGATAGCGCGCGTGTCGGAAGTGATCCGCGAAACTGCGGCCAACGCCATTTTGTTCGAGCTGAAAGACCCGCGAGTCAAGAACGTTACGGTCACACGCGCCGAAGTCTCCGGCGACCTCCAACACGCGAAGGTGTTCGTCTCGATCATGGGTACCGAGAAGGAACAGGCGCTCACGATGCACGGGCTGAAGAGCGCGGCCGGGTTCGTTCAGACGAAGCTCGCGGACCGGCTCACGTCGCGCTACATTCCGCACGTCACGTTCGTCATCGACGAGGGCGTGAAGAAGAGCATCGAGATCGGTCGCCTCATCCGCGAAGAGAATGAACGGCTCGCGGCCGACAAGCAACAGGACGAAGCCGCCACGGACGTTGAGCAGGACGAAGCAGAGACCGATGAGCCAGAAGCCGCCGAAGGAACGACGGACCGCCCTCAGTAAGTTTTCGTGAGACATCGCCCCTCCGGGGCAAACGCTAAACGACGACTGGGCGAACGCCACGGAACCGGAGTCCCACCGAATGCCGGCCATCACGAACAAACAGCAACTCCTGACCCAGGCGCACGCGGTCCTCAAGAAGAGGTTCCCGCTACCCGCCCTGGAGCCGGAAACGCCGCGCCCGCTCCTCGAAGAACTGCTCTTCGCGATCTGTCGCGAGGGCAGCACCACCGCCGACGCGGAGGCCGCTTACACGCGCCTCCACAAAGTGTTCGTGGACTGGAACGAAGTTCGCGTCAGCACCGTGCAAGAAGTGGCCGACGCACTGAAACCGCTGCCGAACTCCGGCCCGCGAGCCGGGTGGATCATCGGTGTTCTTCATGCCGTTTTCGAGATGAACTACTCGTACGACCTCGGTGACATGGAGAAGAAGGGGCTGAAGCAGGCCGCCAAGCAGGTGTCGCGTTACTTCAACGAGAAAGACCTGAAGAGCATCGGCTTGAAGCAGGCCGCGAAGCAGATCGCACGATTCAAGCAGGTGAACGATTTCGCAGTGGCGTGGGTGGTGCAGCGGAACCTCGGCGGGCACGCGATCCCGCTCGATGGCCCCACGTTCCGCGTGCTGCGTCGGTTGAACGTCATCGAGGAAACCGACGCCGACGACATGGAATCGGTCCGCGGTGGCATCGAGCACGTGATCCCGAAGACCCGAGGCCCCGAGTTCACCGAACTGATGAGCATCCACGCGAAGGAACTGTGCACCGACAAGACGCCGCTGTGTGCGCAGTGCCCACTGAAAAACGACTGCCCTACCGGGATCGAAAACCTGAAGAAGCCAGAGAAGGAAAAGCCCGACTCGAAGCCAAAGAAGTCGCGGTAAGACTCGCGATATACAACCAGGGGCTCACGACCCTGGGCAGAGGAGAGGGTGGGCGCCGCCCATACCTTCGTTACAGGTCGATCCTTTCAGACTTTGGACCCGATTTATTCGTCCCAAATTACCCAGATAACCGGCGCAAGGTCGCGCCTTTTGCCCATCACATTAGTGGCCCACATCGCCCGCGGAATCCGCCCATATCGGTCAACCTCCCCGGCTCGCGCGTCCGATACACGGACAGCCTGCCGCTTTGACGCCGAGGCTTTGTGATGCCTGCACCGCTGGACCGGCTGATCGACGCGCTCGCGGATACCGGAATGACCCGGTTCTTCCGGCGCATGTTCGACGACTACCCCCACCTGCTGATGAAAGACCAGACCGTCGAAGCCGTGAGGCCCGATCGCACGTTCAAGCTCGGCGGCCGGTGGGTCACCAACTTCGGCTCCGACAGTTTCCTCGGCCTCGATCAAGACCCGCGAGTGATCGCCGCTATCGAGCGCGGCGTGCACGCGTGGGGATCGCACAACGGCAGTTCGCGCGCGTTCGCGTCGGTCGAACCGAACGTGCGAGCCGAACACAAGATCGCCGAGTGGCTCGGCACCGAGGCCGCGCTCATCTATCCCTCCGTCACGCTCGCCAACGTCGGCGCCTTGCCGGGCCTCGTCACTCGGCGCGACGTACTCGTCGCGGATCAGTTCGCACATAACTCAATCGACGAGGGCCTGAAGCTCGCGCGAGCGCGCGGCGTCCGTACCGCGAAGTTCGCGCACAACCGCCCCGACGCGCTCGAACAGACGCTCCGCGGGCTGCAACCGTTTCGACACACGGTGATCGCGGTGGACGGCGTGTACAGCATGAGCGGAGAACTGCCGCCGCTGGCGGAGTTCCAACGCGTCGCCAGGCGGCACAACGGCTGCCTCTACGTCGATGACGCGCACGCAAGCGGGGTACTGGGCGAACAGGGGCGCGGGACCGTGCGCGAGACGCTCGGCGGCTACGACAACGTGCTGACCATCGGCTCGCTCTCGAAAGGCTTCTCGTGCTTGGGCGGGTTCGTCGCTGGCTCGCAAAATGCCGTCGATGTGCTGAAATTGCGGTCAAACTCGCTCATCTTCGGCGGGCCGGTTCCGCCCCCGTACCTCGAAGCGGTGTGTACGGTGGTGGACATCCTGATGTCCGCCGAGTACCCGGCAATGCGGGCGAAACTCGACCTGAACGTGCGGCGTCTAATCGACGGCGCTTCCCGGTTGGGGTTGGCCGTGATGGGCGGGCTCGTGCCGATTGTATCCGTACTGGTCGGAACGGAAGAAGCCACGCTGAAGGCCGGGAAGTTCCTGTACGAGAGCGGCTATTACGTGCAGTCGGTGGTGTTCCCCGCAGTGCCGCACGGCGCCGGCGTGCTGCGAATGCAGGTGAACGCGAACCACGCACCCGAACAGATCGACGGCTTGCTCGACGCGCTGGCCACGCTCAAGGACGCGACCCCAATGCCGGAACCCGCGGTGCTCGCGGCTCTGGTGGCAGCCTGACACTCCGTGACGAGTAACGAGTGACGAGTCGCGAGCCAAGGCAGAAGACAAACTGCCTCTCCTGACTTGGCTCGTAACTCGTCACTCGTTACTCGTCACGGACGCAAATGCACTGGCTCTACCTCATCGCCGCTGGCTTCTTCGAGTGCGGGTTCACCACCTGCCTGAAGCTCTCTGACGGGCTGACCCGGATCGGCTGGGCGGTGGCGTTCGTACTGCTGTCGATGGTCAGCTTCGGGCTGCTCACGCTCGCGGCACAGAAGATCTCACTGGGCACCGCATACGCGGTGTGGACCGGCATCGGCGCGGCCGGCACCGCGCTCATCGGAATCATCTGGTTCAAAGACCCGGCGACGTTCTGGCGACTCTTCTTCCTGACGGGTTTGATCGGCTGCCTGATCGGGCTGAAACTCGCCTCGCCGGAAAAGGCCAAGTGATTTGGAGGGTGGGCACTGCCCATCTCTTCAAAACTACATCTCGTCGCTGAACACGCGGTCGAAGTCGCCGACCCCGGCGCGCATCGCGAGTTGGCGGAAGGCGTCCGCGAAGTCGTCGGTCGTGTGGTGCAGGTGTTCGGCCTCGGAGATGAGCGGCAGAATCGCCCTTCTCTGAACGCCCTGATCGCGTAACACGCGGCGGAACGGCTTCAAGTTCGGCGCGTAGATGTGGAACAGTTTGTGTTCGTCGAACTGTACTTCGATCGGCTTGCGGTCGGCCAGCACCGCGACCCCGGTGCAGCCGTCGTGCGTGAGCAACTCCTCGAAGTCGCAGAAGTAGCTCGCGAGAACCGCCCGGTCGATGTGTTCGCGGCGCAGGTCGGTGTGGCCGTCCGCAAGCGAGCCGTGGCTGCTCTCCAGAACGACGTGAACCACCTCACCCAGCGGTTCGAGCAGCGCCAAGAACGTCTCGAACAGCCGCTCCGCGGTGACGGCTGCCGAAAGCATCGGCAGGCGCAACTTCGCGCGGCGGTCACGGAAGACCTCCACGCGGTAGCCCTGACGCGGGCGAACGGGCAGCCCGGACCCAGGACGGATTGCGTCCGTGAGGGTGAAATCGCCGTAGGAATTAACGGACAGGTGTGCGGCAAACCGGTCAGGAGTCACGGGGACACCTCGCTGCGACATCGGTTCCAAAGAACCCAGGGTCGAGACGTTTATCAGTGGTGTCGCGTCATGGCGTGCGGCGTCTGGTTTGGGTTACCCCAGACACAGGAGCATAGCTCCTGTTTGGCGTCGTGGCGTCCTTGCCGGCGGAATTGTAGCGAGCCAGGAGTCCAGAGCACGCGAAACTGGCGCGAACTCCGGGTGTTCTGATTAGAGGACTGGTGTATGATCGGGGACAATGGGGCGGCAGGAGCGGCCCGTTACCAACAGGCTGGGAGCGGATTCCGTTAAACCGGTCAAGCTCGGGCCAGCGGAACGTGAATAGGTAACCAGGGGTTGAAACCCTTGGCTCTAGCAGACGGCACCCGGAGAGCGGTCATGCGGCAACTCGGCGTTTTTCTTGGCTTCACTGCCTGCTGCCTGCTGCCTGCTGCCCACTCTTTTGCGCAGCCCAAGCCGGATGACAAGAACATCGTCATCACACCGAAGAAGCCCGGCGACCCGGACCGGTTCGATGAATCAAAGTTCATCATCATCCGGCCCAACGGGAAAACGCCGTCACTGATTACCCAACCGACAACACCGGTCGCGCCCGCGCAACCCGCGACCAACACGCTCGCGGTCCCGCTACCGGGCACGCCCAAACTCGACGCCGATATGGTGTTCGACTACTGGTTCGTGGCCGCCGTGGACGGCCAGCGGATCGGGTACGTTCAGTGGGGCGCGAAGAAGGCCAAGAAGAACGAGCGCGAACTTCTCGTCGGCGTGAAGTATCAGAACTTCACCGTGTCGCGGTTCGGGCAGATCGTCAGCCAGTGGGGCGAGGAATCCACCGTCGAGAACCTGACCGGAGACATCCTCATTACGGGAATGCGGCAGGGCATCGGGAAAGAGCAGGCGCTGGTGCTGAGCGGCGTGGTGGAAGGCAAGACGCTCAAGGTGACCGGCGACGGGGCCGCGAAGGGCGCCAGCGACACCCCCTGGCCCGAGGGCGTGGTCGGATGCGCCCGCGAACCGGTCCTCTTCAAGGAGAAGCGGCTCAAGGCCGGCGAGTCGTTCGACTACCCCGCGTACATCGGTGTCCTCAACCGCGTCGTGAAGATGACCGTGACGCTTGAAGCGGAGGAATCGCTCGCGCTTTGGCCGAAAGATCCGGCCCGTAAGTTGTTACGTTACGTTTCAAAGATGGAGCCAGTAGGGAACTTCCGCCTGCCGCCGGCAACGACGTGGGTGGACGCGGAGACCTTCGAGCCGCTGAAGATGGAGTTCGATTTCCCCGGCTTCGGCGGGAAAGTCACGTTCCTTCGCACCACGAAAGAGTCCGCGACCGCGGCCGTGATGCGGCCCATCGAGCTGTTCAACGCTCAGTCGATTCGGTTGGATCGCGAGATTCCGGGAATACATCGGGGTAGTGCCGTCGTCTACAAGGTGTCCGCGCCCAAAGACGAAGACATCGGTTCGCTGTTCCCGGCCGACTCGCGGCAGTCGATCAAGAACCTCGACGCGAAGGCGAAGACCTTCGAGCTGCATGTCGCGGCGGTTCGCGGGCCGGTGAGGGGCGCAGGGGCGATGCCCGCGCCGGGCAAGGAGTTCACCGCGAGTAACTACTTCATCAACTGGGACAACGACGGCGTGAAAGGCCACTCCGCTGCCGCTGTAAAAGGACTGCCCGCGACCGCGAGCGACTGGGACAAGGCCGCCGCCGTCGAGCGGTGGGTGAACCGGAACATGAAGGCCTTCGAGTTCTCGCAGGCGATGGCGACAGCCGACAACGTGGCGAAGACACTGACCGGGGATTGCACCGAGTACGCGATGCTCGGGGCTGCGATGTGCCGGTCGGTCGGCGTGCCGTCCCGCACCGTGCTCGGGTTGGTCTACGCGCCCGCGAAAGATGGCAAACCGTTCCTCGGATACCACATGTGGTTCGAGGTGTTCGCGGAGGGGCAGTGGCTCCCGCTCGACGCGACTCTGGGTGGCGGTGGCGTCGGTCCCGGCCACCTGAAGATCGCGGACCACAGTTGGCACGACGAGAAGACCTTCGCCCCGCTTTTGCCCGTGTTGCGAGTACTGTCCGCGAAACCGGCGGTCAGCGTGGGGAAGGTAGAACCTTAGCAGTTGCGAGCGGCGAGTTGGTGAGGGATACCATCCTGGCTGTCGGGCGGGTGCGTTTGCTCGGATCTCGCCACTCGGAACTCGGAACTTGAATTTTGTGTGTGCGATAGCTTCCCCGTGCTCGGCCGTTTATACTCTTGGAACTGCTGCCAAACCCGTTTCTCCCGGTGTCGCGGAGCGCAAGGCGCGACCGGCGCCGTTCTCCCCGCGCGGCGCCTGCTCACAAACTCGCAAGCGAGCGCCGATGATTGTGGTGTCAGTCAGGGTGTCGGTATGACGGACCGGAAACCGCACACCCCGCTTACCTCGCCACTGGTCCGGTCGCCCGCGCACACTGCCCCGCACCCCGACCACGCTCACGAAGGCAACGGCTTGTTGATGACCGCGACTCTTGTACCACGCACGCCCGCCGGCGCAACCGCCGCGCGGGAAGAGTACGCCGTGACCGCCTCCGACCCAGGCGACTGCGGCCGTCAGTGGCTCGCCCGCCTCATCGCGGGCGACTTCCCGCTCCCCGTTATTCACCCCGTCGAACTCCCCACCGGCGACCGCACGGCGGTCGAGCACAGCGCCGCCAGCCGCGCCGCCGGATGCCGTGATCTGTTCGTGATTCACGCTGATATCGGGGCCGGAGAGAGCGTCATCGCCGACGTCGCCCGCGCTTCCGCGGATCGCGTGCTCGTGTTGTCCCCCGACTCGGGCGCGGCCGATCGCGTCACCGAGCGGTTGCTCAAGTGCGGTGTTTCGGTCCTTCGCGCGCTCGCGGACGACGAGAACCCGGTTCGCCCGTTGCCGGCCGTCAGCAAGGTCACATCCGTGGCGCTGGGCTGCGCCCACGCCGAGCAAGCCCGGCGCGAAGCTGCTGCCGAGGTCGCGGCGGCCGAGAACCGGCTCGGCGTCTTCGCCGTGGTGTCGAAAGCGCTCGCGCGTTTGGCCGAGGTGAACGAATCGCTGGCGCGCCTCGACGCCGATCTCGCGGAGCGAGTTGCCTTACGCGACCGCATCGATGCTGACGGGCGGGCCGAAACGGACACGCCCTTTGCGCGGGCGCTCGCCAAGTTCCAGACCGATCACACCGACGTGATCGTACGCCTCGTGGCGGAACTTCAGGCCGCGACCTCGGCACACACCGATAAGGACGCCGCACTGACGCGGGCGCGGCACACGCACGCCGAAGCGGTCCGCAAACCGGGGATCTTGTCTCGCCTGTTTAGCAGCAAGCCAAAGCCCGGCGCCATCGACCCGGCAGACCTGGAGAAACAGGTTTATTCGATCGAAGCGGAGGTTGCATCGCTCGCCGGTCAGGTTCGCGAGTTACGGGCGAAGTCGGACGCGGCCGCCGCGGCGCTCGCAACCGGGCGCGACGAGTTGATTACGTCCGAGATCGCCACCCGGTGCGCCGCGAGTGACGCCGCGATTGCCGCGACCGAGGACGAACGGACGCGGGCACGGGCCGAAGCCGCCGCGCTCAACCGGGCCATCAGCGTGGCTGTGCCGGGCGAGGACCACGCGACCGCGGTTCGGAAACTCGCCGCAGCGCACGAGAAGGCCGCTGAGGTCGAGCGGTCCGGTCCGCAGACCGTCGCACGCGTGTTCGTCGGCACGCCCGGTAGCCTGAACACCGACCCGGTGTTTGCGTTTCTCGCAGTCAACCCGCCTTTCGGTGTGCTCGTTCTGGACCGCGCCGAAGAGTTGCCCGAAACAGAGTTCGCTCCGCTCTCGCGCCTCGCCGAACGCTGGGTGCTGGTTGGTCAGGCCCTTCCGCCCGACGACGCCCGCCCGCCGTTCAACGGTGCTCGTCTTCGTGCTGCGCGCTCGGCCGACGTGCCATTTGTGGCCCGTGTCGCGAAGTTGCTTGACCACGAGACGTGGGCCGTCGAGGGCGACCGACTCGTCTGCCGGCTCACGCATCTGACCCCCGCACAGCGCCGCGGGATGACGCGAGAACCGCTTGCCGACCAACCAGAGATCGAACTCCGGTTCCCCGCAACCGACGGTGACCCCCTTCTCGCGGAGATCGCGTTCCCGGGCAACACGCCGGTGCCGGACGCGAAGAGTTTCCTGTTCCACACGCTCGGCGAGGTGCTGTTGCGGCCGTGTGGTGAACCCGTCTGGAACACCGAGACCAACGCGATTACCGTGGCGTGGCCCGCAGCCGATGTCGGGACCAACGGTGCGTGGGTCGATCTCGAACTCGGCGTGCGCGAGAAGGTAACCGGGGTCGGCTTGTTCGCATTCACCGCGGCCGTGAGCTTCGATCCTGCTGCCGGGTGGGACGCGGAGAAGGCTACCGCGTGGCTCGAGACGCACGTTCCGACCGCCTCGACAAGTCGCTTCGCCGCGCTGCCGCGCACCGTTGGCGCCCCCCCCCCCGGGTGAACCCGGTCTGCTCTGTTACAATTCATTACGCCAACTTCCGCTCCTTCTGCTCGCGCACTCTCACCCGAGGTTGCCGTGTCGTTCAAACTCGTCGTATGGGACTTCGACGGCACGCTCGCGGACTCGCTACCGACGGCCGTCGGCATCTTCAACCGGCTTGCCCCGGAGATGGGCTGCAAGCCGGTCGAAGACCTGAGCGCGGCTCGCGCGATGTCCACGCGACAATTCCTCCGGCAACACGGAATTTCGCTCTGGCGGCTCCCACGTCTGGTGCGAAAGTACCAGGCCGCCGCCGCGGAAGAGGCCGACCGAATGAAGCTAGTCGCGGGTCTGCCGGAGGTTCTCGCCGCGCTGGCGAGTGCGGGCATACGACTGGGTGTGCTGTCATCGAACCGCGAGGACAACATCCGGCGGTGTCTGCGTGCCAACGGCGTGGAACAGCACTTCGCGTTCGTGGTCGGCTACCCGCGACTGTTTGGGAAAGGAAAGGCACTAAAACGCATCATCCGTGCCGAGCGGTTGGAGCGTGCGGACGTGCTGTACATTGGGGACGAGGAACGCGACATCGAAGCCGCGAAGAAAGCCGGCGTGAAGATCGCAGCAGTCGCGTGGGGCTTCCACACGGCGGAGTTACTGTGGAGTTGTGCGCCGGACTACGTCGTGAGCGAGGCGAGTGAGGTGATGGGCGTGGTGGAGGAGAACGCGCGGACGGCAGGATAAACACTGCCCACCCTACAAGAATCACTTCGTTTCGAGTACCCGTTGAATCGCCAGCGCGAAGACGCGGCCCTCGTCGCCCTGGTCACTGAGGCCAAGCGGCTTCGCGCGGAGGCGAGCCACATCGTCGCCGAGCGAATCGACCGTGCGAAGGTGCAGATACCACATCGCCCCGGCACGGAGGTCGTCTTCGCCGAACACGTAGGCCGGGCGGTTCCGCCTGTCGGCCACCACGCGGTTGAACTCGGTGCTCGCGTCGGCGAGTGATTCGGGCGTCGTCTCGATGGCGTGGAACGCCAGCCCGCGGGTCGCGGCCATGTCCTTGATGGCGCTCACGTCCGTGCCGGCGGTGTGCAAGTAAACCACACTGCGGAACCCCGCGTTCTTGAGCGCGTCAAACCCGTCGAGCGTTGGCTTGCGGCCCGCGAACAGACCGTCCTTCACCTTTGTGTAAGCGGTCTTCGGCGGTTCGGCGGTCTCCGGCTTGACAGGTGCGCCGAGAATGCCCGGCGCGCCCGGTTGCGTGGGGCGCGACGACGAGCCGCCCGGCAGCGGGTCCGGGAACAGCACTTGGGGGCCATTGCCCTTCGGCGCGGGATTCAGAGGGTCGAGGGTCGCGGGTGGCGTGAAGCCGCTCGGACCCGGTTGCCCTTCGGGCGCGGGGCTGGTCGGCACACCGGCTGGCGGAAGGAGGAGCGGGTTCCGCGGCGCGTCCGGGAGGAACGGTTGCGGGCGGTTGGCCGGGTGGTTCAGGTGGCAGCACCGGTGACGGCACCCAACGGCACCGACCAGCAGCGCGGTGACCGCGACGAGTAGTAGTTTACGGATCATGAAAGCGGTTCTCCGCGCAGTCTCAGAAAGCGCACTCCAACATCCGATTCTACGTTGTAAAAGTTACCGCCCCACGGAACTTGGTCGGAACCGTGACGATTCCGGTTGCGGCCCCTAGCGGAGTTACCGATTGTGCAAGATGTGAGGGCACGGCGACGTGGGCAAGATGAATAGGATGCTGACGAGAACTTGAAGAAGGGGTGAAGGGGGGACAAGGAGAAGGGGAGAGAGGGCCAATGTGCTTCTGTCTTCTCTCCCTCTCTACCTTCTCCTTGTCCCCCCTTCTCTTCTGATGGGCTTGCAACGTCAGTCCGCGAGCCAGAAGCGGAAGATGCAGTACAGCGCCTGGAAGCCGTCCTTCATGCCAATCTTTTTGCCTTCTTCGTAGGTGCGTCCCGAGTAACTGATCGGCACCTCGTAGACGCGCCACGGCGGCTGACCCTTGCGCCGGCGAGCGATCTTCGCGGTTACCTCCGGCTCGAACCCGAATCGGTTGCTCCGTAACTTCATCCCCTGAATCACCTCACGCTTGAAGACCTTGTAGCACGTCTCCATGTCGGTCAGGTTGAGGCCGGTAAACCAGTTCGAGAGCGTCGTCAGCACCTTGTTCCCGACCGAGTGCCAGTAGTACAGCACGCGGTGACTTTCGCCGATGAAACGTGAGCCGATCACTACGTCAGCCCGGCCGTCGAGGATGGGTTGGATCAGCTTCGGGTACTCGGCCGGGTCGTACTCGTGGTCGGCGTCTTGCACGATGACGAGGTCGCCGGTGCAGTGCTTGAAGCCTTCCCGTAGCGCCGCGCCCTTACCCATGTTTTTGGGCTGGTGGAACACCCGCACGTTGTCGTACTGCTTCTCCAGTTGGGCGAGGATCGCGGCCGTGCCATCCTTCGAGAAGTCGTTGACCAGAATGAGTTCTTTGGGAATCTCGACGGCCTGCACGCGGCGCACGAGTTCGGCGAGCCAGCGTTCCTCGTTGTAGACGGGGATCACCACCGAAAGCTTGAACCCCGGCGGGATCGGGTAGATGCCGATGTTGCGACACGCGGCCTCGCCGAGCAGTTTGTGAAGGATTTCGACGCGGGCGTTGGGATTGGCCGCGAGTCGCTCCAGGATCGGGTCGAGGTCGTTGGGTTTGTCCACTGTGCGCGCCTCCGGTGCCAGGACCATACTCATGCGGGCTTTTCTCGCTTGCTGTTGGGCAAGCCGGCTTGACACGTTTACCCTTTGTAACGTAGGGATAGGACGCTTTCGTCAACCCCGGATTGCGCTCAGCGCGGACTTTCGCGACGCATGGAGGCGTCTACGTGAAACCAACTTCATCCGCTTCTGTTCCCACTGCACCCACCCCTCCCCAGGTTCCGCTCTGCGACATCCAGGCTCAGTATCGCGCCCTCAAGGAAGAGATAGATAGTGCCGTGCTGCGTGTGCTCGGTTCAGGTCAGGCGATCCTGGGGCCGGAAGTGGCGGCGTTCGAGCAGGAAACCGCTCGGTTCTGCGGGGCGCAGTTCGGCATCGGGTGCGGGTCCGGGACGGACGCGCTCGTACTCGCGTTGCGTGCACTCGACATTGGGCCTGGCGATGAAGTGATCGTGCCGCCGTTCACGTTCTTCGCGAGCGCCAGCGCGGTGGCCCGCGTCGGCGCGAAACCGGTGTTCGTGGATATCGACCCGGTTACTTTCAATCTCGACCCGAACCAGATCGAAGCGAAGATCACCGCGAACACGCGGGCGATCATGCCGGTTCACCTGTTCGGTCAATGCTGCGACATGAACGCGATCTGGGAGATCGCGCAGGACCGGCAGTTGTACGTGGTGGAAGACGCGGCGCAGTCGTTTGGCAGCGAGTACAAGGGGAAGCGGTGCGGCGCGCTCGGTAGCGTGACGTGCCTCAGTTTCTACCCCACAAAGAACCTCGGCGCGATCGGTGACGCCGGACTCGTGACCACCAACGACCCCAGCATCGACAAGAAGCTCCGCGCACTGCGAGTGCACGGTTCGGAAGTAAAATACTACCATAAGTACATCGGCTACAACATGCGGCTCGACGCGATCCACGCGGCGGTGCTACGCGTGAAGTTGCCGCACGTCGCGACCTGGCTAACTGCACGCGTAACCGCGGCCAAGAGGTACGATTCGCTCATCGAGAGTACGAACTTGCACGGGTTCATGCGACGCCCGGTCGCGCAACCGGACCGCCGGCACACGTACAACCAGTACGTCGTTCGCGTGCCGGCGAACCACCGCGACTCGCTCGTGAAGCACCTGAAGGACAGCGGCGTCGGCGTGGAGGTGTACTACCCGTTAAGCCTACACCAGCAGGAATGCTTCAGGTACCTGGGCTACCGCACTGGCGACTTCCCGACCAGCGAGCAGGCGGCCAGCGAGGTAGTGGCGCTGCCGATATTCCCGGAGATCACCGAGTCGCAACAGCAGCGTGTGGTCGAGGTGTGTGCCGGCTACCTACGCCAAACTATCCGACGCGCCGCGTGATTTTCGCCCCGAGGTTCCGGCGACTCCGGGGCCTCATTCATTTCTCGCAGCGGTTCCAGGGGTGAAGCTCGCAACGCGACCTTCACCCCTGGCTACCGTCCACCTCCAGTTCCAGGTCGTTCATCCTTCCCGGGATGAAACCATCGTCCAAAATCTCGAATGCCACTTGTTCGCCTCCGTGGGGAAGCACGGAGGTTAAGGCGTACCCACTTGGCGCCCGGTTCTGGCGCTGATCCAATACCCGCTCGCCCCAACCGAATACCGGTCAGGGGAAGAGCGGAGAAACATCATGCGCCGGCTTCTGTTGCCGGTCGTCGTGCTCGTGCCCGCCGGGTGTTCGGCCCCAACGCACTACGATTTCGCAGCGAAGTTGAAGCAGAAGGGGATCCATGTCGAGGTGGAGACACACAACGAACGCCGCGCCACGTTCACTGAGCGCAAGACCGGTCAGAAACTCATCGTCGCGATCGCCGCGTCGGACGCGGCGGCCCGGAAACAGTACGAGGGTCTGGACTTCGCGCCGAAGCACGGTGGCGTATTCGTGAGCGGCCGGTATGTGGTCACGGTCCCGCGCGACGAGGACGGCGATCTGCTCACCCGCGCTCGGGCAGCGATCAAGTAGCCTCACGCAAGGTAACTGTTCGGTGGAACCGGGATCGGTCCCGTTGGCACGCCCGCGTTCGGCTCGCCGTCATCCACGAACGCATACGTCAACGACCAGTCGGCCCGAACAACGGGCACGAACGCGTTGCCCGCGAACTTCTCGGGTCAGTACCGACCGCGCCCGCTGTTCAAGCAGTCCGAACTCGCGATCAACGGCTTCCAGTTCGGTCTGGATTGGCGGTGGTAGTTGGTCGCACGTGGCAACGAATTGGGCGGGGGTTCTGCTGCCTGTCTCTCAACCCTCGTTCGCGAACACACTGCGCCCGCCATCGACCTGGAGACACGTCCCGGTCACGAAGTCGTTGTCGAGGAAGTGCAGCACCGCCGCCGCAACGTGAGCCGGACTACCCTCTCGCTTTACCAGCGTGCCCGCGATCACCTCTTCGCGTTCCGCGGCGCCCACTTCGGGCGGCAGCATCACCGGCCCCGGCAGCACCGCGTTGACGCGCACGTTCGGGTTGCGCGTGCCCAGTTCCACCGCGAACACTCGCGTTAAGCCCGGTATCGCGGCCTTACTGGGAAAGTACGCGGCGTAGTCCTTGTACGGTCGCGCGTCGGCCCAGTCGCCGATGTTCACGATGCAGCCGCCCGTTGGTTGCTTCACCATCGCCAGACCCGCGTGCTGACACGTCAGGAATGTACCGAGCAGGTTCGCGTCGAAATGTTCGCGCACATCGGCCGCGGTCACGTCCTCAAGTGCCTTGCGGTTCCAGATTGCAGCGCAGTTGATGAGCGCGTCGATGTGGCCGAAGAAGTCGAGCGTCGCGTTCACCAGTTCGCGCACGGCGGCTTCATCCGCGAGGTCCGCTTGCAGGGGAACCGCCATGACACCGAACCGCGCTTCCAGACTGGTAGCGGTTTCGTTCGCTTCGTTCTCCGACGTGTTGTAATGCACCGCGATGGCGTACCCGCGGGCCGCGAGCGCCTCCGCGACGTGCAAACCCACCCGCCGCTTCCCGCTGCCGGTCACCAACGCGACCTTCGCACTCATCGCTTCACCTCCGTTGCGCCTTCGGTGTCAACTGGGGTGTCGAGCGTCACCCACGTCTTGCACCCGGCGTACTCTGGGCGATCGACCGCGTCCACCGGGCGCGCGAGCCGGAACACACGCACGTTCAGGACGAACAGCCCCGGCGTGCGGTAGTGGAACCGCTGCTTCACCACATCCGGCGTCCACGCGTGCCGGGCATCGAGGGCGAGCGCATCTTCCAGTTGCGTGGCCTGCGTGACGGATTCGACGCGAACGAAGTGTGTGAAGCGGACCACTCCGGCCGCGGGCTTCGCGACTTCCGCGCGTTCTAGCAAGGGCAAGAACTCCGGCTTGACCCCGGCGTGGTGTTCGTGAAAGTACGTTGGGTACAACAGGAACTCCGCGTGCTCCGGCCGGAACACACTGCCTTCTTCGGAGATGCCGCCTTTGCGCAGAATCAGCGACTGGCGGCCCTCGGAGAGCGCCTCGCAGATCACTGCCCACTCTTTGAATGCGATCGACAGCATGGTTTTCTCCTCGTCATTCTTGTGGCGCAGACATTCCTGTCTGTGTGCCTTTAACTCAACGCACACAGACAGGAATGTCTGTGCCACAAGAACACGGTCACACTCTCTCGTGTTTCGGGCTGCGGGTCATGAGGTCTTGCACCGCCTCGCGCGGCAACTTGTTGTTGTGGATCACCTCATACACACCCGTCATGATCGGCGCTTCGATACCACTGCGCGTCGTGCGCTCGAACACGCTCTTGCTCGTGAACACGCCCTCCGCAATCTGCGGACCCGCGAGCACGTCGCTCAGCGGTTCACCTTTGCCCAGGCGGTAACCCACGCGCCGGTTCCGCCCGTGCGGACTGAAGCACGTTGTAATCAGGTCGCCGGTCCCCGCGAGTCCGGTGAAGGTCGAAGGTTCCGCGCCGTGCGCGACGCCGAATCGCGTCATCTCGACGAGTCCACGCGTGAGCAGCGCGGCCTTCGCGTTGTCACCGAAGCCGAGGCCATCGCACACGCCGGCCGCGATCCCGATCACGTTCTTCAGCGCGCCCGCGAGTTCCACGCCGATCAGGTCGCCATTCGTGTAGACGCGAAACCGGTCGGTGCCGAAGCGCTGTTGCACCCACGCCGCGAGAGCGCCGTCGCTTGCTGCGACGACCACAGAAGTCGGCATCCCTCGCGCGACTTCTTCCGCGTGACTCGGCCCGCTCAGCACCGCGACGTTCTCCGTTTTCAGCACCTCGCCGATGATTTCGGAGGGCCGGCGGAATGTCGCGATCTCCAGCCCCTTCGTGAGGCTGACCACCGGCGTGTCGGTTGCGCGAATCAAAGCGAATGGTGCGAGCGTTGCGCGCAGGTATGTGGTAGGGATCGCGCTCACCCAACAGTCGACGCCGCTCACCGCTTCGGCCGGATCGCTCGTGATGTGCAACGAATCCGGGAATTTCACGCCGGGGAGTAGGCGTGCGTTCTCGCGTGACTCGCGCAGTCGCACCGCGTTCTCGGCGTGAACGCTCCAGAGCCGGACATTGTGTCTCGGGTTCTGCGCGAGCAGGTGCGCAACGGCAGTTCCCCACCCACCGCTACCTAGCACCGCAAACGTGATCGGCATGGTACATATTTCCACCTACGGAGATGACGCGGCTTCGCGCCCTGGTACATCTTATCCAGCCGTGTACTCAATCCGCCGGTGTTCCCGGCTCGCATTGAAGTGCCACCCTTTAACTCGCCGATTAATCAGATGAGAGTCGGCACTGGATTACCGGTGTGGTTGCACGGGTTGGGGAGCCTGTGCCGCCTTGGGGACCGGAACCACGACGCTCTCGCCACGGAGGATGACATGGCAACGCGACTGAAACTCTTCACTCCCGAAATCGAAGAAGCCGAACCGAGCACCGAACCGGATGTCCGCGTGCGTCTCGGTGACCTGCTTCCGCTCGTTGCGATGGCACAGCGAATGAACTTCATCTGGCTGAAGGATTTCCTCGACGACGAAGTGGGTGTCAGCACCGACCTGTACGAAGTGCTGCAAGCCTTCCGCAGCAGCCGCCCCACGTCCGCCTGAATAGTGGGCAGCACCAGTTGTTGTTCGGGGCTGAAAACCAAGAACTACAACTGGTGCTGCCCACCGCTCGCTGCTCACCCCTTGCTCCCCAGCGGGATCACGCCATCCCAGTTTGGTGGCGGGGTGCGGTTGTTCTTCAAGATGAACTCCGTCAGCACGTCCTTACCGCGATCGTCAGGCGGTACGCGGTGCAAGTGTTTGTACGCAGCGGTCCAGTCCCCCGCCAGGAACGCATCGAGAGCATTGTCGTATGCGATCAGGTCCGCGTCGGACAGCGCACCCTCGTCTGGTTCGGCGCCGGGCAGCGTCGCGGGCGGAATCAGTTCCGCAACCACCAGCGGCGTATCCAAACCATAGGGCCGAACCTTCGCCATCCGGCGCACGCGGCCCACGTCGCGCGGAAGTTTCTCTCTCACCGCGTCGGCCGTTAGTTCGTCGATGAGAATCGGTACGCGAAGCAACTTGGTCATATCCTGAAGGCGCGACGAGAGATTCACCACCGGGCCGAACACGGTCACCTTCGCCTGCTCCGGCGTGCCGATACTACCAGCCACGGCGCGACCGCTCGCGATGCCGATGCCCACGCGAAAGCCGTACAGCGGGTGCGCCGAATCGCGTCCGACCGCCTCGAACGCGGCGCGAATGCCCAGCGCCGCGCGGCACGCGTGTTCCACCTTCCCCGGCTGTTCGAGCGGCCAACCCCAGAAGCCCATCGCCGCGTCGCCGAGGAAGTCCGCGATCGCCCCGCGGTTGCTAAGGATGTTTTGCGTCATCAAGCCGAGCGCAGCGCTGACGCGGTTCAGCACTTCGAGCAAGCGGTCGCCGGCTTCTTCGACCTTGCGTGAGAAACCGCGAAGGTCGCAGAAGAGAACCGTCACGTCGGCCTCGCGCGGTTCGAGCGCGCGGGGCGCGTCGCCGCCGGACAGCACGTTCATCACGCCAGGCGAGAAGAACCGGCGGAACACGCCCTGCCGCTCGCGCATCACCTGCACCTGGCGCAGCGAACCGAGGATGTTCCCCACCAGTTCGGTGAACTTCACATCGTCGCGGAGTTCGTTCGACTCCCAGGGCGCGAGCAGTGTAGAAGCCGCGGCCCCGTTGAACCGGCCCGCGACGTACAGTCCCCAACCTGGGCACGCGTCGCCCGAAACCGGCGTGCAGAACGCCCAGTCGAACCGGCCCTGTAGCGTGAACGGGTCTTCGATTGAAGCGCCTTGTGGTGTCGCGCCCCAGACGTGAAGCACGGTTTGGTTTTGTTCCGCGACCGCGGCGCGCACGAGTCGCTTGCTCGGCTCAAAGTCGCCTTCGCCGGAGAGCCGCCGGTCCCAGTGCAACAGCTTCATGCGTGTGTCCGCGTCGGGCGGCAGCGAGACAATCGCGACCGCGTCGGCGCGGCGGATGCCGGCCAGGAGCATATCCACCAGCCGGTTGAACAGGTCGTTATCGTCCGTGGCGCTGGAGATCACTTCCGGTAGTTTGCTGAGTACGTCGAGCCGGTGCGGGGCGTCGCGGAACGCGAGCCGATCGAGTTCGTGGTGCGCGACGGTTCGCATATCGAGAAGCGGCCGGTCATCGCTCGGTGACACTGGGGTGCGCGCGTCGGCGAACGTGAAGGTGGTGCGCCCGATGACGAACGAGCCGCCGGGGACGAGTTCAAAGTGGTCGGTGGGGCGACCCGCGTGGAACACCGGGTTGGCCGCGCCCGCGAGCTTTCGCACTTTCAGTTTCCCGCCGCGAGCGGTGAGTTCCGCGTGCCTTCTCGCAAGGAACAGCTCCCACGCCGCGGACCACTCCGGCGCGCCGCGCCCGAGCACAACGGGCACGTCGTTGGGCAGCACGCGGCGCCAGGAGTCAGCCGGGTTCGGGCCTTGTGCGATGAGAATCATGCGTTGAGTGTACCGCCAGTCTGTAGCGATAGAACAGAAGAGAACCAAAGGCGGAAGAGGGATTAACCACGAAGGCACAAAGGACACAAAGAAGACCGAAGAGAAGAGTGTTTTCAAGACCGGACTTCTTTTGCCTGTCTTCGTCTTCTTTGTGTCCTTTGTGCCTTCGTGGTTAATCCCTCTTCCGCCTTTATCGTCTTCTTTCGTCGAGGTTTCATCAATGCCGTACCCGCAGTTCAACCGGTCGCAGCTCCGGCTCCAGCCACTCGCGAACCGCAAACACGATCTCACGCTCGACGTGTTGCTGCCGCTCGATGCGGGCACCTTCGCGCATCCTTCGGTTCCGCTCATCGGGCAGCGCCTCGCGGAAGCCAAAGCTCGCGGCGCGTCTCGCATTCTTATGATGGGCGCGCACGTGTTGCGCGCCGGCGCACAGCGGCACCTCATCGACCTCATGGAACGCGGCCTCGTGACGCTGATCGCGATGAACGGCGCGGGGCCGATTCACGACTGGGAATTTGCGCTCATCGGCGCCAGCACCGAAAGCGTGGCCCGATACGTGTCGAGCGGCGAGTTCGGACTGTGGGAAGAAACCGGCAAGATGAACGACGCCATCACGAAGGGCGTGAAAGACGGCATGGGTCTGGGCGAGAGCGTCGGCAGAGCGATTGCGGAGGGTTTCTTCCCGCACAAGCACGCGAGCGTGCTGGCCGCCGCGTACCGGCTGAAGATCCCGGTTACGGTTCACATCGGCATCGGCTACGACATCATTCACGAACACCCCAACGCCGACGGCGGCGTTCTGGGGGGCGCGAGCTACACGGACTTCCTCGTGTTCGCGGAGCAGATCAAGAAGCTCGAAGGCGGTGTCGTGCTGAACTTCGGCACGGCAGTCATGGGACCGGAAGTGTACCTGAAAGCGCTCGCGATGGCGCGCAACGTCACGCATCAGAACAACGAGCGCATCGCGAAGTTCACGACCGCAGTTTTCGACCTGTTACCGCTCGGCGACGACTACCACACGCAGGCGCCGAAGACCGACCCGCGATACTACTACCGGCCGTGGAAGACGATCCTGGTGCGAACGGTTGCGGACGGCGGCGAGAGCTTCTACGTGCAGGGTGACCACAAAGACACGGTGCCGGCGGTCTGGGGCGCCGCGGTCGCCGCGAGCACCGGTTGATCTTTTCCGGCACTCCGGGTTCGGTTCTACTCTGCCGAGTTGGAGCCAGAACCCGCACGGAGTTGCCGATGTCCGTTTCGTCACGCCCGCACGCCGGCTCGGTTTTCCGCCGCACGAAGAACGCTCTGCGAGCCGTCGTCCGTGGCGCGCGGCGGCTCACCGCGAACGACGACCTGCTCCGAAGCGCGGCTGGGCTTCCGGTGCCGGTTTACCTGACAAGCGACCTCGTTCCGTCCGCGCAACCGACGCAGGGCGCGATCCCGCACCGGGTCATGGTGTGTTCCATTCCGAAAGCGGGCACGTACTTGATCGGTGAGGCGCTCAGGCGCCTCGGAACGGTCGCGACCGACTTCCACTTCTCGCTCGACGGCCAGATGGTCATGGACTCCCGGTTCGCCACCCGCGAGGAGGCCCGCAACGAGTTCCGCCGGTTCTGCCACGCGGTGCCGCTCGAACGCGTTCTCGCGCTGGTCCGGCCCGGTCAGCACGCGGTCAGCCACCTGGAATGCACCCCCCGCGTGCGGGGGCACCTGTCAGGGTTCAAGGTGGTGTTCGTCCACCGCGACCTGCGTGACGCGCTCGTCTCGTGGCTCCGGTTCCACCAGGACACCGGGCGCGAGGAGCAGTGGAACTGGATCTGGGCGAAGCACGCGAGCAAGCAGGAGCGGTTCGCGGTGTTCCTGCGCGAAGCGGGCGAGGTGTTCTTCGGTGTGTGCCACGCGATGCGCCCGTGGTTCGCGGACCCAGCCGCGTTTCCGGTGAAGTTTGAAACGCTCCATGGCGACGACGGACCGGACCTTCAACAGCGGCTGTGTCGCGAGTTGGCGGAGTTTCTGGACCACGCCGATCCGTCGGCCGCGTCCGCGCTCGTTCTGCCCGGCCTCACGACCACAAAGACCCTCACGTCGTCGGGTTCGCGCACGAGGCGTGAGGAGTACTGGAGCGAGGCGGCGGAAGAACTCTTTCTGCGCTTCGGTGGGGCCGAACTCAACGCCCTGTTCGGCTACGTTTGATCACTCCTCCGCGAACGCTTTGAACACCACCGCTTGCCCGTTCGACAGCACCAGCGGGCGCATCACACGCGTTGCGAAGAACTCGTCGACCGCGCGGCGTGCGCCTGGGCAGGTAGACCACGCGTAGTCATCGAACACTAACACTCCCCCTACCGCGAGCCGCGGGTACACGAATGCGCACGCGTCGCGAATGGACTGATACACGTCGAGGTCGATGTGCGCGAACGCGAACTTGAGGTCTTCGCACCCCCTGAAGGTGTCGGGGATTAGCCCCGCGTGGAAGCGCACGAACTCCGCGTGGGCCAGTTTCGCGCGCACCTCTTCCAGCGACGTGTTCGCGAACTCGCCGCCCTTGTAGTACGCGTCGTGTTCGTGCGTGGGCGGCATGCCGGCGAATGTGTCGAACAGGTGCAACTGGCGCGCGTGCGGCGAGTGTTCGCGAATGAGCTTTGCGAACAGCGCCGCGGTGCCGCCCTTCCACACGCCGGTTTCGATGAAGTCGCCGGGTAAGTGGAGCGATTGTCGCGCGAGCGTGAAGAGCGTGTAGAGTCGCTCCGGGCCGACACCGGTGCCGGCTTCGAGCGCGGTGACAAGGTAGTCGTGGAATTCGCCGTGGCCGCGAAGTTCACCGTGCGCGAGCCACGGGGAGAACAGCCAGTCGCCGTGTTCGCTGGGCCGGTAGAACGCGCGATCGGGAATCGCGTCCTGACCAGGGTATCGTGGCGGATACGGGTGCGACACGACCTCGCGTGAGGTCGTGTCGCCGTTCAACCGCGACCACACCCGGCGCAACAAGCGGGGAACACGCGCGTCCATGCGGGAGACTCCGGTCTTCTGGGTCCGTCGTTTGCCCTACTTCTTCTCCGGCGGCTTTTTGTCTTCGGGCTTCTTCAGTTCTGGTTTCTTCCAGCCGAGTAGCACGATCTTGGGGGCGTCGAGTTTCAGGTCGGGGGCGAATGCAAGTTCGTTCGTGCCGGGCATCTTCTTGATGTCGTCCTTCTTGACCCCGTCGAGGAACTCTTCCGGCCCGGCGAGTTCGTCGTAGCCTGGCACGCCATAGTGCATCGGCAGCACGTACAGCCGCGGCTTGAGTTGCTTCAACACGTTTTGGGCCTGCTCGCCGTTGATCGTGTAGATGCCGCCGATCGGGATCATCAGCACATCAATCTTGCCGATCGCCTTCACCTGTTCGCCGGAGAGTTCGTGGCCCAGGTCGCCGAGGTGGCACAGCACCAGCCCGTTCATCTCGATGATCCAGATGCTGTTCTTGCCGCGCTGCATCCCGTTCATGGTGTCGTGGTAGGTCGCGATGTTGCGCACGCGGATGTTCCCACGTTTCTCGTCGATCACCTTCCATTCCTGCTTGCCGGGCTTCGTCTCGATCACGCCGCGAAGGATGTCCTTCTCGTTGAACTGTTTGGCCCCGGCCGGCACCTCGATAATCTCGATGAGCGCGTGGTCGTCGTGCGGGTGGCTGACGAGGATGAACTCGGCCGCGACGGTCTGCCGCCCGAACGCCGGGATCGCGTGCGGGTCGATCACGATCTTGCGGCCCTCGGTCGATTCGATCTGGAAGTACGACTGCCCGAGCCACCGCACCTTGAGGGTCTGTTCCTTCGGCTCCTGGGCGAGTCCCGAACTTTGAGTTGCGCGTGACGAGACAACGAAGCACAGGCAGGCGGTCAGCACGAATAACCGGTTCATCTGCATCTCCGCGGGGTGAAGTTTTCTCGGTGTACTTGTTTGCTGTCTTCGGCTCGCAACGTGCGACTACTTCCCCAACCACCACTTCATCAAATGCCAGCCGGGATCGAAGCTCAACCCGGTGGTCGCGGCGGTCGGTTCGTCGTAGCGGTCGGCGCCGTCGGGCGCGATGCCGCTTCCGCACGCGGCGAACGCGACCGCGCCATATGCGTGTGCACGCGTCGCGAGCGTGGTGCGGTGATCGGGTTCCACCAGGATACGGTATTCGCCGTATCGCGGGAGCGCGTCGAGCAGCGGCCCAACGATGTACTCGTCAATCCGCTCCAGCGCCTTCACCTTCTCCGCGGTCTTGCCTTCGTGCGAAGCTTCGTCAGGGGCTTCGACGTGAACACACACCAGGTCGAACGCACCGAGCGATTCAATCGCGAACCGGCCCTTGTTCGCGTAGCTCGTATCGAGATAGCCGGTCGCGCCGGGCACGTCGATCCGGTGCCAGCCAAGCAGCACGCCCACCCCGCGAACGAGATCGACCGCGGAGATGATCGCTCCGCGCCTGCCGTACACCTGCGCGAACGGGTCCATGCGCGGCGCCTTGCCCTGGCCCCACAGCCATATCTGCGTGGCCGGTTTCTTGCCCTCCGCGATGCGCCGTGCGTTCACCGGGTGCGCCGCGAGAATCGGCTTGCTCGCCTCCATCAGCGCGTTCAGCATCTCCGCGGCCGGACCCGTTGGCAAGTAGTCCGCGGTTGGCTTATCCGGGATGTCGTGGGGAGCCTGCGCCCTCGTGCCCTCAAGGATAGACGTTGATGAGTGGCCTCGCCAAACCAAGATATTGCGGTACTGCACACCCGCGTGAAACTCCAGCGTGCCGCCCGCGACTTCGCGCCCGCCGAGTTCTTTCTGAAGCGCCAGGATGAGCGGTGCGCCGTCTTCGCTCGAAATGTGCCCCGCGGTGAAGTCCCTCATGTGGCCGTCGGGCGTGTAAACGAGGTTACAGCGAATCGCCCAATCATTCGGGCCGAGGTGAATGCCCATCGCGGCGGTTTCGAGCGGCGCGCGGCCGGTGTAGAACTTGAGCGGATCGTAGCCGAACAGCGATAGCGTCGCCACGTCCGACGCCGG
Organism: Planctomycetia bacterium; assembly: GCA_005772955.1. Taxonomy (GTDB): domain Bacteria; phylum Planctomycetota; class Planctomycetia; order Gemmatales; family Gemmataceae; genus Gemmata. The sequence continues at coordinate 51,193 of SXID01000216.1, forward strand.
CGTGAGCGACGGTGGCACGTTGTTGGAAAGCCCAACGACGCCACTCTTGGCGACACGGTCCATGTTCGGGAGTTTCGCGGCTTGAAGCGGAGTGAGGTTGCCAAGTTCCGCGACCGGTTCGTCGGCACAGCCGTCGGGAATTACGATGACGTACTTCATGTAGCGGATTCTACCACTTCTCCCGCCCGTTCGGCTATCATCTCAAGTACCCGCCGACACAACCCACCTGTCGCTACTCCGAGGAACCGCCATGGCCCGCTACTCGCTGTCGCTGGCGCTCACCTTCGGCTTCTCGCTCGCCGCGAACGCCGCCCCTCCGGTGACGAAATCCGCGAAGTCAGGTCCGTGGTCCGACGCCGCGACGTGGGCTGATGGCAAGGTTCCCGGAGCAGGCGCGCGCGTTCTCGTTCGTGAAGGGCACGCCGTTACCTACGACGTGAAATCCGCCGCCGTCATACGCGGGATCAATGTCGCGGGCACCTTCACCTTCGCGCCTGACAAGGACACGCTCCTGAACGTCGGGCTTATCAAGGTGCAGGCTAGCGACGAGTACAGCGAAGAGGGCTTCGATTGCGACCACGCCGCGCCCGAGAGCAAGGGCGCGCGGCCGGCATTTTTGGTCGGCACGCCAGACTCGCCCGTCGCGAAGACCGCGACGATCCGCCTTCATTTCGTTGAAGGCATGAACAAGGAGAGTTGCCCCGCAATCGTGTGTTGCGGCGGGCGAATGGACTTCCACGGGCAGCCGATGTCGCGCACCTGGCTGAAGCTCGGCAAGCCCACGGTGAAGGGCGATACGGCGGTCACGCTCGCAGAGGCGCCAACCGGGTGGAGCATCGGCGACAAGGTCGTTCTCACCGCGACCACGCGCCAGATCAAGACAAAGAAAACCTTCCAGCCGAGCGTGCGAGACAACACGCAGACCGAGGAGCGCACCGTGAAGGCCATCGCGGGGGCGGTCCTCACGCTCACGGAACCGGTGGCGTTCGATCACCGCGTCGAAGACGGCTACGCCGGCGAGGTCGCGAACCTGTCGCGCAACGTTGTCGTGGAATCTGCCGCACCGGACGGCGTTCGTGGACACACGATGTACCACAAGCACTCGACCGGCAGCATCGGGTACGCCGAGTTCCGCTACCTCGGCAAGAAAGACACGCTCGGCCGCTACGCGCTGCACTTCCACTTGTGCGGCGACACCATGCGCGGCTCGTCCGTGATCGGCGCGAGCATTCACGACAGCCACAACCGCTGGCTCACGATCCACGGCACGAACTACCTCGTGGTGCGCGACTGCGTCGGCTACCACAGCATCGGGCACGGGTTCTTCCTCGAAGATGCCACCGAAGTCTATAACGTGTTTGACCGCAACCTCGCGCTGCAAGCCTGCCTCGGCAAACCGCTGCCAAAACAAGTGCTCGCGTTCGACCCGAACGACGGAGCCGGGTTCTGGTGGTCGAACTCGCACAACACGTTCACGCGAAACGTCGCGGCGGAGTGCGACGAGTACGGGTTCCGGTTCGAGGTCGTCGCGGGGAAAAACTTCGACCCGAAACTCGCCGTGCGCCAACCCGACGGCACGCGAAAGGCCGTGGACGTGCGCACGCTGCCGTTCGTGCGATTTGAAGACAACGAGGCGCACTGTCACCGCCGCCACGCGTTCAACCTGGGCGGTCTCGGCGCTGGCCTGAAGGGCAGCGTCGAGGGCGTCGGCCCCGACGAGAAGCACCCATTCGTGGTACAAAACATGAAGGTGTGGAACAGTCACTGGGCATTCCACGCGATGGCACCGTCGCTGCTGGTAGACGGCTTCACGATGCACGACGTGGAGTACGGGTTGTGGCGTTCGGTCTACACCCGGCACGCCTACAAGGGCGTGGCGATGACGAAAATCTCGGTGACTCCGGAATTCGCCCCGACCGGGACGCGGCCGAAGGAAACCGACTACCCAAAGCCGCTCGACCCGACGGACGACCTGCCGCCGACCACGGTCATCACGCATGTTCGGAAGAAGGACGGCAAGTTGCTCGTTCGCGGTACCACAAGCGACAACGGCACCGTGAATCGCGTGGTGGTCAACGGCGTCGAGGCAAAGGCGACGGCCGCGAACTTCGCGCAGTGGGAAGTCGTGTTGGCCGCGACAATCGAACCGAAAGCGCATGCCGAGGACGCGGCTGGTAACGTCGAGAAGACACCGCACGTCGCCTCGCTGCGCGAGTAGCGGCTGACCCAGCCCGTACGACCGACGCGAAGTTGCGAGTTTCGGATTTTCCCGGACTCGGTTCCGCTCCCCGGGGCATTACACATTGACGGCTGACGGAGGGCGCAATGGCTCTGGCCCAAATCGATACGGTGCGCAAGGTCTTTGACCGCGTTCGCGATTCCGCGAGCAACGGCGATGGCGACCTACTCACCCGCTACCGGACGATGCGAGATCAGAACGCGTTCGGCTCGCTCGTGCGACGGCACGGACCGATGGTACTCGGCGTGTGCAACCGCGTCCTGCGCGATTCGCACGCGGCCGACGACGCGTTTCAAGCGACGTTCCTTGTACTCGCGAAGAAGGCCGACACGGTGCGCCCACCAGACCGGCTCGCGCCGTGGTTGTACGGCGTCGCGTACCGCACCGCGATGAAGTCCCGCAGTCGCGCATTCCGGCGGCAGCAGGTCGAACAGCAGTACGCAAACGAGATCGCGGGGCGTGCGCCGACCGGCACAAACGAAGACGCCGACTTGCTTCCGGTGATCGACGAACAACTGAACGCGCTCCCGGAAAAGTACCGCACGCCTTTGGTGCTGTGCGCGATGCAAGGACTGAACAAGACGGAAGCCGCCGAGCGTCTCGGCTTACCCGAAGGCACCGTTTCCAGCCGTCTCGCTCGCGCCCGCGCAATGCTCCGCGAGCGACTCACGCGTCGCGGGTTCGTCGTTCCGGCTGTCGCGCTCGGAGCGATTCTCACCGCCGACACGCTCCAGGCGGCCGTTCCGCCCGCACTTGCCGCGGCGGGCACCGAGGTCGCGGTCGGGTCCGCGCTCGTTCCCACAACTGTCCTCACTCTCTCTCATGAGGTTTTGCGTTCCATGATCCTGCTCAAACTGAAAACACTGTGCGCCGTCGCGCTGTCCGTGACGCTCGCGGGCGGCGGGTTCGGGATGTACACCCTGAGCGCCGAAGACAAGAAACCCGTTGTGCAACCGGTGAAGCCGGGCGAGAAGCCGAACCCGGCCGACCCGGTCAAGCCGGGTGAGAAACCCGTCGTGAAGCCGGATGGCGAGAAGCCGAAGCCCGGCCCGCAATTCGCCGGCAAGGTCGGCTCGGTCGATGCGAAGGCCAACACGATCACGCTTGTGCTCAAGGGCGATGCCGAAAAGGTCATCCCGGTTCCCGCCGGTGTGAAGGTGTTCATCGATAACAAGGAAGCAAAACTCGCGGACATCCCGCAAGGCTCGCTCGCGTCGTTCGTTGCTACCGGCGGCGTAAAGGGGGTTCCGGCCGAAGTGACCGAGGTTCGCGTCACCGGTTCGACCGGCGGCGGCGTCATCAAGCAGGTGGACGCCACCACCATCACACTCGAAAACGAAAAGAACCCACGCTCGCTCACGATCACCGCCGATACCAAGGTGACGGTCAACGGCAAGGACGCAAAGGTGGCCGACCTCAAGGCCGGCGACAAGGTGGCTCTGGTGGCGAGCGCGGACGAGAAGACGGTTCTATCGATCGCCAGCGGTGTGAAGGACAGCGGAAAGCCCACCAAGACCCCGACGTTTGGCGGCAAGATTGCGAGCGTGGACGCGACCGCGAAGACGGTTACCGTCAGTATCGGCAAGAACGATGCCATCGAGGAGACGGTGAAACTGACGGCCGACGCGAAGATCGTCGTTGACGGCAAGGACGTGAAGATCGCCGACCTGCCCAAGGGCATGTTAGCGACGTTCACCCTTGTCGCCACGAAGGAGGGTCAACCGCGCGAGGCTACTGCGGTGGTCGTGGCCGGTCCGACCATCGACGGCGCTATCAAGCAAGTGGACGCGACCAGCATCACCTTGACGAACGTGAAGGCCGGTGACCGCACAATCAAGTTGCTCGCCACCACGAAAGTGACGATCAACGGGAAGGACGCGAAGGTGGCCGATCTGAAGGCCGGCGATAACGTCTCGGTCACCATTGCGGCCGACGAGTCGGGCGCAGTGACGATCAGCACCGGCACGAAGGGCGACAAACCGGGCGAGAAGCCCAGCAAGACCTCGAAGTTCGGCGGCAAGATCGCGAGCGTGGACGCGACCGCCAACACGATCAACATCTTTGTCGGCAAGGGCGAGGCCATCAAGGAAGTGCCGGTGAAGCTGACGGCCGACGTGAAGATCACCATCGACGGCAAAGCGGCAAAGATCGGCGACCTCGTGAAGGGTATGAACGCGACCTTCACCATCGTCGCCGCAAAGGACGGCCAACCCCGCGAGGCCAGCGAAGTGACCGTCTCCGGGACAAACTTCACCGGCGTCATCAAGCAACTGGACGCGACCACGATCACCATCGGCGGTGAGAAGAACGACCGCGTGGTGAAGCTCGCGCAGGGCGGTAAGGTGATGGTCGGCGAGAAGGAAGGCAAGTTGGCCGACCTGAAAGCCGGTGACAAGGTTACCGTGACGCTGAGTTCCGACGAGTCGGCAGCGGTGTTGATCCAGAGCGGCGGTGTGAAGCCGACCGGCGACAAGCCGAAGCCCGAGAAGGAAGAAGACTCGTAACAACACGCAACACGCGAGACACCACCGGCGTGAACCCCGTACACCGAGACGGGGTTCACGCCATTCTCTTTGTCACCCACCGAGGGGTTCCGATGTTGAAGTTCCGGTTCACCGCGGCGGTGTTTGCGGCGGTGTTTGCGGCGTTGCTCGGCGGTCCTCTCGCCGCGGAAGACGCGCCGCGGCCCAAGAAGCCGGCCGTTGCCGGCGGAAAAGTCAAAGCGGTGGACGCCAAGGGCGGCACCGTAACAATCACCCGTAGTGTCGAGAACAAAGATCAGGACGTGATCGTCCGGTTCGCGGCCAACGCACAGATCGCTGTGGACGGCAAAGTGGCCAAGTTCGAAGACGTGCCGGTCGGGGCGCCCCACGCAAACGTTTACGGCGGGAAGTTAGAGGCATCCCAGGTGGCGGATGCCGAGGGACTTTGGGTCGTCGGCAAGACCGAGTTGGTGATCTTCAGAAAGGTAAGCGGTGACACCCTCACGTTCAAACCTGACGGCCCGCCAGCCAACAACCCGCCCGACAAAACCGCGAAGCTCGCAGCAGATGCAAAGGCAATGGTTGGCGGCAAGGAAGGGAAACTCACGGACTTCAAGCCCGGCGACAGGATGACGATTCGCTACACCGCCGATGGCAAGGCCATTCACTCGCTTGCGAGAACGAGTGCGCCGAAAAAGAAGTAACGACACGGGGCGAGTTGTCTCGCACGCGCCGCACAACTCGCCCCTCTCTTCCCCACCTTTCCCACGCGATCCGACCAGTGGCGGCGCGAACTCCCGGTCGTCGTCCCGCCTGTGTTCTTCCGCCGCGCGGCGGAGCAACTGACCGCGCCTGTTGCCCCGTTCCGCCCTCTCGTACAATGCCCGGTACTACTTGCGGGTTCCGCCCGCGGTCCACCGGTGCCGCGTAATGCCGTTACACCCCCCGAGCGTTCGTCAGCCGCGCCGGGTCGCGGTGCTCGGTTCCACCGGCTCCGTTGGCACCAGCACGCTCGACGTGGTGCGTCACCTCCCCGAACAGCTCGAAATCGCGGGCCTCGCGGCCCATTCCAAGTGGGAACAGCTCGCGGATCAGTGCCGCAAGTTTAAGCCGCGGTTCGCAGTGCTCTGCAATCCGGTCGCGTTCAAACAGGCCGACCGTAAATTCTTCCCGAAAGAAACCGAACTACTCTGTGGCGAAGCCGGCGTCGCGCGCCTGGTGACGGACGCGGGCACGGACGTGGTGGTGTCCGCAGTGGTCGGCGCCGCGGGGCTTGCCGGGACGTGGGCCTCGCTCGAAGCCGGTAAGACGGTCGCACTCGCAAACAAGGAAACGCTCGTCGTCGCCGGTCCCCTCGTGACCGAACTCGCGGCGGCGCACGGCGCGAAGTTGCTCCCGGTCGATAGCGAACACTCCGCGATCTTCCAGGCGCTGACCGGGCACACCGCAGCCGACGTGACGCGAGTGGTGCTCACCGCCAGCGGCGGGCCGTTCCGTGGCAAGAGCGCCGCTGAGTTGGAAGCCGTCACGCCGGCACAGGCGCTCAAACATCCCACCTGGCAGATGGGGCCGAAGATCACCATCGACTCCGCCACGCTGATGAACAAGGCGCTCGAAGTGATCGAGGCGCGCTGGCTGTTCGGGCTAACCGCCGAACAGATCGATGTGATCGTTCACCCGGAGTCGATCGTTCACTCGTTCGTCGAGTTCGTAGATGGCTCGGTACTCGCGCAGTTGTCCCCACCCGATATGAAACTGCCGATCCAGCTCGCGCTGTTGCACCCGGACCGCGTGAGCGGCCCGACCAAGAGACTCGACTGGCAGAAGCTCTCCGCGCTCACATTCGAGCAGCCGGACCGCGAGACGTTCGCGGCCCTCGATCTCGGCTTCGAAGTGGCGCGCAAAGGCGGCACCTGCGGGGCAGTCTTGAATGCCGCGAATGAGGCCGCGGTCGGCCGCTTTCTGAATTGTGAGTTCGCTTTTCTGGACATCGCCCGGTGTTGCCGGGCGGTGCTTAATTCGCACGATTACGAAAACCGACCCACGCTCGAACGGCTCATGGCCCTCGACGCGTGGGCACGGCAGGAGGTAGCCCGTTGGACCCGAACCCGAACGCCGGTAGCCCCGACACCGTGAACCCGCCCCCGAGCGGCCCGCCGGCTGACACCGCGCCCGCAACGGCGGGTGAGGGCGCGCCGGACCACGAAGGCGAGGTCTCCGCGCTCAAGTCGTGGGTGCGCGAGAACGCGTTCTCGCTTGTCACCACGGCCGTCGTGATCGCGCTCGTGTGCGTCTACCTCGACCCAATCGACACCCTCAAGGTGATGCTCGGGCTGGGGTTCATCATCTTCATCCACGAACTCGGACACTTCGTCGCGGCGAAGTGGTGCGACGTTCACGTGAACATGTTCAGCATCGGGTTCGGGCCGGCGGTGCCGTTCTGTCAGTACAAGTGGGGCGAGACGACCTACAAGATCGGCATCATCCCACTCGGCGGGTTCGTTCAGATGGTGGGCGAAGGCGATGGCGCCGACGGCGAAGAAGCGGAAGACGACCCACGGAGTTTCCGCAAGAAAAGCGTCGGCCAGAGAATGCTCATCATCTCTGCTGGCGTGATCATGAACATCATCCTCGGGATGGCGTGCTTCGTGGCCGTGTACCTGCACGGCGTTCAGGAGAAGCCGGGCGCGGTGGGTTACGTCGAGAGCGGCGGCGCCGCGTGGCGCGCCGGGATGCGCACCGACGACCGCATCACCAAGATCGACACACGCAACAACCCGTACTTCGACGACATCCGTCCGATCGTGATGGGCAGTCAGCAGGACGAGAAGGTAGACATCAAGTGGGAGCGGAACGGGAAGGAGTGGGAGCCAGAGAAGGACAAGTTCGTGTCGCCGCTGCGCGACGAGGGCCAGCGGTTCCCGCAGTTGGGTATCTCGCCGCCATCGCGCCTCGTACTGATGACCGCGCCGAAGCGATCCGGCTTCACGCCGGTGATGCCTGGCACGCCCGCGGCCGAGGCCGACCCGAAGTTCCAACCGGGCGACCGCATCGTCGCGATGAGCAGCGACCCCGCGAACCCCGCGACCGTGACGCCGGTCGAGACGTACACCGAGTACCACAAGCGCCTGGTGCTATTCGCGGGTAAGGACATCACCTTGCACATGCTGCGGGCCGACGCCAAGGCGGACGCCGAACCCGTGGTCAGCACGCTGAAGCCGACGTACCGGCGCGACCTCGGGATACGGATGCGGATGGGCGAAGTCGTTGCGTTGCGGCGGGGCGGCAGCGCGGCACTGGCCGGCGTGGTCGAGCGCACCGAAGGCGCGCAGCCGACACGCGGCGACCGCATCAAGGCGGTACTCCTTCCGCCGGACGCAAATGGCAAGCGCACCTGGTACGTCGCCGGCCCGGTGGACTGGACCTGGACGAAAGAGGCACCGGGGGTGGACCCAAAGAAACTGCAGGAGTCGGTGACCGTGAAGCCGCTCGACCCGCTGCTGCTGCCGTACCAGTTGAACCAGTGGTCAGACGGCAAGTCCGGGCCGATCGCGGTGGAACTGGTCGTGTCGCGTGCGGCACACCCCACCGACCAGACCATCACAACGAAGGTGGCCTTCGACCCGTCGTACCGGTTCGACCGCGAAACGCAGTCGCTCCCGAACAGCCCGCAACCGATCAGCGGTCTGGGGTTGGCCTACTGGGTCGAGGCGATTGTTGACGACGTGACGAAGGGCGGAGCGGCCGACTCCGCGAAGACGACGCCGATCGAACTACCGCCCGGCTTCTTCCACCGCGTCAAGCGGTCCCTCGGTATCGAAGGTCGAGACGTGGACGCGGGCGGCGCGGACAAGCCGCTGCAACCGGGCGACGTGATCGTCGCGGTGCGGTTCAAGGCGAAAGGCGCTGGTGAGAAGCCGGTTGCCGGCGAGTGGAAGGACGATCTGAAGCCGCACCAGTGGGCGACCGCAGACGCCGCGTTCCAGAGTAGCCCGCCGTTCGAGATCGACCTGAAGGTGAATCGTAGCGCGACCAACGAGACGTTCACGGTCACGCTCCAGGGCCGGGAGCATAAAGAGTTCCCGACCGACGACCGCGGCTTGATCTTCCAGACCGATAATCAGATTCAGAAGGCGACCGACGTCGGCGACGCGATCGGACTGGGCGCGCGTCGCACGGGGCGCTTCATCAAGGTCGTGTACATGAACCTGTACGCGATGGCATTCGGGCGTGTGAGCGTGAAGACGATGAGCGGCCCGCTGACGATCGCGACCGTGTCCTACCGGTTCGCGGGCGAGGACTTCTGGCAGTTCCTGTTGTTCCTGGGAATGATCTCGGTGAACCTGGCGGTGGTGAACTTCCTACCGATCCCGGTGCTGGACGGCGGGCACATGGTGTTCCTGATCCTGGAGAAGGTGCTGGGCCGTCCGGTGCCGGAACGCATGTTCGCGATCGCGATGTACACCGGGCTGTTCCTGATATTGTCGCTGATGGTGTTCGTGATCTTTCTCGACGTGACGCGACTGTTCTTCGGCTGGTTCTGACACTGTTGCGTTCTTGCCCTCTCCCCTTGCGGGAGTGGGTCGCCGCGCTTCGCGGCGGGGTGAGGGGTGAAACGTTAGCCCACAGAAAGCGCTACCCCTCACCCGGTTTGCTGCGCAAACCACCCTCTCCCGCAAGGGGAGAGGGCAATACCAAGACCGGCTACTTCTTGCGGTTGAAGAACTCGGCGATGAGCCGCTTTGACTCGTCCGATCCGGCGAGGCGCATGAACGCCTCGGTTTCGAGCTTGATCGCGTCGTAAAGCGGAATCGCCGCGCCTTCGACCATCACGCGCACGGCTTCCGCCGCGGCCCCGGTGACCTCTTGGAGAAGTTGGAATCGCTCCCAATCTCCCTTTGGGATTGCGTTGCGTTTTTGCTCTCGGCGATTCTTCCGATCAACGCGGAGAACGTAGTAAACTGCTTGCTCGACCAAAGTCGAGGATTCAACAGCCACATCTGTGATCTCGTGCGCGACCGCCGCGTGGTAGTCCAGGTTCTTTCCCGTTGTGAGCATGTCGCTCGCGCGGTGCATCCGGTTCATGTCCAGAATGCGCGGCAATCGCTGCGTGCCGCCCCAACCGGGAATCAGCCCCAGTTTCACTTCCGGCAAACCGAGTTGCACCTTCGGGTTCGTGCCGCAGATACGCAGGTCGCACGCGAGCGCAACCTCCAACCCACCGCCGAGGGCGGCACCGTCGATCGCGGCGCACGTCGGGAACGGTAGCGATTCTAGTTGCTCCAAGACGCGCAAACCTTGCTCGATGAACGCCCGCACTTCCGGGTCGTTCGGCGTGGGCGCGTTCGCGAGTAACTTCAGGTCCGCGCCCGCGATGAAGATGCCCGGCTTCGCGCTCGCCAGCACCAAGCCCTTCAGGTCGGTGCGCGTGGCGAGCGCGGTAAGTGCTTCGCTGAACTCCGTCCAGAGTTCGCGTGTGAGGACGTTCGCCTTGCTCCCGGGCTGGTCGAACGTGAGCACCGCGACGCCGTCGGGGCGCGTCGTTAATGTGACGGATTGTGACATGAGGTGATTGTAGTTGGAGCGTAGCAACTGTTGAGCGCCGGCCCCGCCGGGGCCGCGCCTTCCACACGGAGAAGGCGCGGCCCCGGCGGGGCCGGCGCTCAACAGTCTCGAACAAGTTACTTCTCCGGCCGCAGGCGGTTGCCGTTCTTGTCCACCCACGTGAACGGCTTCACCACGTCTACCGGCTTCGTGGAGATCTTCTCGCCCAGAATGTTCTCGAACACGCTCCCGTAGACTCGCTCAATCGGAACCATCGAATGCGCGGCCATGATCTGGTGAACGAGGCTCTGGTTCGTGACCACCACGCGCCGCCCCTTACCATCCACGGCGACGCGATTGCCGGGCGCGGCAGCGGCGTTCTTCTGCATCGCCTCGAACTTCGCTTCGGTCAGCGTCACGTCCGGGCCGTTGATCGGCGGTGGCGGCAGTTTCGGCGCAAGCGGACGACCGGTCGGGTCGCGGTAGGTCAGCGCGTCCTTCTCGTCCATCGCTTCCGGCGGATCGTAGGTGACTGCTTCGACCACGATGCCGAACTCCTGGCGTAGTTTCTCGGCGTGGGCCTTGCGGAACTGTTCCTTGAACTTGGCCCCGTCCATCTTGCCGTCCTTACCGACACTCTCCTTCATGCAAGTCTTCGTGGTCTCGACGACCCACTTCGCTTCGCGAAGGAACGTCTGCGCGTCCACCGGACCCGCGACGCAGTGCAGCACACGACCATCCGGCGCACAGAAGTACGCGGCAACGTTCCCGCCCTGTTTCTGCGCTCCCACGATCTTGAAGGTCGCGACCTTCTGGTACGACGACACGAAGTACTCGTTGCAGTACTTACCGACTTCCGCGTTGTTCAGGGCGCCCACACGGAGCGCTTCGGCGTTGTTTCAGGTCAGGCCCGGGTCTTCGAAGTGCCCGGATACGTGAAGCACAAGCACAAGCTTCTGCTCCTTCTTCGCGAGAGCCGCGGCTTCCTTGGGGCTGTCCACGAAGTCGAGCTTCGTGCCGTGCCCGCAGGTCGTCGGGTTCGCGCTCAGCGGCGCCGCCATCAGTGCGACCGCCGCACCGAGCATCAGGTAACGCATGACACACCTCCCGTTGGTAGGACACGCTCCGCTCCGCTCCGCTTCGCGGCTACGCGGCGCGTGTCTTCTGTCTTCCACTCACACTACTTCGCAGGCCCGACGTACCGGCCGAGGAACAGCGTCGCGCTGGTCGTGTTGTCGCGAATCGCGAACACAAACGGCCGGTCGGCGCGGAACTCGGTCGTCTTCGGGGCGCCCCTCTTGCCGATCACGACCGCAGTCGCGGCAGCGGCCTCCGTGCCTTCCTCGTTCACGTCCACGAACGCCTTGTGTAGCACGTGCGTGATGAACAGTTCCTTCCCCTTCGGCGACATGCCGGTGAAGTCCGCGGCGCCGTCGGTGAACGCCGCCTTCATCCCCATGTCCATTAACGCCGGCTTGAGACTGAACTCAGATTCGGCCTTGAACCGTGGCAGCGACACCTTTACCGCGGTCGGCTTCAGTTCGGTCTTCGCGAGGATGTCCGCGGAGAGCCACCGTGCGAGCCGGTGAACACCGGTCGGGTCGCCTGGCAGGAACACGAGCATCGAGAGTTCTTTGCCCGCGTACGGCAGTTCCAGCACCTGCACCGTCTCGCCGCCGCGGTTGACGAACATGGTGAACTCGCCGTAGTTGAGATTGCCCGTCAGCGACATCAGCGGCACGTCGGCCTTCGTGCCGTCGGCGAGAGTGAATGCCGCGTCCTTCGTGTTCTTCTTGTCGAACTGGTACAGCCAGTTGCTCTTGAAGTAAATGGCGTTCGCCAGCACCATTCGCGTCAGCGGGGTGATGATGCCCGGCGCGATCAACTCCTTGATCTTCTTCGTCTCTTTCTCCACCCACTCGTTAATGAGCTTGCGGGCGGCTTCCGATGCAGAAAAATCCACTTCGGTCAACCCGGCCCCGTAGTGCTTGCGGGTGAGGTCGGTGAACGCCTTCTCCCACGGGTAGCCCTGCTGTGCCCAGATCGCGTTCGCGACGGAGAGTTCGTAGGAGCGTTTCAAGTCGTCGTGCGGGTGGCTGTTGTGCCTGACGAACAGTGTGCCAAACGCTGCGTGCGGTTCCTTCGGCAGGTGCAGCACCTTCTCCATCTCTTCGAGCGTCTTGCCGCGTGCGCCGGCACTGGTCATCGCGAGCGCGGTCTCGATGCTGTACGGTGAGAGGAAGAGATTGCCCTTCTCTTTGCCCTGACCCGCGAGTCGTCTGTACAAGTCCGCGGCGAACCCGTTGATCGCGAGCGAGGCCTCCTTCGCGCCCTTCTGGATACCGTCGGACGCGGTGAGCGGAGAACGAAACGGCGCAAACGCGCTCAGCACGCTCGCGCCGGAAAGCGTAAGGAACTTGCGGCGGGAGAGTGGGAGTTGGTTCATTGGGTTGTCTCCGGTTCGACCGGCGGGCATACCCACACCGGTGATGGTAACAACCAACAGACGCGACAGCACGCGCCAAGGATTGCCGCGTTACACGAGCGTTACCGGGTTTGAATCGCTTGCGGCTTCGCGAGTGCGATTTCTCGCGAAGCCACAAGCGGCTGTGGGGGTAGATCTTCTCTCACTTCCGGCGCGTGTCCGCGACCTCCGGGTTCACCCACGTTGGGAGCGCCTCACCCATCACCCCGGCGAGGACGTTGTTCGCGCACAGCCGCGCCATTGCGTTGCGCGTCTCCACGGTTGCGCTCGCGATGTGCGGGACGATCACGCAGTTCGGGAGTTTGTAGAGTTCGTGGTCCGTGGGCAGCGGTTCCGGGTCGGTCACGTCCAGACCCGCAGCGAAGATCGTCCCGCCGCGGAGCGCCGCCGCGAGCGCCGGCTGATCCACCAGCGGCCCGCGAGCCGTGTTCACGAACACCGCGGTGCGCTTCATCTTGGCGAACTGCGCCGTGCTGAACATGCCCTTCGTCGTGGGGTTGAGATCGACGTGCGCGGAAACGTAATCGCTCTGCGCGAGTAGCTCGTCGAACTCCACGCGCTTCGCGCCGAACTCCTTCTCGGCTGGCGCGTTCGGAATCTGGTCCGTGTACAGCACCTTCATGCCCCAGCCGTGGTGTAGGCGCTTCGCAGCGGCGAACCCGATGCGGCCCATGCCCACGATGCCGAGCGTGCGTCCGACCAGATCCTGACCGAGCCAGCCGAGCGGTTCCCACGTGAGCCACTTGCCGTTCTTTGCGTCGGCGGTTCCGGCCCCGATGCAGCGTGCCGCGGCCAGCATCAGCGTGACCGCAATGTCGGCGGTCGCGTCGGTGAGTACGCCGGGCGTGTTGCCGACGCACACGCCGCGAGCCGTGCAAGCGGGCACGTCCACGTTGTTAAAGCCCACCGCGTAGTTGCTCACGACCTTCAACTTCGGGGCCGCGTCGAGAAGCGCACCGTCGATGCGGTCGGTGAGGAGCGACACCAGGCCGTCGCAGTCCTTGACGCGTCGCAGCAGCTCATCGGCCGGGGGCGGGAGCTGGTCGGGCCACAGGTCCACGTCGCACGCGGCACGGATCGCGTCTAACCCCATGTCGGGAATGCGACGCGAGACGAACACCTTGGGGCGGCTCATGGGAACACCAATAAAGGGAGAGGGGTTGCGGGTTAGGTGAGTGTAGTCAAGGAGTTGCGCGAGTGAAGCAGCGACGCGTTGGCGCCGCCATCCAGGGCGGTTCCGTGTTTCACGCCTGACGGTCTGGGCTGGAATACACCCGGCCTACTGACGCAGGCGGTTCGACTGAAAACCCGCGCTCCCGTCGAACCGCCTGCGTCAGCAGACCGGGTGCTTCAACAACTCCAACTCTCAATGTGAAACGCGGAACGGCCCTGCGCCGTCATCGACTTTGGGAAAGTGGCGCAGACACGGGAAGCGTGCGAGGCTATTCCCCTCGCCGGAATTGACCTGGCGCACGTGACCCCACGAGTTCGGAAGCTCGCGGTCCCCCTGGTTGCCGCGTCGTGCAGAGGAGCATTCACCATGTCGTTGTCCCGCTGGAAACTGATGGCTGGCGTTCTGGGCGTGTCGATCGGCGGGCTGGCCGCCGCCGCGAGCCAGTGCCCGAAGTTCGACAAGTCGAAGGGCCGCTCGCCAGAATCGCCGGTGACAGCCGAAGCGCCGAAGATGCCGCCGGCTGGTGCGCCATCCGCACCCGCGACGCCACCGGCGTTGCCGGTGGCCGGTCCGACCTCTCCGCAACTGGCGCCCGCGGGAGTGACCCCGCCAGCGCTGCCGGCGCCCGGTGTCGAACTGCCGAAGGTGCCCGCACCGGCGAGCACGTTGCCCGCGATTCCCGATTACACGCCGCCAGCGCCCGCGAAGTTGGCCGACGTGACCCCACCGACGAGTTCGCTGCCCGCGCTGCCGGGCATCCCGGAGCCAAGCACGAAGCCGACCGCGCCGACAACCAAAACCACCCCATCGGCACCGACGGGCGATCTGATTCCGCCCCCGCCCACCACGCCGGCGTCGGACGGGCGGGACCTGGTCGGGACGCCGAAGTTCACCGGGCCGAACGGCGAACTTCTTCCGCTGAATCTCCCGGGCAAGCCCGTTGCGACTCCGCCGGTCGTTGGTGCGGGCGGCATCGCACAGCCCGGTAGCGGGACCATTCCGCCGATCGGCGGCACGGTTCCGCTTCCGACGCCGAGCGCCGGGATGAGCCTGCCCGGCATGCCGCCCACGCTGCCTAGTGACCCTCCGGCCGTGATCGACATTCCGCCGACCAAGCCGCTGGGCGTGCCGGGCACCGTGACTCCCTCGCCGACAGTCGCGGCCACGAAGTACCGCATCCTGCTTCGCGTGGGTGAGGGCGAGCCGACGTTCGAGGTGAAGTGCGGCGACGACCTCGTGATGAAGGTCGCGTGCGAGAAGGTGGACATCAAGTCGCCGGAGAAGGGTTCGGGGCTGTCCGCGGTGACCGCGAAGGGCAAGGTGCGGTTCGCCGGGTTCGGCGTGGAAGGCACCTGCGACGAATTGTCGTTCATGGCCGGCACCGGTGAGGTGAGCATGAGCGGCGACGTGAAGGTTCAGGTGAAGGACAAACTCGGCCGCGTGGAATCCGAACTGTCCACCGCGACCCTAAAGTACAAGATCGACGCCAGCGCCGTGGGTGGCAGCATCAAGCCATAAGCGCGAAGCGCAACGAGAACGCCGGGGGCACGATGCCCTCGGCGTTTCGCGTTGCGGTCGATCAACCCTCGGGCGCGGGACTATTTGATTGCCAACTGCACCAACACCACCGCGAGCAGCCCCAAACTGATCACGCCGTTGACGTGAAAGAAAGCGCGGTTCACCTGTGTGAGATCGTCCGGTCGCACGAGCCGGTGTTCGTACACGAGCAGCGTGCCGACCGCACCCAACCCCGCGAGGAACACCACGCCCAGGTGCGGTGACGCGAAGTAAAGACCCACCAACAGCCCGAACATCACGCAGTGACACGCCGCTGCGATTCGCAGACTTTTAACAATGCCGAACCGCGCCGGGACGCTGTGCAACCCTGCCTCCTTGTCGAACTTCGCGTCCTGACACGCATAGAGGATGTCGAACCCCCCGACCCAGAACGCGACCGCCCCGCCGAGCAACAGCGGCACGGTCATGTCGGTCAGCCCCTTCACCGCTATCCACGCCGCGACCGGCGCGAGCATGAGCGCTGCGCCGAGCCAGAAGTGCGCGAGGCTCGTGAACCGTTTCGCGAGCGAATACCCCAGGATAAAAAGCAGCACCGGCACCGAGCCATAAAGCGGCCACGGGTTTTCGGGTTCGCGCACGTAAAAGAGTAGCGTGGACGCAACGAACGCCGCACTGCACGCAACCGTGAAGACCCACACAACGCCTACGCTAAGCGTGCCGGCTGGAAGATGTCGTGCCGCTGTGCGTGGGTTGGCCGCGTCGATGCGCCGGTCCACAACGCGATTAAACGCCATCGCCGCGCTGCGTGCGAACACCATGCACAGGATGATGCCAACGCTGTCCTGCCAGCGAGCCGGTTCGTCTTTCCACGCGAGAGCCGCCGCGAGGACGGCAAACGGCATCGCGAAAATGGTGTGGCTGAAGCGGATCAACTCCAGCAGTTTGCGTGCGACGGTAGGCATGGTGTCTTGGTATTGGTTTGCAGCACAACCATTAAGCGCGTCTGAAAGCAGTTTAGCGTTCGCCCCGGAGGGGCGACTTGCGGACGCGTCCACAGTGAAGTAACCGCCGTGCCCCGTTTCGCACAACGCCCTTGATAGATTGGTCACTTCTGGCAGTTTGCTCTGGTCTGCGGTGTGCGGATACTTGGAGAAGACGAAATTCTTGCTGTTGTGGGATGGCGAGGCAGCAATAGCGAGACCCAGATGAAGGCGGGGGATTTGAGCGGGATTTCCGTTCGGGTTGTGGCACTTTCGGCCAGAGCTAAAGCTCGGGTTGTTCTCGGACGAACGCCCGACCGAGCGCCGCGCCTTGGCCGCGTTCTCTGCGGTGAATACTCTTCGCGTTATTTCGCGGGCAGTACCCGTCGCACCACATCGGCATAAGCGTGGAGCGTGAGGACGCTCCGCAACTGGTAACCGTTGCTTTTCAGCGCGTTGGCGGAGTAGTCCGACAACTTCGCGGGGTAACTCGGATGAACGCCATCGCCCGCGATCAGCGTCGGCACCTGATACCCGTCCTTCGCGAACTCCTTGAACTTCGGTAGCGAGCCGTTCCAGTCATCCGGCCGCCGCTTCAGCACCTCCGCGTGGTAGTCGATGAGCGGCACCTTCAGGTCGGCCGCGATTTTCCGCACCGCATCCGCAAAGGTTTCGCACTTCTTCTCTTGACCGGCTCGCGGCGGGATCGTGGTGAGGATCACGACCGTGCCGTTCTTCAGGCACTTCTCGGTCACCGTGCGCATCTGCTTCGCGTACGTCTCCGCGTCGGTGCGGGTCACGTCGTTAGTGCCGAACATGATCACCGCGCACTCCGGGTTAAGCTTCGTCAGCCACGCATCGATGTTCTTCTCGGCCCACTGCGCGGTCTGCCCGCCTTCGCTGCCGTAGTCGCTGCCGCGCCACTTGCTCCAGGAGTCATCGAGCATGTGTTTCTTGACGGGGTCGAGTGACTTGGCGATCTCCGGCGGCAGGTCTTTGGGCGGGAACGCGAGCGGCGCCCAGAACGCCTTCGATACGGTGATGGAGTCGCCGAACAGCGCGAGCGTGCCCGGCTTCCCGGTGAACTTGCCTCGCACCTCCTTCATGGGCTTCACCCACGCCGGCAGTTCGTCCGCGGCACGTAACGGCGTGACGAGCGCGAAGAACGTGAATGCGGTAAGCAGCAAGTATCGCATGAATAAACTCCGTCCAACAGCGAATCGAAGGGGAGAGAGCGACAG
>SXID01000028.1 GCA_005772955.1 Planctomycetia bacterium
GAACGGCAAGCGGTATCTCTCATGGGAATCGCACATCCGCATGCTGGCCGCGGCGCAGCCGTACATCAGCGGCGCGATCTCAAAGACCATCAACATGCCCTCCGATGCGACCATTGAGGACGTGAAGAAGGCGTACTTGCTGTCGTGTCAACTGATGACGAAGGCCAACGCGCTGGACCGCGTCGTCTCGAAGCTCAGTCAACCGCTGAACTCGGTCGCGGACTCGCCGGAGGCGGCGCTGCTCGCGTCGGTCACGCCGGAAGCGGAGCGGGTCGAAGTGAAGGCAACTCCGGTGCAGGTTGCGGAGCGCATTACGGAGCGCATTGTTCACCGGTACATCGCGAAGCGGCGGCGCCTCCCGGACCGCCGCGCGGGCTACACGCAGAAGGCCCGCATCGGCTCCCACAAGATGTACATTCGCACGGGCGAGTACGAGGACGGCACGCTCGGCGAAATCTTCATCGATATGCACAAGGAAGGCGCCGCGTTCCGCAGCATGACCAACTGCTTCGCCATCGCGGTCAGCCTCGGCTTGCAACATGGAGTGCCGCTCGAAGAGTACATCGACGCGTTCCTGTTCACGCGATTCGAGCCGAACGGTATCGTGCAGGGGAACCCGTACATCAAGATGTCCACGTCGATCATCGACTACATCTTCCGCGAGTTGGCGATCACCTACCTGGACCGAAAAGACCTCGCGCACGTGCTGCCGGAAGACCTTCGCGGTGACGCGATGCACGACGACGAGGAGGGTCCGGACTTCGACACGGAAGAGGTGATCAGCACGCGTACGGTCGATCCGAAGACACCGCCGAAGTCGGTGATTGCACACCCGCGTTCGGCGCACGCGAAGCCGAACAGTGGCACGAAGCCCGGTAGCGATGTGGTGCCAACTCCCGCGCCTCGCGATACCGGGAGCAACGGGCACGGTGAGGCGATGGCGACGAACGGCACCGCGGTCGCGCTTCCGCCGCGCAACGGTTACACGCCGGTTGCGGGCACGCAATTGGACAAGATCCGCACAGCGCGCATGAAGGGCTACGAGGGCGACCCGTGCTCGAATTGCCAGCAGTTGACGCTGGTACGTAGCGGCGCGTGTATGAAGTGCGACACCTGCGGTGAAACCACCGGCTGCGGGTGATCGGGTCAGCACGAAGCGATAAAAGCGAAGGCCCCGGCGAGAGCCGGGGCCTTCTGCGTTGGGTCGAACCGGTCGCTGCACCTGACCCGGCTGCGTTGGCACTTTCCCGTTGCTGGCCTGCTTGTGGGTGTCGTGATTGGTATCGCGGCCGGGCAGGTGAGCTTGATGTTCGGCGTGTCTTGCCAGTCCCAATACTGCCACCACGGCCGACGGCTACGGCTCCGCGCCCTGCGCGACTCGGTGGCGAACCTTACCTGCTCGAACTCCTCGACCGCCCGCTCGAGCTCCGGAGTCCCGTCGCCCCAGTCCTGCCAAGATGAGGGGCGGAGTGTGGTGGTCGGCCTGCTTCTTCAGTTGCTTAAAACTGCTTGCGTACACCGAAACGTCGGTGTGGCACCTCTGCCCCGACGGCGCGGCCGTGCAAACGTGAGTCGAGGCGCATCGTCGGTTCCTCCGGATCACTCGCCGCGACGCCGCGAGCGGCGGCAAACGCGAACCGGTGTTACTTATCGAACAGTTTCACCTTGTTCTCGTCGTAGCGCCCGCTGTTCGGGTCGTCCGGGTCCATCGACGCGCCCACCACACTCGCGCGTCGTTGCGCCACCGCGAACACCGCGGGCAGAACCAGCAGCGTCGCGAACGTGGACGCGGCCAATCCGCCCACGACCGCGCGGCCCAGCGGGGCCACCTGGTCGCCGCCCACGGACAACCCGATCGCCATCGGGAGCATACCCGCGATCATGGCGCAACTTGTCATGAGGATCGGTCGGAGACGCGACCGGCCGCCTTCCACAGCGGCGCGCACCGCGCCACCGTGAACGGTTCGCGCGCGTTCGGCGAACGTGACGAGCAGAATGGCGTTCGCGACCGACACGCCCAGCGCCATGATCGCCCCCATGAACGACTGGAGGTTAAGCGTGGTGTTCGTCGCCCACAGCGTGAGGCCGACACCGCAGAGCGTCGCGGGGACCGCGGCCACCGAGACGAGCGCGAGCTTGATCGACTGGAAGTATGCAGTCAGGAGAAGCGCGATCGCGAGCACCGCGAGCAGCAACCCGCGACCGAGGCTCTTCTGCACCACACCGAGCGTGTTCAACTGCCCGCGAACGTCCACACGAACCCCGCGCGGCGGTTCGCCCGATTCCGCGATGGCGCGCTGCACCGCCCGCCGCACCTTCCCCAAGTCCCGCGTCGCGACGTTCGCGGTGATGCTCGCGGCGCGACGCATGTCGTAGCGGTACACTTCCTCCGGCGTGACTGTGAACCGCATTCCGCCGCTGGGTGCGAGCACGTCCTGAAGGTAGATTGAGCCGTTCGTGGTGCCGTTGCCATTCGCGTGCTTCTGCCCCACCGGGACATTGCCGAGCGCGCCCGCGGAGCTGATCTGCGGCGGCGGGATTTGCACCTGGACCAGGTACGCCTGCCCGCTCTTCGGGTCACGCCAGTTGATCGGCTGCATGAAGCGGCTCGACGCGGTCGCGGGGATCAGTGACATCGCGATGTCACGCACGGTGAGCATCATCGTTCCGGCCCGGGTGCGGTCGATGCTCAGGTCGAGCGTCGGGTAGTCCTGTGCCGGGTTGAGTTGCACGTCGCGCAACTCCGGGATTGCCGCGAGTCGGTCGCGCAGTCCGCGCGCGTAGGCGAGGTTCACCGCCATGTCGGACCCGCTCACCTGCACCTCGACCGGCGTCGGCGAACCGAAGCTCATCACGTCGCTCACCAGGTCGCCCGGCTCGAACGAGAGCCGCAGACCGGGAAGCCGCGCGTCGATCGCCGCTTGCGTCAACCCGTCCTCCTTCCAGCGGTCCGCGAGCCACTTCTTCAACCCGGCGTCCAGCTTCGCGCGCAGCGCGTCTTTTCGCTCGTCGAGGCGCACCCCGGTGTTCTCCTTGAGTGCGACTTTGAGCAGACACTCACCCGGTCCGCTCGTCCACTGGAACACGCCCTGCACCGGGTAGCTCGTCGGGATCGTACCGACGTAGCCGACGGTCGCGTCCACGTTCTCCGCACCGAGTTCCTCCTTGATGAGTCGCGTCGCTTCCTGCGCGAGTTCTTCGGTGCGCTCGACCCGAGTACCGGTCGGCGCCTTCAACCGGAGCATGAACTGCCCCTTGTCAGTCGGCGGGAAGATCGCGGTGCCGGTGTTGAAGTAGAGCAATGCGGTGAGCGCGAGCGCAGCGAGCAGGTACAGCGGTACGACCGCGTAGCGGAAGTGAACGACGCGTGTGACGACCGCTTCGTAGTGGCCCATGAACTTCGCGAACAGCCCCGGCTTCGGTGCCGCGTTTGCCGGATGGCGCTTCAGTAGCCATACGCACAGCACCGGGACGAATGTGCTGGAAAGCACGTACGACGCGATCATCGCATAGCCGACCGCGAGCGACAGCGGTACGAACAGGTCGCGCGCCGTACTTTCCATGAAGAACGACGGGATGAACACCGCGAGGATGCACAGCATCGCGAGCAGTCGCGGCACGGCGGTTTCGAGGTTGCCCTGCCGCACGGCCCGCGCGACGCCGTCGTAGCGCAGGAGTTGCGTGTGGATGTTCTCCACCTCCACCGTGGCCTCGTCCACCAGGATGCCGACCGCGAGCGCCCACCCGCCTAGCGTCATGAGGTTGAGCGTCTGCCCACTGGCCCACAACGCGAGCATCGCAGCGCATAGCGCAAGCGGGATGTTCAGCACGACGACGATCACCGATCGCCAGTCGCGGAGGAAGATCAGCACCATCAATCCCGTGAGCAGCGCGCCGACGATTGCTTCGGTGCCCACGCCCCACATCGCGTCGGTCACGATGGGCGACTGGTCGAACGCGAACTTGATGTCGATCCCTTCGGGCACGGCCTTTTCCATCGCGGGCAGCGCGCCTTTCAGTTCGTTCACCACACTCACGGTCGAATCGCCGGCCCGCTTCGTGACGAGCAGGTAAACGGACCGGCGGCCGTTGACCAGCGCGTACCCGGCGGTCAGGTCGGCCGAGTCTTCGATGGTCGCCACGTCGCCCAGCAGCACGGGGTGTTCGCCGAGCTTCACCGGCACCTGCGCGAGTTCCTTGACGGGGTTGGCGCCGACCATCGCGTTGTTCGTGACGAGGAACTGTTGGTCGCCGATCTTGACCGTGCCGGACGGGGCGACCACGTTCCCGGCGGAGATTGCCTCCGTGACCTGCCAGAGCGTTAAGCCCTGCTTCGCGACCGCGTCCGGGTTCACGTTTACGAGGATCGCGCGCTGGTTGCCGCCGAACGGTGGCGGGGCCGACACGCCGGGCAGCGCCGCGAACATCGGGCGGACCTTGAACAGCGCCTGGTCCTGAATCTCGGCGATGCTCTTCGTCTCGCTCGACAGCACGAGATACCCGACTGGTACGGTGCCGGTATCGACTCGCGTGACGAACGGCGGGTGTGTGCCGTGTGGCATGAACGCGCGCGACCGGTTCACGTAGCCGATCGTCTCGGACAGCGCTTGCGCCATGTCCGTACCGGGGTGGAAGTAGATCTTGATGAGGGCCATGCCCTGAATGTTGCGGCTCTCGATGTGCTGAACGCCGTTGATGTAGAGGAAGTGGTACTCGTAGTAGTTGGTGACCAGCCCTTCCATCTGGGCCGGCGTGAGTCCGCCATAGGGTTGACAGATGTAGATGACCGGTTGGTTGAGTGCCGGGAACACGTCGGCCCGCGTACGGGTCGCGGCGAGCGTGCTACCGATGAGAACGGCGACCACGCCGACCATGATGGTGACGGGGTTCCGCAGTGCGAAGACGATGGGGTTCATGTGGAACAGTATGCGCGAAGAGGGGCGTCGCCGCTACTCCGTTGAGCCCGCGGTTGGTAAGGGTAGGATCGCGCTTGGAAACGGAGGGGTGTCGATGAAGCAGTTCGTCCAGAACGGCTCCAATGTGTGGGTCGCCCTCCTCCCGAAACTGGGCGTCGTGGTGTACGACCCCCAATCTCAGGTCGATGTTCCGGCCAACCGAGTCCGTTTGTACATCCGCGATCCGGAGCGAATGGCAACCTTCGTGAAGGACTTCGTCCGAGATCGGCTTGCCGAGTCCAACGACGAGGACAGCGAGCAATTCGCGGAACCGGTCGAGTTCTAGTTGTCCCTCCGTCGTCGGTACACGAACTGCTTCAGTTGCAAGAAGAGTCGCAACAGCCTTGACTTCGAGGTGTGCAGCAAGTGCCGTTGGATCAGATGTGCGTGCGGTGCGTGTGGGTGCAACTTCCACGGGTGACGCGAGGTTTGACGGAGGCCTAACTCACGCGGTGAGCAACTCCTCCACGAGCGTGACCTCGTCCGACTCCAAGCGGAAATCAAACACATCGAGATCGGACTGCATGTGCTTCGGGTCGGTGGTGCCCGTGAGGACCATCATTCCCACTTCAATCGCGAACCGGAACACGATCTGTTCAACTGTGCGGTTGTAGCGTTTCGCGATGCGGAGTAACTCGCGGTGGGCGAGCGCGTCGCGGTTCCCGGTCAGCAGCGAGAACCCCTGATAGGTGATTTCGTTCGCCGTGCAAAACTGCCTGATCGCGCGGTCCCAGCCGCGGATCGCGTAGCATCGGTTCTGCACGAACCGCGGCTTCACGTGCGCGCTCGCGCAGAGCAACTGAAGTTGTTCGAGCGTGACGTTGCTGATTCCGAGCAACCGGGCGCGACCGCTGTCGTGAATCAACTCCATTGCGCGCCACGCTTCCCAGTCGGCCGCAGCCAGACCGGTGCGCCTCGTCGGGCCGTGCAGCACGTAGGAGTCGATGACGGCGGTATCGAAGTGGTCGAGCGAACTCGCGAACGACTGCGACACCTGCTCCGGAGCCGGTGCGGAGGGGTCGTAGGGCAAGCGGTGATCTTGCCCGCCGCGGGAGGTGAACTTGGTTTGCAGAAACAGTTCATCACGCGTCACCGAACCGGACGCGATCACGGCCTTCACCGCCGCACCGACCGCGGCTTCGTGATAGTGTTTGCGCTGGTTCGCGGTGTCGATGCCGCGGAATCCGTGTCGCAACGCGAGCGCCGTTAATGTCTGTGTCGCGTCTTCCTTCCACGCGGTCCCGTACAGGAACCGTGGCACCGGAACGCCGTCAATCACGAGAGTACGCGCGTCGCGCATGGCAGCCACCGGTTACGCGGGCAGCGCGGAGCCGAAGAACCGTAGCCAGTTGCCGTAGAAGATGCCGTCGATGTCCGCGGAGCTATACCCGCGGCGCGAGAGGATATCTTCCAGTTTGTGGATGTCGGTGATCGTGTCGAGGTCACGCGGCGTCTGCTCGGTGCCGAAGCCGCCGTCGAGGTCCGTTCCGAACGCGATGTGTTTCGCATTGCCCGCGAACTGACAGATGCGGTCCATGTGATCGACGATCGCTTCGAGACCCACCACGTCGGGCTTGGTCTGCCCGCGAACCCAGCCGGGGTACATCATCCACGCGTCGAACGCGGAACCGATCACGGCGTTGCGCTTGATGAGTTCCTTCGCCATCTCGTCGGTCATCTGCCGGTCGTTGGGCACCAGCGACCGCAGGTTGTGGTGACTCGCGAGCATTGGGCCGTCGTACACGTCCATCGCCTGCCAGAACGACTGGTCCGCGAGGTGCGTCACGTCGAGGATCATTCCCACTTTCATGAACTCCTTGAGCAACTGCACGCCGGCTGGGGAGAGCGGGCCGTCGGTCGCGGTGCCGTAGGCGTACTGGCCGCGCCCGTAGTGCGCCGGCCCGACCGCGCGAAGACCCAGCCCGAACCAGTGGGCCACTTGCTCCGGGTTCACGATCGGGTCGGCACCCTCCATGCTCAAGATGATGCCCAGCGGCGTGCCGTTCGGGTTCGCTTCCCATGCTTTCCAGTGGGCCGACAACTCGCCACGCGTGTGGATGAACCTCAGGTGCCCTTGCGATTCGAGGAGCCGGTAGTAGCCGAGCGAGCCGGCGCAGTGCGCGTAGGCGATGTGGCGGCTCGCGTAGTCGATGTCGCCGCGTAAGAAGCCCCATCGCTGCGCCGCATCTGGGCCGCTGCGGGCCAGGACCGTCGCGACGCACACCGGGATGCGGCACCGCTTCAGTTCGGGGAACGTGACCGTGCAGCGCGACCGGCACTTGATGTCGGTGAAGTCCTTCTCAATGGCCCGCAACTCCGCGACCGACAGGAACAGGTCGCGGTTGTAGTTGAGCGCGTTGAGCGCGAGGTCCAGGTGTGCGTCAATCATCGGGCGCATGAGTTAGCTCCGAGGAGGTAGTTGCAGGTGGGATAGTGTTGAATTGTATTGGTTGGCCGCTGCACGCGGCGGGAAGTGATCGTCGCTTGCGGTGTCGCGGGCGGACCCCCGCTCACGAATCGTCGGCGGCGTTCGCGTAGCCGTTTTCGTTGAGCGTGCGGCGGGCCAATACGTCCGCGCGCTGACGCGAACGGTCCACACCAGTCGCGGCTTCGAGTTTGTTCCAGTACCCGACCGCGCGGTCGTACATCTCCGCGTGCGATCGCCCCAGACGCTCGCAAAGTTTTGCTAACGACTCGAGCACCCACTCGTCCGGCGTGCCTCGCGCCTGCGCCAGCTTCTCGATGTGGCGCAGCGGGCGGTAGCACAACTCGAACAGGCCGACCGACTCGTAGAGCCGGTATAGTTCGCGGAGCAGTTCGGGACCGTCGGGCCGGGCGCGGATCGCGTGATCGAGAATCACGAACGCTTCCTCCGTGCGGCCGGCGGTGCGCAAACCGCGTGCTGTAGTTGTTTCGGGTGTGTCGAGCCAGAACCGCTTGAGCTTGTCACGCTGCGCACCGAACCACCCACCCACACTGGTCTTCGCGCGAGGCGAGGTAGGGTTCTGCTTCCTGAGCCAATTCTCCAGTTGTTGCCCACGCGAGTGGAACGCGATCAGGGTGGGATCGGGGTAGGGCCCGGGGGTGTCAGTGATGTCCGGCCTGTCGTCAGTCGCTAACGCCGGCTCGCGCGAGGGCGAGCCAGAATTGACTACCGGAACGAGTTCCGCGCGTTCCGCAGTCGTGGTCCGGATTTCAATCCGGACCACGAGCGGACCGATCAACAACTCGTCCCCGTCCTCGACACACGTGAAGTGGGTTACCGCTTTCCGGTTTCGGCCGAGGGGTTTCTTCGAGAGGGTGTGTATGTACCAGTGCCCGGCGTGCGAAGCTAACAACGCGCTGAGACGCGAAAGCCGGGCGTCGGCCAATTGAACATGACAGAACGGAAGCCGGCCGAACAGCAGGTCGTGATCGACCGCGCGGCACTCTTCCATCCCGTCCGGGTTCGTGATGTACGCGAAGCAGTCCGGTGGCGCATCGTCGGGCACGGCACTGGCGATGCCCGGGGTCAGGAACGTGTACCGATCCTCACCGACGATGAGCAAGTCGCCCCGCTTCGGCGTCACTCGCTGGGCCGCGTGGAGCGGCTGGCGGTTGAATGTCACGCCCTCGTCGCAAAGCCCGAACAGCACCCACCCGGTGGGGTAGCGTACCACGAGCGCGGCCAAGTATGGGCCGTCTGACGCCGTTTGAATGGTGGCGTAATCGGCGCTGCCAATCAACGTGCGGTCTGGGGGCAACTTGACGGTTACCCCGGTTGTCAGATTCTGGAGGTGAAAGTCCATCCCGTCGGTCCGCAGGCGAAATGGGAGAGCGAGTGTGGGTTGTTGTGGGCGAAACAGCCCACATCAGTATAGCCCACGCCCGGCCGAAGGTGCAAATATCACCCAGGCGGGGAAACAGTTGTCCGTTTACGGCAGGCGCAGAGTGTACAGGGCTGCTGCCCTGTGCGATCGGAGTTGGGGGTATTTGCGTCGAAATCTGCGTGTTCGACCGCGTGCTCTCCACCGACGAACGGAAGCGGCTCACCAGTCGCGGCAAGAGAACGATGCAACGACGGCCTGCCCTACAGCATGGCCCAGACGACCAGCAGAACCACCATGGCGAGGAGCAGGAAGAGTACGAAGGGGCGACGGAGCAGGGCCACCAACCGCTCATTGATCGGCGGTTCGTGACCGGGAGACGCACGCAACCGGTCGGGAAGGAAGACACGCTCGAGGCCGGAGAGAACCGAATCCAGCGCGCGATCGAGTTTGCCACGCGATTCCACCTCGGCGGTGCGCGCTGACCGATAGGGCAAAGGTGGTGAGGCAGGTTGGGATGGCTTTACCGTTTGCACCGGTTGTGCGATCGTCATTGGAACGCTGCCATCCGAGGGGAGGAGTTGCCGGAACTCCGCCAATAGTTCGTCTGCGGAGCCTCGGGCGTCGGGGCGTTTCGCCAACATCCGTTGGAGAAGGCGGCTCAGTTCCTTGGGCACCTCGAGGTTGTGTTCGGAAGCGTCAGGTATCGGGGCTCGCATGTGGGCCTTCATGAACGCGATAGCGTCCCGGCCCTCGATCTCGAACGGGGGCCGACCCGTGATCGCGTAGAACAGCGTGCCGCCGAGAGCGTACAGGTCGGAGGCGGGGTAGATACGCTCCTCCCACTGCTCGGGGGGCGCGTACTCGCGTGTGCCAACGAAGATCCGGCGGTTGGCGTCGGTGGGACCGCGCTGCTCGACCTTTCGGACCGCGCCGAAGTCGAGCAGTTTGGCCGCAGTCGCGCCCGGCGCTGTTCCCGGTTCCGGTGGCGGGCCGAGCGCGATCACGTTTGCCGGCTTCACGTCGCGGTGAATGAACCCGTTCTGGTGAATGATCGCGAGACCGCCGAGCAGGTCGATCGCCCACTTCACAGCGAACGACCAGGGGACCGGTCCGGACCATCGGATCAATCGGTGTAGGTCGGTGCCGTCCGCGAACTCCATCGCAATCAGGTATTCGTCGGTTGGCTTGTTGGCCGCGTCGCGAACTCGCTCGTAGAGGTAGAACCGAGCGATACCGGGGTGCTGCACTTTCATCATCGCGCGGGCTTCTAGCTCGAACCGCGCCCGGTCGCTCTCGGTGTCGCGCCGCAACGTTTTCACCGCGACGAACCGGGGCGGATTAAGCTGTCGGCTGCGGTACACGTCGCCCTGTCCCCCGGCGCCAAGTTTCTCCAGAAGGATGAATTGGTTGATCGCGAGTTGACGCTCAAGCGGAGTGTCGTCACCGTTGAGCCACAAATCGATGGCGTCGCGCTGGTAGTCGGTGAGACCGTGCGGGATGTCGGATGTGTCTGCGGCGCTGGGTGTGAACCACGCGGGCGGGTCGTTCGTGAGCGCGTCGAGGGTCATGGTCGGGTCGCCACGGCCAATGCGCGCGGCACGCTCCCACCGTGCGCGGGTAACGACCCGGCACCCGATCAGCACGTTCGCAAGGTCTGTGAGCGTTCGCATCCTTAGACCGATCGGGATCGATATGGGCCGTGTGTTTCGGGTGGCTGGCTCACCGAGAGCCGGCTACCCGAATTCAGAAGTCATTTCTTGACCTTGCTCGCGTCTACGACAGTCATCGATCCGTACCCCTCGAGCCAGCGCCCCTGGAACTCGACCTGTCCGACGTACTCCTCCGCGCCGAGCGGCACTTTCCAGTCCTTTTTCACCTTGCCCGTTGAATCGACGTAGACCTTCACGAGGTACTTGCCCGCAGGGAGCGAGGGCTTGCCTTTCGCCCACGCTTTTGCGCGATCCGACCCCGGAACCGCGAGCAGCGTGACCGTGTGCTGCCACAACTTCCCCTTACCGAACACGATGCGGTCACTAGTCGCGATCGGGTCGCGCTCCCACGAGTTGGCTTTCGCGTCCCACGCATACACGTCGGCTTGCAACAGTTTGTCGCCCCACGCGTCAGGGGTCTTCTCCAACTTGAACCACGCCTCGGTGCCGAACTGCTTTGGCCCGGTGCCATTCGGCGGCAGGTCCGCGGGCTTCGCGTACTTGCCGGTCTTGATGGCGGCGACGTCTTCAATCCACGCGCGGAACGCCTTGTACCCTTGGTCCCCGACCACGATCTTCACCCCGCCCCCGTGTTTCACCTCGTTCAGCGGCTTCGTTAGAAGCAGACTCTTTTCCGGCGTGTCGATATCGATCAGTTTACTCGCGATGAGGAAATCCATTGTCGCTTCAGGTCCCCCTTTCTTGAACCACGCGACCCGTGCGCCGTGTTCCTTTACGAGTTTGTCATTCTGTGGCGTGCCCTCGGTGTGGCAGTTCATGCACCGAAACCGCATCGACCAGACGTTCGCCTCGAACGACTCCAACATCCGGTCCTTGCGGGCGTGCCGCACCACTTCGACCGGTTTCGTCGCGAGCGTGGGTGCCTTCTCGGGCTTGGCCGCGTTGCGCAGCGCGGGGTCGGCGGCGCATGCCTTGATCCACGCCGCGAACGCTTCGTACTCGGACTTCTGGCGCTTCGCGGAGATTAAGCCGGCGGCCTTCGGGTCGTCCGCACCGCGGTTGATCAGCGCGAGGATTTTCGAGTTCTCCGGCTTGTCGAGGTCGATCAAACCCTGATCGCGGAGCGCGAGGAACGTGTCCTTCGCGGACGGCAGGATGTACTGCTTGATGTCCACGGTGGCGAGGTGGCACCGCGCGCAACTCGATGGGTCGGGCGACTTGAAGATGGGCGCGATTCGCTGCTCAAACACCTTCGCGGCCTCACCGTCGTCCGCGACGAGCGTGGTCGCCACCGGATCAGGCCCGCGGCCTGCGGGAGGAGTGTCGGTCGCGAGTGTGGACGGCTCGTTACAACCGGAGAGAGCAGCGATAACGAACGCCGTGAGGAGTGCAACTCGCACAGGTACTCCGAATAGAGGTATCGCGTGTTTCACTTTGCGGTGTCCGTGGCGCGGCTTTCGCGGATTACCGTCACCTTGATTTCGCCAGGGTAATCGAGTTGCTGCTCGATAGCGCGGGCGATGTCGCGACAAATACGCACCGCGTCCGCATCGGTGGCGCGGTGTGCATTTGCGATCACACGCAACTCGCGCCCGGCCTGGATCGCGAACGCCTGTTCCACCTCCGGGAACCCACATGCGACCGCCTCCAGGTCTGCGAGCCGCTTCACGTACTTCTCAAGCGTTTCGCGTCGTGCTCCTGGGCGGCTCGCGCTGATCGCGTCCGCGGACGCCACCAACACCGTGTAGATGTTATCGATTGTGATGTCGTCGTGGTGCCCTGCGATCGCGTGGAGTACCTCCTTACTCGTTTCGCCGTAGCGTTTCGCCAACTCCGCACCGACTTTGGGGTGCCCGCCTTCCATCTCGTGGTCCGCGGCCTTGCCCACGTCGTGGAGCAACCCGCACCGCCGCGCGAGTTGCGCGTTCAGCCCCATTTCCGACGCCATGACTCCGCACAGGTGCGCGACTTCGACCGAGTGCGAGAGTACGTTTTGGCTGTAACTCGTGCGGAACCGGAGCCTTCCCAGGAGGTAGACCAACTTTTCATGCGGCATCTGCACGTCCGCGTCGATCACGGCTGTCGTGCCGAGTTCCTGGATGTGTTTCTCCATCTCGGTCTGTGTCTCCGCAACCACCTCCTCGATGCGGGTGGGGTGGATGCGGCCGTCCTGGATGAGTTTCGTGAGCGCGAGGCGCGCGATCTCGCGCCGGACGTTGTCGAACGCGGACACGATGACCACACCGGGCGTGTCGTCCACGATTACGTCCACACCGGTGAGCTTCTCGAAGGTGCGGATGTTGCGTCCCTCACGCCCGATAATGCGGCCCTTCATGTCGTCCGACGGGATGTCCACCGTGCTGACTGTCATGCCGGCCGTCTGGTGTGCCGCGTACCGTTGGATGGCGATGGTGACGATCTCTCGCGCGACGGTTTCGGCCTGCTGTTTCATCCGCTCGTCATGCTGACGAATTTTCTTCGCGATTTCGTCGGAGAGTTCGCGTTCCAGTCGCTCAAGCAACATCTTCTGGGCGGTCTCGCGCGACAGTCCGCTGATCTCGTGGAGTCGTTTCGTCTGCTTGTCGAGGGCGTCGTCGATTTGCTTGCCTTTCTTGTCGAGCGACTCTTCGCGCTCGGCTACCTTCTCCTTGAGGCTGTCGAGGTGCTTCTCCTTGCGCGTGAGTTCGCGCTGTTGGTGCTCGACCGCGTCCTCGCGTTTCTCGACGCGCCGCTCCAGTTCGCGCACTTCAGTCCGGGCGATTTCGAGTTCCTTGCTCAGTTCCTCGCGGCGCCGGACGGCCTCGTCGCGGGCTTTCAGTTCGGCGTCGCGGACGATGCGCTCGGCGTTGCGCCGGGATAGTTCGACGAGTTCGTCACCGCGTGCCTGGGCGTGGCGCAGCTCTTCGGGGTTGGGCGGGGCCGGGTCGCGGGTGGCGACTGGCGGGGGTGTTCGGCGCACGACGAGGTATGTGCCGCCGATGCCCAGAAGGACAGCAGCGACGACAAGCCCGCCGGCTAACAGCGGGTCGATCATGAAAGGGCCACTCCAGACCGGCGGCCCGTCGAAACTCGGCGGAGACGGGGCGAACAAGCGCAGGCGCAGTGTGAGTGAGGCAGAAGACCGATTTTAGCTCAGTTCTACTGTTATCCATCCACACGCACGCTCTCACATACTCTCCATATCTAGCCCCCGCCTTTAGCGCGGGTCCGAGGTGCGACGGGCGAACCGGTGTCAATATTGAGGAAACTCGGGGCGCGTGCCGTCCGTGGCGGACCGGTGGCGGTACAACCGCGGCCGGGATGATCCCGCACAGTCCATCCTGACCGCGCGAGGCTTGACGGTATTATTACGGGCGCGAAGTTCGTCTGCAACAGTCATTGTCTGTGGGCCGCGAAGTGAGCGGCCCCGGCCCCACTCACCCCTTGATCACACCCAGCGGGCGCATTCTGGCAACGCGGCGCGACAGATCTGCTTCGTGAACGACTTCAACCACGTCGTCCACGTTCTTGTACGCTTTGGGCTGCTCTTCCGCCAAACCGTTGCGGCTCGACGCCATCGCGATCACGCCCTTGTGTTCCAGTTCCTTGTCGATGCGCCGGCCCACGCCGTCCTTGAGCGCTGCGGTGCGGCTCATCGCGCGCCCGGCTCCGTGACACGTCGTGCCGAATGTCTTGTCCATCGCGCCCTGCGAGCCGACCAGAATCCACGACGCGCGGCCCATGTCGCCCGGGATGATGACCGGTTGGCCCACTGCGCGGAACGCTTCCGGCACTTCCGGGTGCCCGGCCGGGAACGCGCGTGTCGCGCCTTTGCGATGCACCCATACCTTCTTCTTCTTTCCCTCGACCGTGTGTTCTTCGAGCTTCGCGATGTTGTGTGCCACGTCGTAGAGTTGCTCCATGCCGAGGTCTTCCCACGACCGGCCGAACACCTCCGCGAACACCTCGCGCGCCTGGTGCATGAGCAGTTGGCGGTTGCAGAAGCCGTAGTTCGCGGCGGAGCGCATTGCGGCGATATACTTGCGGCCTTCGGGCGAATCGGCCGGTGCGCACGCGAGCTGCCGGTCCGGTAGCTCGAACCCGTACTTCGCGGGGCAGTTGCGGAACGCGGCAAGCGCGTCGTCGCACACTTGGTAGCCGAGTCCGCGGCTCCCGCTGTGGATCATCACGCACACCTGATTGAGTTCCAACCCGAACGCTTTCGCGACCTCGGCGTCGAAGACGCTGTCAACGACTTGCACTTCCATGAAGTGGTTGCCGCTGCCGAGCGTGCCGCACTGTTCGGCGCCGCGCTTCACCGCGTGGTCGGAAACCTGCTCTGGGTCGGCGTCGTCGATCTTGCCGTTCGCTTCGGTGTGGTCGAGGTCGCGCGCCACGCCCAGCCCGCGATCAATCACAAAATGCGGCCCTTCAGCCATGAGGCGCCGCGTCTCGACGGCGTTGAACTTGTAGCGCCCGGTGCGCCCTGCCCCGCTTGGAACGGTGTGGAACAGTGCCTTCACCAGCTCCCGCATATGGTGCTTCACGTCGTCCAGATACAGGTTCGTCTTGATGAACCGGACGCCGCAGTTGATGTCGTAGCCGACGCCGCCGGGGGAGATGACGCCGCCTTCTTCGGGGTCGGTGGCGCAGACGCCGCCGATGCAGAACCCGTAGCCCCAGTGGATGTCCGGCATCGCGATGCTCGCGACCTGTATGCCGGGCAGCATCGCCACGTTCGCGACCTGATCCGGCGCCTGATCCTTGCGGATGGCTTCGATCAGCTTGTCGTTCGCGTAGATGTGCCCGGGCACGCGCATCCCGGGCTTGTAGCTTGTCGGGATCCGGTGACAGCAACAGCCGATGTTTTCCAGCGGTCCGCTAAAAGCTTCCTTCGCCATGACTTCCTCAGATATCGACGATGACTTCGGCCAACCACACACCGGCGTCTTGAACCACCTTCAACTCGTGGTACGTGATCGCCTTCACTTCGTGCGCGAAGGTGTGGCGATCCGGGTCGAACGCTTCACCGCGAACGGTCGCCGTCAGCCCCGACTCGCTCACCTGAACCTCGAACGACGCGAACACGACGCGATCCGTGTCGAACCGCGAGAGCAGTTCCTTGAGCCAGTCGAAGAGAAGGAACTCGCGATCGGTGCCGACGAGTTCGATTCGCGTCTCTTCGAGCGGTTGCACGCTTGCTGGATCTTCGACCATCGCGGAGACGAGGCAGTGGGCCATCTCCACGAAGAGCGCGTCGAGGCTCGGTGCGGTGGCCCGCAGTCCGAGGTCGGCCGTGTGTTCAAACAGCTCGTGCATCGCTTAACCACGGACACGGAGGTCAGGGCAGGGGTTCACGCCGGACAGAGATAGGGGTGGCGCCTACCGACATCGCGGGCGGACACGGCACGCACGCCGCCCGTCGAGCCAGTCGGCGAATACGAGCCGTACGGTGTCGTCGGCGGGGTTGTCGAGAATCGCGGAAATGAATGCGGCGAGCTTGGACATGATGGGCCTCCGTTTCGGCCGCTTCCGGCTTCGCGGGCGCGGCTCCCGCGAAGCCGCAAGCGGCCAAAGAAACGACGCACTACCACCGGATGACGGCGGTGCCCCACGCGAGACCGGCACCGAAGCCGCTTAGCACCACGAGATCGCCTTCTTTGAAGCGGCCCTCCGCGGCGGCTTCGTCCAGCGCGATTGGGATGCTACCCGCCGACGTGTTCCCGTATCGGTCGAGGTTGTTGAACACTTTCGACCGCGGGATGTTCAGTGAGTCTATCGCGGCGTTGATGATGCGGATGTTCGCCTGATGCGCCACGAAAAGCGTGATGTCTTCGACCGTGAGATTTGCGGCCGTGAGCACTTCGCGGATCGTGTCGCACAGGATGTTCACGGCCCACTTGAACACCGCGTAGCCGTCCATGTACATGAAGTGCTTGCCCGCCGTGATTAGCTCAGGCGTGGGCGGGGTGCGACTGCCACACGCGACACGCTGCAACAGCGGTCCGCCCGAGCCTTCCGACCCCATGCTGTACGCGATGATGCCGCGATCCGGTCCCGCGGGTTCGACAAACACCGCGCCCGCGCCGTCACCAAACAGCGGGTACGTTTTGATGTCGGTAGGGTCCAGTACGCGGCTGTTCGTGTCGCCGCCGATAACGAGGGCGCGGTCGCTGACGCCGGACTTCACGTAGGCCGCGGCGGTGAGCAACGCGTACATGAAGCCCGCACACGCGGCTTCGACTTCGATCGCTGGGCCGATCAAGCCGAGCCGGTCCTGTACGAGACACGCGGTCGAGGGGAACGACATGTCTGGCGTGAACGTGCCGAGTACGAGGAGATCGCAGTCCTTCGCGGTGTGCCCCGTCTTTGCGAAGAGGTCGTTGGCGGCTTCGACGCACAGGTCGGAGGTGGCTTGATGTGGGGCTGCGTGGCGGCGCTCCAGGATGCCGGTGCGTTTCACGATCCAGTCGGAATCGAAGCCGAGTTTGGCGTGGAGGTGATCGTTACCCACGACCATGTCCGGCACGTATTTGCCCGTACCGACGACTCGCAGGCCCATCATGGAGCGGCACTTCGGCCGCGTTTGAGTTCGGTCGCTCATCGGTTCAACATCCACGCGGTGTTCGGGCCGTGTTGCCCGCGGTGACCGTGAACGGGGATTATATGGAGGGGAGTCAAAGAAGGGGGAAGGCGGGTGGCGGAAGGGGGAAGGCGGAGAAACGCAATACCCGGGGGTAGGGATGCGCACACGGACGCGACGAGGCCGAATTCACTTGGTGACGCCAGCAGAGTAAAGGCTTTGTCGTGTCCCTGCGCTTGCCGGCACCCGATTCACCGGGATTCGGCGCCGCACGAGAGATACCGCAGCAGCCCCGTTACGGCGCATGCGGTTGCGTCGATTCGTAGGTTTCCGTCGGTCGGTGTCAGGTAGAACGCGCCCAGCAGCATCTTGGCGCGGAAGTTGTCCTCGAAATGGCGTGTGTTCGTTTCGAGGAACTGCAACCCGCAGAGGAACTGCACCGCGTCTCCCAAAGCCGGGCGGTACTTCGCCTCGCGCGTGAGATCGCCGGTGACGCGTGTGAGGTGGTACGCGCACGCGAGGCTCTGCACGTGGCGTCCGGTATCGGCCGCGCCAGGCGGCGCGTCGGTCGTGCGGCCGTCCGCCACGGCGCGGAACCCGCCGGCCCACTGCGGCGTTCGCTGGTCGTTCGCGCCGATCTGAAGGGCGCAGAGCCAGTCGTTCATCTCGAACGCCGCGGTCGCGGCCTCGGGCAGTTTGGTCTGGAAGTAGAGTTCGGTCGCGGCCGGCGTCAGTGTGACGGCGAGCGTCGGGTGCGGCTTCGCGCGGAAAATCGCGTGATAGTGGGCGACGCCCTTCTTCACTGCGTCCTTCTTCCACTCGGCCGGGCGCACACGGTTACTCATTGCGAGTGCGTGTAGCGCGACGCCAGGGTATTCGTTCACGCCGGTCGGGTCGATCTTCGCGGGGTCGTCAACGGGGTCGTCGATGTAATGCACGGATCCGTCGATACGGCACTGGTTGCGGAGGAACGTACAGAGACGCTCCGCGTCGTCGAGGAGTTTGTCGCTTGCATTCGGGAGTTCGTAGATCGCGAGCGCGACGAGTGACGCGAACCCGACGCGGTTGCATACGAACGACATCTGTACTGGTAGGCGGCAGTTCGGGTCGTTCGCGTCGAGTTTCGTGGACGCGAGCAACGTGAGAACTGCCTGACTCGCGACGGCTGCGTGCTTCTGGTCGCCGCTGAACTTCGCTGCCTGCGCGAGAGCGCGCACGGCTTGTGCCTGCCGAAGGTCGTGGTCGCCACTCATTGGTTGGCGGAGTGCGGGCAGGTAGCCGTACAGGAACCGGCCGTGTGGCTGGTTCATTGCGGTCATCCAGTTGGCCCCCATCAGCGACGCACGCACCGCGAACTGCGTGACCTGCGGATACACTTCGAGTCGATCGAACTTGCTGAGCGGTGTTTCGCCCGGCGCGGCCGGTATCGCAATGGCGCCCGTCGCGGTGGGGAAGGGGAGCGGCTTCGGCGGTGAAGGTGGTGCCGGTTCGCCCGGCGCGATCGGTGGGATTACTGGGAGTGTGACCGGCGGTGCGGGTGGTGTGAGTGGAGGTGCGATCGGCGGCTGTGCGGCGACCACGACCACGACGAGAAGAACCAGTATCCCGGACGCGAAAAGTACCCGCTGCATGGCTGTGCCCTCCTGGCAACGACCCACGAAAGCGGTACTGTAAACGAACCCGCCGCCAGCACGCAATGCGAAAGAAGCCGCTCGCAACTTCGCAAGCCGGCGCATTGCGCCGCGCGAAGCCGCGAGCGGCTTCAAGCATCGACACCTTCAGGTGTTCAACTCGTCGGGGCCGTCGCGGGCTTCGGTGTTTCCGGCGGCGTGGCCTCGCCCGCACCCAGGATGTGCGTGATTTTCACTCGCACGTGCGGCTGGGTGTGGCCCTTCAGCCGGCGCGACGCCTTGCGGCGGCGGAACTTCTGCGTGATCGTCTTGACTCGCGGGAAGTCCACGACCTCGGCCAGAACCCGCGCGCCCTCGACGAGGGGCCGCCCGATCAGCGTGTCGGTTCCGGTCGAGAGGAGCAACACCTTGCTCAGTTCGAGCCGCGCACCGAGTTCGATCTCGCGGTGATCGATCACGACCGTGGCGCCCGTCTCGACGCGGTATTGCCGCGAGCCGTCTGTGAAAATCGCGTACATGAGAACTCAACCCAATGCGGAATGCGGAACGCACAAGCTGAAGAAATTCATGATATGGGAGCGGCAATTGCGCGACCACCCCAGGGCGGTCCGTGTTTCGCATTGCGTAGTCGCATTGTTGAAGCACCCAGCCTGCTGACGCAGGCGGTTCGACGGGATGGGCTTTCGGTCGAACCGCCTGCGTCAGCAGGCTGGGTGCTTCCCAACCCAAATTGCCAACCGTGAAACACGCAACGGCCCTGGTGATCACCCGGCTTCGCGAAACTCGTCTCGACACGTGGGTGCCTTCTGTTATACCCCGCAAGGTTCCGACGACTTCGGGGGAAGGCGCGCGCGAACACTTTGGGGGAACAATCATGCAGCGGTTCGGGGCGTTCGCATTAGTAGCGGCGATGACCGCGGCGGGCGGGTGCGCGTCGTCGGCCAGGTACATCGAGAAGAAGGACGATTCGGGCATCGTCGCGGTGCGAGACAACTCTGGCGATTCGTGGAGCAACCGCCGCGCGGCGATTGAACTGATCGAGAAGCACGTTGGGCCCGGTTACGAAATCCTCGACGAGCGAACGGTCGCGATCGGGCGCACGGCGCGGAATTCGCTGCCCGAAACCAACGAGACGCTGAACCCGCGGAACGCGGCGTCGCCCGCCAAGCGCCCGATAGGTCCCGCCGCGACCGTGCAACATGACGCCACGGAATACCGCATCACGTACCGGAAGAACGCGGCCTGGCCGGCTCCCCGCGAGCTTGGCTCACAGGAGGAACCCGGACTGGCGCCGGTCGGCGGCACGACGGAGCAGACGCAGTACCCGGCGGTTGTGCAACCGGCGGGGGGCACGACATCGGTGTTCAACCGTAACTCCGTGCGTCCCGCGAGTGGCGGTGCCGACTGCAATCACTGACAATTCAAGTGACGGGTGCGGTCGCGCCCGAATCGGATGCTGAACAGGATCGCCTCATGAGTGATGAACCCGAACTGCGCCGCGACCCGGTAAGCGGTCGGTGGGTGGTGATCGCGCCGGAGCGAGCGCGGCGGCCAATTGCCTTCAGCGACCACGCGCCGAGGCACAGGACGAGTGGCGACAGCCGCCCGTGCCCGTTCTGTGCTGGTGCGGAGGCCGAGACGCCCAACGAGGTCTACGCAATTCGTGATCCTGGCAGCCTCCCAAATGGCCCGGGGTGGCAACTCCGCGTAGTGCCGAACATGTACCCAGCCATGCGGCCCAACGCGACTGCCGCGTCGCCGGTCCACACTCCCGGGCTGATGAGCGGAACGGTTCGCGCCGCAATCGAAGAGATTGGGAAAGGCCAATACCTGCTACGTGGTGCGCCGGACGAGTTCCCGCTTTTTAACAGTGCGCCCGCGGCCGGATTCGCGGAAGTGCTGATTGACTGCCCCGACCACATCGACGACCCCACCAAACTAACCGACGACCAGTTCGCGGACGTGCTGCTTTCATACCGCGAACGGCTGCTCACGCTGTCCGCCGACCCTCGGCTGGCGCACGTCGCGGTCTTCAAGAACGTCGGCGCGGAGGCGGGCGCGTCGCTTGCGCACACACATTCGCAGATCATCGCCACGCCGATCGTGCCCATACTGATGCACGCGGAACTGACGTGTGCGGAAGCATATACCGCGAGGTGCGGCCGGTGCGTGTTCTGCGACTTG
Organism: Planctomycetia bacterium; assembly: GCA_005772955.1. GTDB lineage: Bacteria > Planctomycetota > Planctomycetia > Gemmatales > Gemmataceae > Gemmata. The sequence goes on from SXID01000028.1 coordinate 20,812, forward strand.
ATCGAGAAAGACCTGGCGGAGAGTTTGCGCGTCGTGGCGCGGTCCGAGAACTTCGTCGCCGTGATGGCGTTCGCGCCGCGTTTTGCCTACGAGATGTGGGTGCTTCCCATCGCGCACGAAGCACGCTACGAGTCCCTGAGCGAGACCGCCGCGACGGAACTCGCGATCCTTCTGAAGCGTGTGCTTCGCGCGCTCGATGTGGTGCAGAACGCGCCAGCGTACAACTGGTTCCTACACACGACGCCACTGCACGCGGGCGTACCGGCGCATTACCACTGGCACCTCGAAATCCTCCCGCGAACGGCGCGCCCGGCCGGTCTGGAGTGGGGCTACGGGTGCCACATCACCACTGTCGTGCCCGAACACGCGGCGAGTCAGTTGCGTGCCGCTATCATGTAATCTGCCTCTTGCGCCGTTTGCGGCTTCGCGTATTTCCCCGCGAGTCCGCAATTGGCGGAATCCTTTGTTCTTTGTGGCCCCACGTCATGCGTATCGGCATCTTTGGCGGCACATTCGACCCGGTTCACATCGGGCACCTGATCCTCGCGGAGCAGTGCCGCGTGCAGGCGAATCTCGATGAAGTGTGGTTCGTGCCGAGCTACACACCGCCGCACAAGGATAAGGGCGTGACGCGATTCGAGTCTCGCTGCGACATGCTCGAACTCGCCGTCGCCGGGCACGGTGCGTTCAAGATCGACCGCATCGAGAAGGAATTGCCGGAGCCGAGCTACACGGCTCGCACGCTCGGCGAACTTCACACGCGACACCCCGGTAACGAGTTCTTCCTGCTCCTCGGTTCGGACTGCCTCCCGGACTTGCCAGGGTGGTACGAACCGCGTCTCGTGCTTGAGCGTGCCGGATTGGTGGTGGCCCCGCGACCCGGCGTGATGCTGTGGACCGCGGCTCGGCTCGCGAAGGCGCTCGGTGTGGCGGAAGACGCAGTGCGCGTGCGGTTCGTCGCGTGCCCGCCGATCGACCTCGCGAGCCGGGAGATTCGGCGCTCGGTCGCCGACGGTCTGAGCATCCGGTACATGGTTCCGCGTGCGGTGGAGGAGTATCTCCGCGAGCGCAAGCTCTACGCCCCGGGGACGTGACGTGACGGAAGAAGAGTGGCTGACGTGCGACAAGCCTGAATTGATGGCGAACGAGGCGCTGAAATCGCTGCGGGCTAGCGACCGGACTTGTCGCTTGTTTGTCGCCGCATTCAGGGTGTGGCAGGCGAGCTGACTCCCCGTCGTCGAACGGGGACAACGTAGTGTTCTTCAACCGGGACGCTCAGCGCGCCGTTCGTGTGACAGTTGGCGGGTCAGCACCCGAGGGGCCGCTGCGACTTCACATCCGTCTCGGCAGCAATTGCAGCCGCACGTCAGCGTGCGTGCGAGCGCAAGATCAAGCTCAAGGCGGAACTTGAATCGGCTTCCGCAATTCTTGCCGCGCGCTTTCGCGAGGTCTTCGGCAAGCCGTTCCGCCCGGTCGCGTTCTCACCGGAGTGGCGTAGTGACACCGCGGTGTCACTCACTCGCGGGATGTACGAGTCGCGCGACTTCGGCGTGATGCCCGTTCTGGCCGACGCGCGACAAGATGCTAGATGCGATAACGAAGACGTGCCGAGCCACTACCGCGATACGAACCAGGTTCACTTCGCCGGGAATTCGACCGTCACGCTCGCCTCGGATATGACCGCGTACTTGCCGTCTTGTAGCGCCGTGCCGCGAACCGTGACGGTTACCTCGCCGTCGAACTTTGCGTCTTTCGTGCAGGTGATTTTGAACACCGCGCTCGTCTGCCCAGGGGCGACGGTCACAGGCTCCGCCTTGAACATCCCGGCCAGTTCGTCCGGCAGTTTCAGTTCCAACTGAACCGGGACCGCAAGTTTCGCTGACCGCAGCACCGCGACCGGAATCGCGCCGCTCTCTCCGGGCTTGATTGTCAACTCCGCGGGCGTGGACACCTTCAGAATTGACCCCTCGATCGACATCGTGATGCGCCCGCTCATCGGGGTAACGAGGTAACGCGTCCTGCCCTTCGCGTCGGGCACCTTTACGACCCCGATCAGTTCCATGCGTGAGGTTCGGGTGGTTTCGAGCCATTCGGGCATGAAGCACGGATAAAACGCCCGGTCCACACCGGCTGGAACGATCATGTCCGGTCCGGTGATTCCCTGCCTCTGGTAGGATTGCGCCGCGGACATCTGGAGGCTGACTTCGCCCGCGAAGTCGTTGATGCGTTCCAGCGTGACTTCGGCAGGGTGTGTGCTCCCGCGGTGCACCTTCCGCCCGCCGTCGGCTTCGACCGCGACCAGCTTCAACCGCGGCGTCAGAGTAACTGCGAGAAGAATCGAAGCGGTTCGTTCTTCATCCGGGAATCGCACCGCTTGGTTGCCCACTATTGGTGCGATCGCCTGCCGCGTGACGCCCTCGGCCGTGCCGGTGACGGCCAGGATAGTGGCGATGGCCGGGGCGGTTTCGGCGCCCGTGAGCGTGATCTTCAGTTCCGCTGCGGTCGCGGGGATGACGAGGTTCGGCGGCGCGGTCACGCCTTCGGGAAGCCCTGATATGGTCAGTGCGATTGGCTCCTTCATTCCGCCTTTGCGGACGACCCGAACCACCAAATCGGCCGTCCCGCCGAGCGGCACGTTCAGCCGAGCAACGGTAGACAGTGCGAAGCCGGGGACAACTTTCTCCGCAGTCAGTCGGTACACCGCGGCGCGTGTGCCGGCTTTACCAGATAGATCGGTCACGATCACAGTGAACACGCCATCGGCGGGCAGCGTGAACGTGAGACCTGCGTCGGTGGTGCCGGGTAGGTCGTCGTTGCGAATGAGTTCCTTGCCGGTCGCGTCGGCTACGGCGATCGACAGGTCGAGCGGCGAACCGAACCGCCGCGCCTCCGCCATCAGGTTCCACACGTCTCCCTTCTTGCCTTCACACGTGAAGCGTGCATCCGTCGTCTGAGCGAGCACGCCGGTGACCGCGGCCGGCAGCATGAATGAACCCGGTTTCGCGGGTGCGACCGTCTCGGTGGCGTCGCTGAGCTGAATGTCGAACGCGGGAGTCGTGCCGAATGGGGTGTCGAGGCGGTACGCGAGATCGTACTTCTTGGGGTCGGCCGGGAACGTGACCTTGCGCGTCACGGATTCGAGCATCGGCTTTCCAGTCGTCAAGCCATAACCAACGAACTCGACGTCGCGCGTTTCGCCGCGTTTGCCGACCGCAGGAACGGTCGCCACCACGCGCGGCCCGGCGGTGAGTGCGAGCCGGTAGACGAACGAGCGGTCGCCACGGAAATCGAGGTCGTGGACGTTCACCGTGTACTCGGTGTTCGCGGTCGCCCAGAAGGTGACGGCGAGGTCGTGGCCGTCGGTATCGACAGCGTCCGCGACTACCTGTCCGCGGGGGTCGCGGACTGCGATCGCGGCGTTCATGTTCACGCCGAGGCGTCGGGCGAATACGTCGAGCGTGACTGGCCCGTCCTTCGCGACCGAGAACCGGTAGCGGTCCACTTCTTCGATGCGCGATAGCCGGCCGTTGACCGTGACCGGCAGCGCCGGGAGCTTCTGCGGCACTTTCGCCGCGCGATCCTCGGTTACCTCTGGTTCGGTGCCGACCCAAAAGATGCCGGTCTTGAGGCCGGCACCGCTCGCACCGGCCACGGCCCACCGTACCGGTCCGGGCGGGAGGTCTGCGGGGAGCGTGAGTTTCGCGGGCTGTTCGCGTGGGAGTAGCAGCGCGTTCTGGGTGCTCTTCGCGCCGAACCAGTACGGCGGCGGCGGAACCATGACCGGCCCCGGCTCACCGGTGGTCTTCAGCGTGGCGCGTGAGTCGAGGACGAAGAACTGCAAGTCCGGGGTCCAGTCGTATCCGCCGAGGTGGACATCGACTGTCGAACCGGCCTTGCCGCCAGAGGGGTAGACATAGCCCGGTTCGGGCGCCTTCAGGTCGCCGTTCTTCTTCTTCTTTTGTGCGTGGGCAGGTGAAGGGGCGAAAAACGTGAGTGCGAGAACCACGGGGACGATGGGAAGGCGCATGGCAGTAGTGTTCTCTTGAAGTGCTTTGATGGCCCACGTCTGGCACGGTTAGCGTCGGCCCCGGAGGGGCCAGCGGCGAAATGCGTGGCCCCTCCGGGGCCGACGCTTAGCCTGTTCTGGGCGCCTCATCCCACCAGATCTGTGAGTACGCGCCCGCCGTTGACGATCGGCACCGGGCGGCCGAGCGGCGTGTTGTAAATCTTCGTGCTGTCGATGCCCATCTGGTGGAACAACGTGCAGAGGATGTCTTCCACGCTCACCGGATCCGCGAGTGGTGCGACCGAGTTCTTATCGGTCGCGCCAATCACGAGGCCCGGCTTGATCCCACCGCCTGCGAACAGCACGCTTTGCGTCATCGACCAGTGGTCGCGCCCGGCCTGTGCATTCACCTTCGGCGTGCGGCCCATCTCGCCCATCATGACCACGAGCGTGCTGTCGAGCAACCCGCGATCCGCGAGGTCGGTCACCAGGGCGCTGAATGCTTTGTCCACGCTCGGGATCAGGTCTTTTTCGAGGCTCGGGAAGCAGGTAAAGTGCGTGTCCCAACCGCTGTGATCGGTGCCCACGAACCGGCACCCCGCTTCCACCAATCTGCGCGACAGCAGCGCACACTGACCGAGTGTGGTGTGCCCGTAGGCTTCGCGCAACTTCGCGGGCTCGCTCTTGATGTCGAACGCTTTGCGCGCGGCCGCCGAAGTCATCAGGTCGTGGGCCTTCTCGTAGTACGTCGCCATCGTCCCGGCCTTGCCGGTCGGCGCCGCGGCGGAAGAGGCCGGTGTGTCCAGGCCGCTCAACAGCCTCTTGCGCCGGTCCTGGCGCTTGCTGTCGATCCCCTCTACGGGAACAAGATCGCGGACCTCGAAGTCCGGGGACACCGGGTCGCCCTCGATGACGAACGGAGCGTGCTCCGCGCCGTGGAACCCCGGACCGCCGGCAGTGAGCGGGTGCGGCAGATTGATGTACGGCGGGAGCGTGTCTGTGTGCCCCAACTCCTTCGATACGACGGACCCAATCGACGGGTAGAGGACGTTGTTCGGCTTGCGACTGTTGGTGCCGTCGGCGAAGTCGGCCTTCACGCCGGTCATCACGTAGTGGTAGCCGGTGGTATGGCCGTTGTCGTTGTGACTGTGGTTGCGCAGGATGGTGTACTTGTCGGCGATCTTGGCGCAGTTCGGCAGGTGCTCGCAGATAAACGTACCGTTGACGTTCGTCTTGACGGGCTTGTATGGCCCGCGAACTTCTGCCGCCGCGTCGGGCTTCATGTCCCACATGTCGATGGTGCTCGGCCCACCTTCGAGGAACAGGAAGATGCACGACTTCGCCTTCGCGCCCTTCGCGCCGGCGGCCTGCGCCTGGAACTGGAGCAGTCGCGGCAGCGACAGCCCGCCGAGCAAACCGACGGTGCCGACACGAATCGCTTGGCGGCGGGACATGCGGAAGGAAGGCATCGCAACACCTCGAAGGTTGATCCAGACCACGTTTAGCGTCGGCCCCGCCGGGGCCACGCTTTATCCTGCTGAGTACAGCGCGGCCCCGGCGGGACCAACGCTAAACGTTTTCGTTAGCGCGTCACCGGTTGTACAGGAACTCTTTGCTGTTCAGGATCGCCCACATCACGTCCTCGACGGCTGCGCGGCGGTCGCCGTCGGTGAACGCTTCCAAGAACTTCGCTCGCTCGGCGTCAGTCGGGCGGCGGCTGAGCGCGGCGAGGAACAGATCATCGACGATCGCGGCCGGCTTCTTGTCCGAATCGGCCAGTTTGCGCGCCGCACCGCTGCGGGCCTGAACCTTCGCCGCGATCTCGGGCGAGTTCATCAGGTGCAGCGCTTGCGCGATGCTCGGGTCGGTGCCGCGTTCGCACTCGCACACGCTGTACCGCACCGGACGGCCGAAGATGCGGAAGAAGTACGACGGCATCCGGTTGTCCCACACCTGAATCGCGCGATAGCCTTCCGGCCAACCGTTGAACTTCTCCGGCGCGCCCGTGAGTTGCGACACCGAGTCGAGGAGCACTTCGGCCGCCATCGGCTTCACTGAGGCGTGCGAGAAGTTCTGCTCGTCGGTTGCGTTCCCGTCCTTCGCGGTGCTGCTGAGTTGGTACGTGCGCGACATCAGGATCGTCTTTGTGAGCGCCCGCAGGTCGTACTTCCGCTCGCGCAGGTGTGCGGTCAGCGCGGCCAGCAGCGGCTCGTTCGACGCCGGGTTGGTGGCGCGGATGTCGTCGATCGGTTCGACCAGTCCGCGACCGAGGTAGTGCGCCCAGAGCCGGTTCGCGATCGCGGTCGCGAAGTACGGGTTGTCCGGTGCGGTCATCCAGTCGGCGAGCACCTTGCGCCGGTCGTCGGACGGGGCGAACTCCTTCGGTTCCGCGCCGAGCGGCGCGGCGGGCACGCCGTTCACGGGAATCGGCGTCACGCCCTTCTTGGGCTTCGCCTTCCCTTTGGGGACGGGGCCGAGGTCGGCGCCCACGGTCCAGACGACCGCTTCCGCGCCGCCGGGGAGCGGCTTGCGGTTCACCCCGGAGAACATCCCGGCCAGCGCCCAGTAATCGTCCTGCGCCCACTTTTCGGACGGGTGGTGATGGCACTGGGCGCACTCGATGCGCACGCCCAGAAACACCTGACTCATCGACCGGGCCGCGATCTCCGGCGTGGAGAGCGACTTGTAGATCGCCGCCGGGCCGTCGGCCGCGGTGCTGCCGCGAGCCGTCACGATGTCGCGCACAAACTGGTCGTACGGGCGGTTCTCGGCAATCTGCCGGCGCACCCAGCGCGTCATCGCGACCGCGCCTTGAGGCGTCACCGCGTCCTTGTCAACTTTCAGAATGTCCGACCACTTCAGCGCCCACAGATCGGCGTACTCGGGTCGGGCGAGCAGCGCGTCGATCAACTTCTCTCGCTTGTTGGGCGCAGCGTCAGCGAGGAACGCACTCGCTTCGGCGGCGGTGGGAAGCGTGCCGATGGTGTCGAGGAACACGCGGCGCATGAAAGTAGCGTCGTCCGCGAGATCGCTGGGCGGGATACCGAGCCGTTCGAGTTTGTCCCAGACGTGCTTGTCAACGAAGTTCGCTTCGGCCGGTCGCGGGAACTTCACCCCCGGCCGCGGAAGAGTAATTCGGCACACGGTGACGTTCCCCATGTACCGCACGAGGATCGCGGCTTCGCCGGGCTTGTCGCCAGCGCTCACCAAACCGCGACCGTCCGCGCCGGCGATGGTCGCAGCGTTGGAGTCGTATTCGGATTCCGCGGTCACGCAGCGGCGCGTTCCATCCGCGTAAATGGCGGTCACTCGCAACTGCTGGGTTCCATTAAGCGCGAGCGTTTTCTGCGTCGGTTCGACTTCGAGCGCCGTCACCGCCGGAGCTTTCGCCGTCGCGAACTGAGTCCCTTCCTGAATCCAGCGGAGCAACCGCTGGTAGCGGTGGCCGTCCTGGTCGATCTTCTTCCCGCCGCCGTGCGGTGTACGCCCCGCCGCTTTCAGAAGGAACAGACTGTTCTGCGGTGCCGCGGGGAAGACTCGCCGACCGCGGCCCTCGGTCACGAGTGCCTGGAAGTCGGCCGCGGGGTCGAACCCGAACACGCTGAGCTTCAGCCCACCCTGCCCTTCGGCCTTCCCGTGGCACCCGCCGCTGTTGCACGACGCTTTCGTCAAGATGGGGATCACTTCTTGCTCGAACGACACCGGTCGCGGGGACTTCAGGCCGGTTACTTCGACGGATACACGGACCGTGTCGGTGCCGTGCTTCACGACGACCTCGGTCTTACCCTCGCCCTTCGGAGTGATCCGCCCGGAGGCATCGACCGCGGCGATTGCAGGGTTCGCGACCTCGTATTTCGCGGTGCGGGTGCCGTCTGCGGTGTCGAGTGTGACGAGCAGTTGCTGCGACGCTTCGGGGCTGTCGAGAGTGACTGCGGTCGGGGTCACCCGCACGGCGGCGTGCGCCGGGGCCGACCCGAACAGGAGCGTCAGCAGGAGGGCCACCGTCGGCTTGGTCATGAGGAACTACCAGGCGGGCGAACGAGCGGGCAGGAAGGTTGGGCGGCCCGGTGCGGAAGGTGTAATGACTATACCCCAGCGCCGGGGTGAGAACCAACAGGAATCCGCGCGCCTTTGCCGCTTGCGGCTTCGCGTGTGTCGCAAAGCCGCAAGCGGCTGGCCTCACTTCTTGCGCGCCTTCGCGAGTACCGTCTCCAGCTTTACTGGTGCGCCTTTCTGGCGTTTGCTCTCCTCGGCTGCTTCCATGAATGCGAATAGTTCGATCGTCTCCTCGGCCGTCACCGGCGGGGTGCGGGTCTTAAAGAACTTTACGATCTCGATTGCGACCCCTTCGTAACCCATGTACTTGTCATTCGTGGGAACAACGCCCTTCACCGGGACGCCGTGCCCGTAGACGCCGGCCGTCGAAACGCCCTTGCTGCCGAACACCGTGGCGCTGTACTTCGGCTGGCCCTTCCGAATCCCGCGATACGTCCCGACTCGCCCGTCCTTCCACTCACCGGTTACCTGGTCGGCGATCTCGGTGCTGGCGCGCGTCACCGACACGCAGCCCGACCCCATGATCGTGTAGAGCGTTTCCACGCCGTGAACCCCGTGCCAGAACAGGTCGGGGTGGTGTGGCTCGCGGGGGCACCCGCCGTACACGTCGGCCCCGAGCACGTCCCCGACCTCCGGGTGGTTGCGCATCCCGATGAACCCTGGGCTGAACCGGTGCTGCGAGCAGGAGAAGATCGGCGTCTTGTGTTCCGCGGCGAGCCGGAAGATTTCCACCACGTCGGCCAGTGACGCCGCGAGTGGGCGCCCGATGTACACCGGCTTGCCGGCCTTCAGGATCGGCTTGAGCTGTTCCAGGTGCGCGCGGCCATCCACGCTCATCAGCAGAATCGCGTCACACTGCTTGATGACCTCTTCCGGCGTCTTGACGATCTCCACGCCGAACTTCTTGATCTGCTCTTCCCATTTGGGAAGTTCGCGCACGCTCTCCTCGATGTCGGGGCTTCCAGCCGGGAACGCCGCGACCACCTTCAGCCCACTGAGATTCTCGGCGGCCTTCGGGCCGTGGAAGAGTTGCGTGAACGCGACCGCCTGATAGTTGTCGAGGCCGATGATGCCGACCTTGATCGGTGCATCGGCCGCGCGGACCGGCGTGACCGGTTCGGCAACTGGTTTGGGGCTGTCGGCGAGGAGGAACGCTGTGGGCAGCAGAGCGAACAGAAGTGCGACGCGGGTCATGGCGAGAGCCTCTTTTGGTCAGAGGGTGGCGAGTTCTTGGCAGGAACAGTGTATACGCCGGCCACCGGTGGCGGTGCGGCTTCAGCACACCGGCGGTGTGTCGCGGTTGCACGCGCGGGCCACATTCGCACAGCGCTGCGGGCGCTTGCAATAGACGCTCACATCGACCCGGCTCATTTCCCTGCACTTCGCGCATCTCCTCCTAATTCCCTCGGATACGGTACGCACGTTGCTTGGATTCTGGTACCGCCAACTGATTTCCCGTGGAGGTCTGACGTGAGCGCGAAGCCGCAGGGCGGGGAGAACCGGAACTCGTACCGCGACCAACTCTGGGCACTCGCTGTCCGGTTAACCGCTGGCGTGGCAGTTCTGACCGAGGAAGTGTTGCGACCCACGGGAGCCGACGGAACCGCGGCTGAAGGACCGGCACGCCAGGAGATTGTCTCGAGCAGCGAGGGCGATGAGGAGGTGGCCCGCTCTGTTCTGTTGTCGGAGGCGAACACACTGGAAGAAGTCTATGCCGCGCTCGCGCGGCTTGACGCGGGCATGTTCGGGAAGTGCGAACAGTGCGGCCGGGCGATCACCAAAACCCGGCTCGACGCGATCCCGTACGCCCGTTACTGCATCAGCTGTGCCGGGGTAGCCCAGAGTTGTGAAACGCACTGACGGTGTGATCGAACCGAGTCACCGACCGCACGCCACCCACGGCCGGTTGCTCCCAACATCGTGGGGTAGCGGGAGGATTCGTCGTGATTCCAAGTGGTCTGGAAACATGGGAAGTCGTCACCATCTCCGCGTTGGCGGCGGCGTGCACCTTGAGCATCGCGACGACAATCGGGGCGACCGTTGCTTACTTTGCGACGCGGGAGCCGCGTGCGGCCGAACAATCAGTGACCAGCAGTCCGCGAGCGACCGAACCGGCCTACGCCGCTCGGCCCGCCGTGTCTCACTGAACTGGCGTTTCAGTCGGCGCGTGGTCAGTCGATGCGATTGGGCCGAGATTGTGCTTATCGATGAGCCGGTAGAGCGTGCGGCGGCTGATACCCAGCGATTTGGCCGCCCGCGCCTTGTTTCCGCCGTTGCGGTGCAACACGTCCTCAACGTGCCGCCGTTCGACCACGTCCAGGTCGTCGGGTTCGGGTACGGCAGCCAGCGATCCCACGACCGGGGCCGGTTTGCTCGCGTGGAGCAGGGTCTCGGGCAAGTCGTCGGTTGTGATCGTCTGCCCTTCCGCGAGAATCTGCGCACGCTCCAACACATTGGCCAGTTCGCGCACGTTACCCGGCCAGTCGTATCCGCACAGGGCGCTCAGCGCTCGCTCGTCCACGCGAAACGGTCTCTTTCCCGTTGGTCGGGTGCGGAGCAGGTGTTCAATCAGTGCGGGGATGTCTTCGCGGCGGTCCTTCAGCGCGGGCAAACTGATTGCGATGACGTCGAGCCGGAAGAACAGGTCTTCGCGGAATCGCTTGGCCGTGACCTCGTCTTCCAGCGACTTGTTCGTGGCCGCGATCACTCGCACGTTGGCGCGTTTTTCCTGCGTGCTGCCGACCCGACGGTAGTGGCCGTCTTCCAGTACGCGAAGCAACTTTGCTTGCAGCCCTGGGGCCATTTCGGCCACCTCATCAACGAACATCGTCCCGCCCTCGGCCACCTCGAACAGACCCGGTTTGCTCTTGTCGGCGCCCGTGAACGCGCCCTTTTCGTGGCCGAACAGTTCACTCTCCAGCAGGCTCTCTTGAAGGGTCGCGCAATTAATCGTGACTAACGGTTTTCCGCGCCGCGGGCTGTTGCCGTGAATTGCGCGTGCGACCAACTCTTTGCCAGTCCCACTCAGCCCGCGGACAAGGACGGTGGCGTCCGTCGGTGCCACCTTCTCGATCATCGACACAATCTTCCGAACCGCTGCACTCTGACCGACGATCCGGTATCGGTCGGACTCGAACACCAAGCTCTCGACGTAGCGCCGGAGTCTGAGGTTCTCGACGCGTAACCGGCGAACCTCCATCGCGCGGTCGAGTACGGCGAGTACCTGCTGGAGGCGGAACGGCTTGAGGACGTAGTCAAACGCGCCGGACTTCATTGCCTCGACCGCCGTCTGGATCGATCCCTGCCCGGTCATGATGAGCCCGACCAGATTCGGGTCCAACTGGAAGCCCTGTCGGAGAATCTGAATGCCGTCGGTGCCGGGCATCATCAAATCGGAGATGAGAATGTCGAAATCGCCGTGTTGAAGAGCGGCGAGACCGGCAGCGGGTTCGGCGACCCCAGTCGCGTCGAACCCTACTTCCCGGAGTGATTCGCACAGCGCGGTCATCAACTCGACCTCGTCGTCGATCACTAACAGGCGACCAGACCGCGGGGACATGAGAACCTCGTGTTTGGATAGCGTCCGGGCCGGCGTTATTCGGCGTGGAGGCTGGCGACGTTTGTGTCGGGGCGCACTGGTAGGGTGATCCGCACCGTGGTCCCGACACCAACGCGGCTCTCGACTTCAAGCGTGCCGTGGTGCTGCTGGACGATTCGCCGGCAGATGGCGAGACCAAGCCCCGTTCCCTTCCCCTCGTCCTTGGTGGTGAAGAACGGTTCGAAAACGCGGGTCAGGAGTTCCGGCTGGATTCCGGTTCCAGTGTCGGTCACCTCGATCACCACCGCGGGTTGGCAGGGCGGCAGCACCCCGGGCCGAACGTGCGGAGCAAGACGACCGCCGCTGGGCATCGCGTCCGCGGCGTTGGTGAAAAGGTTCAGGAACACCTGCCGGAGTTGCTGCCGGTCGGCGTGGATCAGCGGGACGCCGGGGGCGAACACTAGCTCGACCCGCACCTGCGACTGCATGAAGTGATGGGCGACGAGTTCGGCAGTCTTCATCACCTCCACACACACGTCGACAGTGGACACCTGGTCGCGGCTGGCGCGGCTGAACTGGAGCAGGTTGGACACCAACCCGGCCATCCGCTCCGCCTCCTGCTGTACGATCTCCAACGACCTGTAGCGCGGGTCGTCCGGCGGTGTCTTCGCCAACACCCCCTCAATCCGGAGGCTGACCGTCGCGAGTGGGTTGTTCAGTTCGTGGGCGATGCTTGCGGCCAGTTCCCCGACTCCGGCCAGCCGCGCCGCTTGCCACAACTGTTGAGTCGTCGTCCGCAGTTCGTCGGATCGGGCTTGAAGCTCGGAGATCGCCTGCTCGCGCTGTTGGGCCGTGGCGTGGAGTTGGTCGTCGGCGCGCAATTGCGCTTCGGTGAGTTGAGCCTTTGTCCGGAGTTGGTCGAGTTCTCGTTGTGCGATCTCGTAGCGTTTCCGCTCGGTCACGTCCCGGATGATGGCGGTAAACAGTACCCCTGCACCGGTGCCGAACTTCGAGATGGAGATTTCCGCGGGGAACTCGGAGCCGTCCTTGCGCCGGCCGGACACCTCGCGCCGCTCACCAATGAGCCGGGCCGGCGCGGGTGCCTGTTCGAACCGCTCCACCCCGGCGGGATATGCGTTTCGGAACCGCTCGGGGATGAGCACATCGAGTGCCTGGCCGACGATCTCCTCTGGGGCATACCCGAATAGTTTGGTCGCGCCGCGGTTGAACAGGACGATCACTCGCTGCGAATTGACAGTGACGATCCCGTCCTCGGCGAGGTCGATGATCTCGATCAACTGTTTGGGAGTGATGTGCGAGAGCACGACGCTCCTGAGTGATGGTTCCCAGCTCTCTTGGCTGTCCTGCTGGGTTGGCGCGTACAACATTTCGGACTCGCGTTAACGGAAGATGGTTTTCGATCGGGCGCTGTCTGTCAACACCCAAATCCGCATTCGTGCATTTCTGAAGCACCGGGTCCATCGTGTGTAACCACGAACGCCCGACGTTGCGGGTTATCGCTCCCGCGGTCGGCGGAAGAGCAGGTGCGTAAAGCCGAAGAGGATTGTGAGCAACACACCACAAAGCCCCAGCATCGTCACGGTTTGCACGACAGACTCCGTGTCCTTGGCTCTCCTCCGCCATTGCAACCCCGGTGCCAGTGAATTTCGGGACTGAATACGCCAATTGTCGTGGGTTCCCTCCGTCGTGGTCGTTGTAGCCAGCGTTCGGGTGCGCGGTTCTGGCACACCGGTGTGTCCGTGTGCCAGAACTTCGCACGCTCTGCGTCTCCTAACTCGCGGGTTAGCGCGGATATTTGGGTCGTATCGTTGTTGGCATGTTCATTGCTCCGCTGAAAACGGAACGTCGATGCCAAACACCAGCGGGAGAGGACATGGGTACCGCGATCGCGTGCGTCAGCAAACTGGATTGTGCGCTCTTGACGCTCGCCAACGAGATTCGCAACCGCCATCGTGCTCACCTGCGCGAGTTGCGGTTTGATGTCGTACTGGACGAGGTGGTTATCCGCGGCGTGTCGACCTCCTACTACGGCAAATCACTGGCCCTGTCCGAACTACACAAGTGTGGTCTGCGGGTGACGGCGAATCTGATCGAGGTTGAGGGCGCGGCTTCAGAGCCAGTCACGGGAACAATTCAGGTTGGAGGTTGACCACATGACGTGCGACAAGGATGATGTTGTGAGGGTGTACGCCGGTCCTCTGGTGCTTGTAGAAACGTATCGGAGGGTGTTGGTCGAAGCCGGGATCGAGTGCCGAGTAGTCGGGACTGAACTTGCTAGCGGCCTCGGCTCGGCGCTCCCCGAGTCAATCGAACTGTGGGTTCATCAGAGCGATTTGGCGAGGGCTACCGAAGTGCTCGAGCGCGAGTCGCTACAGAAGGATGAGCGGAGTCACTACCGGCCCCGTCACCACTTGCCGCAAACAGCGACCCGAAGTTCGCACAGGCAGCGTACCGGAAGGAACCGTCCTTGAACCCCAAACCGGGCGTCTGAGACGCGAACTTCCGATCGACCCTCGCGGGTTTCTTTTCTCCACGGGCAGATTCAGGTTGTGTACGTGCAATGAAGAGGTTCAGTACGCAACAACGGGCATCTCTGACCCTGGACGAACTCGAATCACGGTGGTGTCCCGCAATCGCCGATCTCGCCGTCACGAACTCCGACGGCTTCATCGAAGTTCTCGATGGCACCACTTTCACACCCATCATCACGGTAACGAACAACGGCCCGGAAGCGGCGAATGCCGTTGCCATTGTCGATTATTTCCCAACGATTCCGTTCACGAACATTACCTGGACAGCGACCGCAGCGGGCGGTGCGTTCCTCCCGCTCGCGAGTGGGTTCGGAAGTATCTCGGTAGTCGCAACTCTTCCGGTTGGGGGGAGCGTCACGTTTACTGTCCGGGTGTCGACGCTCGTGAGGGGCAACGGGGAGTTCGTCCACACGGCGGTTGCCGCGCACGCCGCAGTTCCGCCGACCGGTACAAGCGACGCGGACCCAAACCCAGCGAACAACTCGGCCACGGACGCAACGCTTATCGGACACCGATTCGTCCCCGACTCCAGTATCGCAAGCCGGCTTTACGCGACCGGGTCGGACGCGGGCACCCCGGGAGATGTGAGGGTGTACGACTCCGCGACCGGTCAACTGAAATACAGTTTCCAGCCGTTCGGAGCGACGTTCCACGGTGGGGTGCGGGTTTCGACGGGTGATGTGACTGGGGACGGAAGAGACGACGTCGTCGTTGGTGCGGGCCCGGGGGCAGGCCCGCACGTGAAGGTGTACGAGGGCTTCGACCTTCGCGAGTTGGCCAGTTTCTTCGCGTTCGATCCCGGTTTCACGGGCGGAGTGTACGTCGCGGCCGCGCGGTTCAATGTGCCTGGTCCCGGTTTCAGCCGGCTGATCCCCGGCCACGTGGTCGTGGGTGCGGGGGCGGGCGCGGACCCCCACGTAACGGTCTTCCGGGTCGAGAACGGTCACGCGTCGTCGGACACCTTCCTGGCGAGTTTCCTGGCCTACGACGCGGGCTTCCGCGGCGGGGTGCGGGTTGGGGCGGGCAACGTGGACGGGCAACCAGGCGACGAGCTCATCACGGGTGCTGGGCCCGGCGGATTACCGCACGTGAAGGTGTTCAACCGCGACGGTGCGATGACCGCGAGTTTCCTGGCTTACGCCGCGAGGTTCGCGGGTGGCGTGTACGTCACAGCGGGCAACACCGACGGGGTCGCGGGTAACGAGATCGTCACCGGTGCCGGCGCTGGCAGTCACGTGAAAATCTTCACGACCGGAGACGGAACTGAGAAAGCGAGTTTCTTCGCGATTCCCGGCTTTAATGGCGAAGCACGCGTTGCGGTCACGGACCGTGACGGCGACGGCAGTGACGACCTCGTTCTGGGTGTCGGACCCGGCGCCGGACCGCACGTGCGGATCGTCTCCGGCCTCTCCCTGTTGTCGCTCGACAGCTTCTTCGCGTACGACGCGGCCTTCGCTGGCGGAGTTTTCGTCGGGTAGAGCAACGGTTCGGCGCAAGTCGCTGAGAAGACTGTGCGCGAGAGCCGTTGCCCGGTTCTAACCACCAAGGGTGACGCGGAGTACCACCCCCGCGACTTGCTGGGCAACTGGAATAACTCCCACACCGGCTTTTCAGGGGCCGAACCAGTGAGTACGCGAATGGCCGTTGACACGCTCGGTGTCGGACCGGTGTCGAAGGCTGACCGTATCCTCGCGATCAACGCCGGTTGGGAGTGGGGGGCACAAAATCCGCGTGCCCGGCGATTCGGCGGACACAGCAGCGGCCCACAGGTAATCGTAAACGCGGCCGTCCGCGTCCGCGCACCAGGATGTGCGGCAACGACGTAGTTGGCGTTGCTCGCGCCGAAATCGCACCACGCTAGTGGAACACCAGAAAGTCATCTCCCAGACGCTGCGTCGTGACAACACCGCACATCTTCGCAGGTCACGAATCGGACGTTCTCGCCCGCGATTGGCCCCCGAATTGCTCTTCGAATGCTTTATCGAACTCACCACTTGTTCAAGGATCGTCCCCCAGTTCGCGGCGAGAGTCCTTTGCATTGGAGAGACCAATGAAGCTGTTCATACGTTCGGGGATGTGCTTCCTGGTCACCGCTCTGACCGTAGTGTTCGTCGGTTTCGGTCGCGCGGACGACAAGCCGAATCCGAAGGACGAGCCGAAGAAGCCAACGGTGATGCAGCGGAAGTTGACTCACTCGCAGAAGATATTGGAAGGGCTTGTGATGAATGACTTCAAGAAAATCGACACCGGCGCGGACGGCTTGATTGAGTGCGTCAAGGACGCGACTTGGAAGATCAACAACACCGACAAGTACCTGTTGTATAGCAACGAGTTCATGCGTCGGGCCGATGGGCTCAAGAAGGCTGCGAAGGAGAATAACACCGACGCCGCGGCGCTGACCTACGCTGAACTGACTCTGACCTGCGTCCGGTGCCACCAACACCTTCGCGAGACTCGCATTAGCGCGATCCCCGTCGCACCCCCACCCGTCGTTGCGGGCCGCCGGTGACCGCGTCGAGTGACTCAAGGGCGTTGCCGTTGGTTGGGCGCGAACCATTCGCCTCCCGCTCACCCGGAGTATTTCATGCTTCCGATTCACACCGTGCTGCACGCGACCGACTTCTCCGACTCGGCGCGGCCGGCGTTTCAACTGGCCTGTGCCTTGGCCCGCGACTACGGGGCGGCTCTCGTTCTGGTACACGTTGTTCCACCGGCCCGTGCCTTCTTCGCGCCGGATGGGATCGCGGCACCGTTCTTCGTCGGGGACATGTACGACGCCCAAGTCCGTCTGTCGCGACTCCACCCAGGCGACCCGAGCGTGAAGACCGATCCTCGCGTCCTCGAAGGCGAACCGGCCGAACAGATTCTCCGTGCCGCACGGGACACACACGCGGATGTGATCGTGATGGGAACGCACGGCGCGAGCGGGTTAACGCGACTCCTGGTGGGCAGCGTGGCCGAGAGCGTGATGCGCAAGTCGCCGTGCCCCGTCCTCACTGTTCGCGCCCCATTTTCGCTTTCGCCGGATCAGGCGCCGCTCGTCGAACAGCACGCGGAAACGGCTTGAGCGAACTGCTGTATTCCTCACACCGCGGCGCGGCGGCCGGGCTTCGTTTGCGCGACGAAACTCGACGGCTCGGAACACCCGCCCGCTGTCGGGAGCATCTTGCCGGGGCTACACCGGCCGTCGGGGTTGAACGCGGTTCGCAGTCGCACCATGTAATGCAGGTCGTTCGCGGTGAACATCAGCGGCATAAAGTCGATTTTCTCGACGCCGATCCCATGTTCGCCGGTGACGCTGCCACCTAGCGCGATGCACTCCGACAAAATCTCGTGGCTCGCGTCGAGTACATTCTTCACCTGAACCGGGTCTCGCTCGTCGAACATCAGGATCGGGTGAACGTTGCCGTCGCCCGCGTGAAACACGTTGCAGATGCCGAGGTTGTACTTCTTCGCGGTGGCTTGAATGTGGCGCATGATTTCGGGCAACTTCGTCCGCGGTACGACACCGTCCTGCGTGCAGTAGCTTGGATAGCCCAGTCGGCCGATGGTGCCGAAGGCTTGCTTCCGAGCCTTCCACAGCGCCATGCGTTCGGTTTCGGTGTTCGCCTTGCGCACTTCGCGTGCCCGGTTCTTCTTCGCGATGCCCTCGATTCGATCCGCCTCTTCCTGAAGCCCCGCGACCAGTCCGTCCACTTCCATGATGACGACCGCTTCCGCGTCGAGCGGGAACCCGAACTTGAACGCGGCTTCAACTGCTGAAAGCATCGTCTTGTCGAGCAACTCCAACGCGGCGGGGACGATGCCGGCGCCAATGATGTCGCTGATGGTGTTGGTGGCGTCGTCGATGGTCTCGAATACGCCAAGCAGCGTGCGGTACGATTCCGGGTTCTTCGTGAGCCGCACCCACACCTTCGACACCACACCGAATGTGCCCTCGCTTCCGACGATCGTGCCGGTGAGGTCGTAACCTGGCGTGTCCTCTGTTGGTCCACCGCACACGACAAGGCGGCCGTCCGGCAGGACGAGTTCGACGCCGAGAATGTGATTGACCGTGACACCGTACTTGAGCGTGTGCGGCCCGCCGGAGTTGGTCGCTACGTTCCCGCCGATGGTGCAAGCGCCCTGGCTGCTTGGATCGGGAGCGTAGTGCAACCCGTGCGGTTTGAGCGCGTTGGTCAACCACACATTCACAACGCCAGGCTCGACGACCGCGTACCGGTCACGCACATTCACTTCGAGGATGCGTTTCATACGTGCGAGCGCGATCATGACGCCGCCGCCGACGAGCACGCATCCGCCCGCAAGACTGGTGCCGGCTCCACGTGCGAGGAACGACACACCGAGTTCGTTGCACGCGGTGACGATGCCGACGATGTGTTCCGTGGAGGTCGGGAAGACGACAACATTGGGTTTGGTCTTGGCGATGGTGAAGCCGTCGCACTCATACGCGGCCATGTCTGCAGCGGCGGTGAGAACGTTGTCGTTCCCGACAACAGCTTTCATCCGTGCGACGAGCGCCGCGTGGTCGGTCGCGCTAACGATCTTGGCGTGAGCGGTGGGGGTCGAGATCATTTTTTCAGAACACGTTCGAGGGGGGCGTGTTGTAAGTAGAGGTGATTGTACCGGAACAGATGCGAGGTCGCCTGTGTCCACTGCCCTTTCCCAGGACGATCGCAAAGTAGTAAGCACTCGGCGTGTGCTGTTGCTTCGTGTGGGGAAATCGCCTGCGTTTCCGACCAGCCCAAGAACGGCACGCGGAGTGTGCCGTCTACTTTGCAATCGTCCTGAAGTGCCGCGAGGATTCGCTTACGGACGCCGATGGTTCGGGTCACATCAACGTGCGCACCGGCACCTTTCGCACTTCGAGGATCAGCCGTGTCCCGGTCAACACGCGACGGATTGAGCCTGATCGGAGTTCTGGTTATCGTCGCCATCATTGCGATTTAATCGGCCCTCTGACGCCAGCGACACGTCGCGTTCGCGGGGCCGCTGCACGTATGTAGTGTTCAAACAATCTCAAACAACAGACGCGGGCGTTCCGCTCGTTTGCGTCAACGGTCGGACCGGCCGCGGTTCCCTCAACAGATTCCCCGGAGTGCCGAGTCCCGAGGCGGCGTATGTCGTCGCGGCCCGGAGCAGTTGGCTGTTCCCGCGGGCGGCCTACGACCCCTGGATCGCATCCCGGCGCGTCGGTTGACACCCGCGCCCCCAGGGCGACAGCCGCGGAGGTGCAGCGCGGGGGGATGGGCTGCGTTTGGCTCACCGAATCAGTACCACTTTTCCTTGTCCACGACGTTGCTCAACGGCACGCCGCGCACGAATCGCCTAATGTTGCCGAGAAGTGTTTCCAGGTGGCGACCGGCGATGCGGGGCGAGTAACCGGCGACGTGTGGCGTGAGTATGACCCGCCCCGGCATTCGCCACAGCGCGTGATCGGGCGGCAACGGCTCGGTCTCGAACACGTCCAGAGCCGCGCCCGCGATCTCGCCCGCCTCCAGTGCCGCGACGAGGTCATCCAGCACGACGATGGCCCCGCGGCCGATGTTGATGAGGTATGCGTCGCGCTTCATCTTCTGGAATTGCGGCCGGCGGAACATCGCCGCTGACTGCGGTGTGTGCGGCGCCGCGATCACGACGAAGTCACTCTGCCCCAGCAATTGCGGCAACTCCTCGAGGGACCAGAGCGCCGCGACCTCCGGCGGTCTGTCCACCGCTTGTGGGTCAACAGCTATGACTCGCATCCCGAACGCGGCGGCACGGCGCGCGACCTCACGGCCGATCGCACCGAGGCCGATGACGCCCAGCGTGGCGTCAGCGAGGTGGCGGTGCGCGCGGTCCATGTCGCTAACGAACGCCGGCCCCGAGGCGAAGTTGACCCGCGCGGCCTCCCCGCCGACCGGTGCCCACCGACCGGCCGCCGCTTGCAAAACGTAGACGTGCAGATTGCGGGCGAAGCAAATGACGTAGCCCATCACCTGGTCTGCGATGACGTCGGAGAACAGGCCGCGCATGTTGGTCAGCACGCACGGGTGGGCCGCAAGATCGGGGAACACGTAGTGTTCGAGGCTGGCCGTAGGCGACTGCACCCAGCGCAGCCCCGGTGCGCTCGCGAGTAACCGCAGCGTGATCTTGCCGAAGAACGCGTCGGCGTCGGGCATGTGGCGGAGGGCATGTTCTTCGTCGTCGGCGTTCACCACCGCCATCGGGCCGGCGACGGCGGTGATTTGGCGGAGGCGTTCAGGTTCGACGGGCGGGTGAATGACGAGTTTCATCGGTTGGTCCGCGGTGGTACGTCCTGGAGTGGCGGATGCGGGAGCGGCCCCGCCTACTTTTTCTCCCCGGCTACTGGGACGAATTTCAACTCGCGCAGCCACGTCAGCGACTGCGTTTGCCAGGCGTCCCACATCGGTCCCTTGTACCCGTTGAGACCGTGCCCGCCGGAAGCCAGTTCTAGATACTTGGCCGGCACCTTCTGGGTGAGCAGGGCGTCGTAGAACGCCTTACTGTTCTCCAGCACGACTACCTTGTCGTCCTTTGCGTGGGCCAAGAACGCGGGTGGAGTCTTCGCCGTCACCTGCGTTTCGTTCGAGAACAATTTCACCAGCTTCTCATCTGGCTGCTTGCCCAGGAGGTTGGTGCGAGAGCCTCCGTGGCCCTTCTCGCCCATCGTGATGACGGGATACACCAGGATCATGAAGTCAGGTCGGCTGCTCTGCTTCCCTACTGCGTCATCTGACTTCGGGTCGCCGTCGTCGAAGTGCGTGCCAGCGGTCGAGGCCAGATGCCCACCGGCCGAGAATCCGATGATCCCGACCTTCGCGGGATCGACGCCCCAAGTTGTGGCGCTGGCGCGGACCGTGCGAATCGCCCGCTGGGCGTCGAGCAGCGGCACAGACGACCGGCCCTTGGGCAGTCGGTACTCCAGCACCACCCCGGTGATTCCGTGGGTGTTCAGCCAGGCCGCGATCCCGTGCCCCTCGGCCCCAGTCACCAACCCGCCGTAGCCGCCGCCGGGACAGATGACGACCGCGGTGCCGTTCGGCTTCTCCGGCTTGTGAACGGTGATCCACGTCTCGGCCTTCTCGAACGTGCCGTCGCCGTTGGGGGCGCGCATGTTCCAGAGCTTCAGGCGCTCGGGTTCGGCTTTCTTGGGCGGGTCGGCAGCCTGGGTCGCCGACACACAAAGGAAGCAACAACTGGCAAGCGTAAGTAGTCGCGTGGCGAGCATGATTTCACTCCGTTTGGGAGAGGTCGAGGGTCATCTTCAATCTGAACAGGAACACCGGCTACTTGTCTGCATTAACGAACTTCGCGATTCGGCCTTTCGGGCCAGCAGCCCAGCCTTCTCCGGTCGCGGTGAAGGCGACGGCGTTGTACTTCTCCTGATCGAGCGGCGTCCAGGTCACGCCGTTGTCCACAGAAACGTCGGACCCCGACGTGCCGACGGCCACCCACCGGTCCTTCGCCCAGGCGACCCCGGAACGGAACGGCAACGGCTTCTCGATAAGCCTCCACGTCTTTCCGCCGTCGGTGGTGACCGCCCCCGTTGCTTCCGTAGCGTCGGGCTTGCGGTAGTCGCCGCCGCCGATCACGCCGTGTTTGCCGTCCCGAAAGGCGATCGAGAACACGCCGGCCGACTCGATACCGGCAAGGAGCGGCGTCTCGCTGACGCTCCAGGTCTTCCCGCGATCGACCGAATGGAACACCCGCGCTGACTTGGCCCCGCCAGTGCAGAACCAGACATCGTTCTCGCCGCGAGTGACGAGGCAGGTGCCGCTGGCCGCGAATGCGCCTTCCTTCGGCAGCGCCGCGGGCCGGCTCTTCTCCAGCAACGGGGTCCACTTTTCGCCGCCGTCGTCGGTGACGATCAAGAGAAACTTCCCGTCCACGGGGTCGCTGAGTGCGATCCCGTGCTTCTCGTCCCAGAACGCGAGGGCGTCGAAGAACGCTTTCGGCTCGGCGTTCTTGAACTGGAGCTTCCAGGTCTTGCCGCCGTTCGTTGTCTTGTAGATTCGAGAATCTTCGCCGAGGCCGGCGCTTATCAGGTAGGCCGTCTCTTCGCCGAACGCCTCGACGTCGCGGAAGTCGAGTTTGTCCGCGTCCGGCACCGTGCCGACGGCCCACGTCTTCCCGCCGTCGGTGGTGCGGCCGAAGGTTCCCTTCGTGCCGCTGACCCACGCCACTTTCGGATTGACCGCGCACAGACCGCGGAAGTCCGCATCGGTCTTGATGGCTTGCACCTGCCACTGCCCGAAGGCCGCGGTGTTACCGAACCCGCAGAGCAGTGCGGCGATGAAGAACGGTTTCATGCGGTACTCCAGTTCCGACACGGCGTTCCCGCGCCCGTCTACTTCGCGGTTCGGACGCTCAGCGTAGTCGGCTCCGCGGTGATCTTCAGCCCGGGGATGGTTACGCACCCCTGAGCGTCGGCCTTGACCTCACCTTTCGCCGTGCCGAATGTCCAGCTCACGGTCACACCGGCGGCCACCTTCAGCTTCTGTACCCGGCGCAGGCTGACAGCCGCGGTCGCTTCGGTTGGGATCGTGAACGACGTCTTGAGGTCCGCGGCCTTGACCAGAAACAGTTTCGTCTCGAGCGCGTCCGCCGTGTCGCTCACGTTCGTCCAGCGGAAGTACGCGTTCACCTGCCCCGACTTCTTGCTGGTGAGTTGATCCGGCCAGGGAAGCGGGTCGTTGGTGGAGGCGTTGGTGAACACCGGGTACGACTCGTTCTTCTTGACGCTCAGCCAGTCGAAGGAGTTGATGAGGTCGTTGACCTTCAGGATGTTTTCGTGGTTGTTCGCGTGCCCGAACGGTCCCCAGTACATGAACAGTGGGTACTTCCGATCGTTCATGGCCTTGATGAACGTCTCGTGGCCCTTCGCCCAGGTGTCGTTCTGGGCGGAGTAGTCCACCACGATCGGCGGTTCGGGTAGGGTCACGTCCGCCGGCACGGTCTTCGCGCCGAAGTACATCCGGCTGTTGACGTGTTCGACCTTCGCGGGCACGTTCGCCTTGACCGCGGCGAACACGTCGCCGTGGCGCACGCCGATCCCGAGGGCGCCGCTACCGCCCATGGAATTCCCACACAGGTAGACGCGGTTCTCGTCGAGGCCGTACTCCTTGACCACCCACTTCACCGTGTCGATCACGCGCTTCTCGGTGGGGCACACGTCGGGGCCTTTGTGTTTCTCGCTCCCCCACCACCAGTCCCCCTTGTTCGCCCTGCAATCGAGGTACAGAGCATAGAAGTCCTGGGGCGCGTGGTAGATGTCGTGGTTGCCGACCTTGGTCGTGCATGCCAGACACGAGTTCACGTCGTGCCCCGCGGAATGCAAGACCACGTAGAGCGGGGCGTTGGCCTTCGCTTGCTTCGGATGGAGGATCAGGAACGTGTCCCGTTGCGGTTCGGCGTACCCCCACTCCTTCTTGACCCCATGCTGGAACGTGTGTAATTTCCGCCCGGTGAACTCCGAATCCTTGGTCTTCTCTGGCGCCCACTTCGCCTCTTGCGCCCGTGCCGACGTTGAAGCCGCCACGGTCAGCCACATCACGATGAGCAGAGATGCGATCCGGGAACGTGGGTTCATGTTGAAGCTCCTTGTTAAATTCGTGGGAGAACGGGCGGGATTACTGTGACCTTCCTGACAGGATACGTTTCCACGACCCACGGCGGTCACGCCTTTGCCGACTCGTGCGGGCTTGCTCCGGGCTTGTCTCGTTCACTTTGCGACACGGCGCGTCACGTGCAAATCTCTTTGATCGCGCTGCCGTGGTCGATGTCGAGTCGCTTGCGGCCGGGCACCACCAAGCGGCGGCCGTCGAGGCCGAGGCGGTCGAGTACGGTCGCGTGGATGTCGGTGATGTAGTGTGGTGACTCGACCGCGTGAAAGCCGAGTTCGTCCGTCGCGCCGTGGACGACTCCGCGCTTGATCCCGGCCCCGTAGAACCAGATTGTGAACCCGTGAGGGTGGTGGTCGCGGCCGGTTGGCATTTTGTAGGCGTCGCGCGTCTCCAGACCCGGCGTGCGCCCGAACTCCGTGCAGCATACCACCATCACGTCCTTGTCCAATCCGGTGCGCTTCAGATCCTGAATCAACCCCGCGAGCGGCTTGTCCACCCGCGCGGCGCTCTTCGCGTGCAACTCCTTGAGGTTGTTGTGCGAGTCCCATTCACCGTAGTCGCTCAGATACACCAGGGAGAACCGCACGCCTTTCTCCGCGAGTCTCCGGGCCGCGAGTAACCGCCGCCCGTAGATCTCTGTCGCGGGAGAATCGATGCCGTAGAGTTTCTTCGTCTCCGCGGTCTCTTTGTTCAGGTCGAGCACTTCGGGCACGGCCTTCTGCATCCGGTACGCGAGTTCGTAAGCCTTGATGCGTGCCTTCGCCTGCTCGTCGTCCGGGTACTCCGCGGCAGCGAGACCGTTCAACTCGTTGGCGAAGTCGAACACGCCCGCTTGCTCCTTTTCGAGCACGCCCTTACCGCGGGCCGCGAACGGCAGCGGGTTCTTCGGGTCGAGCGATAACTCTACTCCGGCGTGACGCGGGCCGAGGTAGTCGGGGGCGAAGTCCTTCTTCACCCGCACGTCCTTGTACTGACCGAGGAACACGAAGCTCGGCAGGTTCTCGTTGAGCGTGCCCAGACCGTAACTCGCCCACGCGCCGATGGTCGGTTGTTGCTCGTCGAGCGTGTGCCGCCCGGTGTGCATCTGGAACTCGGCCCCGTGGTCGTTGTCGGTTGTGTACATCGACCGCACGAACGCGAGGTCATCGGCACAGCCCGCGAGATTAGGGAACCAGTCGCTGATCTCGACGCCGAGTTTGCCGTGCTTCTTGAACCCGACCTGGAGCGGGAAGATTTTGGGATACGGTCGCGTGCCGCCGACCACGTCGCGCGAGTGTTTTGCGAACAGCGGCGACTTGAGCGGGTCGTCGAACGGCGTATCCGCGAACGTCTTGCCCGCGTACTTCGTGAGTGCCGGCTTCGGGTCGAAGCTCTCCAGTTGCGAGACGCCACCGGAGAGGAACACCCAAATGATTGACTTGGCCTTCGGCGCGTGGTGCGGCTTGCCGTCAGGCGGCGCCCACTTCGCTTCTGAGCCGATGCCGTCGCGGTGGAGCATGGCCCCGAGCGCGAGGCCGGTGAAGCCCATCCCGACATCGGCGAGGAACGCGCGGCGGTGCATGGTTGGCCTCGATGGTAGGCGACTCGCTCCGCGAGTCGCGCCTTTCGCAACACAGTACTTCGAGCGCGACCAGTGTCACTCGCGGAGCGAGTGACCTACCTTACCGCACCGTAACGAAGTCGGTGTGGTTGAACAGCGCGAGGATCAGGTTCTCGCGCGCTCGCTGTGCGGGGTCAGTTGACGGCCCGCCGACTGCCTTCGGCGCGGCCTTCAACTCGGCCGCGTTCGCTTCAAAGAGTTCACGCTGCTTCGCGAGGAACTTCGCTGTCGCGGTCGCTTCGCCCTTCTGCGGCGGGCGGGACAACACCTGCTCGAACGCGATACGAATGAAGTCGGCTTCCTCCTTCGCGGATGCCGAGAGCTTGCCAGCGAGGACGCGGCTCAACCGCTGTGCGAGGTCGCTGTTGGTCAGCGCGAGCGCTTGCTGCGGCAGCACGGACGTGGTGCGACGGTACGCGTCGCACGGGTTGGCCGCGTCGAAGATGTCGAGGAACTCCATTCGCGCTTCGCCGTGGTGCGCGAAGTACAGGCTCCGGCGGCGGGAGATCATCCCCTGATCCTGGGGAATCTCCAGTCCGCCCGCGGTGGCGTCGAGTTCACCCGCGGAGGCGAGCAGGCTGTCGCGGACCGCTTCCGCCTCGAGCCGGTTGGTCGGGAACCGCCACAGGTAGACGTTGTCCGAGTCGCGTTTCGCGCTCTCCGCGTCCGCGCCTTTCGATTGCATGCGGTAGGCGCGGCTGGTCACGATCAGCCGGTGTAAGTGCTTCGTCTTCCAACCCGTCGCGAGTAGCTCGGACGCGAGCCAGTCGAGTAACTCTGGGTGGCTCGGTGCTTTGCCGCTGCGGCCGAAGTTGTTCGTCGTTTCGACGAGCGGGCGGCCGAAGTGCCCGGCCCAGATGTGGTTCACCGCGACGCGAGCCGTCAGCGGATTGTCCTTCGACGTGATCCAGTTCGCGAGAGCCGCACGGCGCCCGCTGCTCGTCTTCGGATACATCGGCGAAAGCGACGCGTAAGTCGTGGAGGTCGCGTCGAACGCCTTGCGGGCGGTTTCCAGCTTTGCCTTCGTGTCGGCGAGTTGCTTCTCGGCTGCTGCCACCTTCGCGGCGTCCTTACCCTGCTTCGCCACTGGCAGCGACGCTTCCGCTTGCGCAAGCAGCACGTGGGCCGCGTCGAACGCGGCTTTTCGTTCGGCCTTGCTCGCGGTCTCCGCGACGGTTTTCTCGTCGCCAGGTGCGGCGAGGTAACGCACGTCGTCTGCGGCAATGCGTGCCTTGAGGGACGCGAGATCCGATCGCGCGGCCGCGAGTTTCATTTCGGCCACACGCACTGCGGGCATATCACCGTTCTTCGTCGCCTGCTCGAGTGCTGTCTCGGTGGCCTTCACCGCGGCCTCGCGCTTCTCGGTCTCCTCCTTCCGCACGAACGCTTTCAGCCCCGGATACCACGATTCCGGCGGAAGGTTCATCGCTTCAACTACGAACTTTCCGCCGAGCGCGGCCGGCACGCCGGGCGGTACTGGTGCGCGGCCCTTCGTCACGTTTCGCTCGTCGCCGCCGGTGTAGAAGAACGTCTTCGCGTCGGGCCGCTCGTCCATCACGCGTACCATGCCGGACGCGATCGGCTTGTACGAACCGCCGTAGCTGTACTTCGGGTACACGCCGGGGTCCGGTTCGCCCTGCCAGCGGTCGTGACGGATCTCGATTGGCTCGAAGATCGCGCGGAACTTGAAGTACTCCTCCTGCGTGAGCGGGTCGTACTTGTGGTCGTGGCAGTGGCAGCAGTTGAACGTGAGGCCGAGGAACGCCTTCCCCGTGTGCTCGACGCTGTCGCGCATCCAGTTGTTGTAATTCCACCGGAAGAAGTTCCGCACGACGAACCCGGTCGCGACGAGGTCTTCGTCTTTCGTCGGCGCGAGTTCGTCGGCCGCGAGCATGAGCCGCACCATCTCGTCGTAGCCGCGATCGTTGTTCAACGAGCGGACGATCCAGTCGCGCCACCGCCACACCTGTCCGTAGCTGTTGAGCACGTCGGGCACGGAGCGCCGCCCGTACCAGTCGGAGTAACGCCACACGTCCATCCATCGGCGGCCCCACCGCTCGCCGTACTGCGGCGACGCGAGGAGTTTCTCGACCACTTTCTCGTATGCATCCGGCGCGTCGTCCTTGAGGAACGTGTTGAGTTCGTCGCGTGTTGGCGGTAGCCCAGTGAGGTCGAGGTACATGCGGCGCAGGAGCGTTGCCTTGTCTGCTTCTCCGACCGGCTTCAGCCCGCGTTTCTCCCACCCCGTTGCGAGGAACGCATCGATGGGGTTAGCACTGGCCTTTGGTTCACGGCTAACGGGCACAGGTGGGCTTTTCACCGGTTGGAAGGCCCAGTGCTTCGCGGGGTCGGCTTCGGGCTGTTCGTCCTTCGGCGCCTTCGCGCCCTGCTCGATCCATGCCTTGAGCAGGGCGAGTTGCGCGGCGGTTAGCGGCTTCCCCTCCGGCGGCATTCGGGCCTGATCGTTGGTGTCGCTCACGCGCTCCAGCAGCAAACTCGCGGCCGTCTTGCCCGGCTCGATCGCGGCACCGGACTTCCCCCCAGTGGTCGCGAGCGCCGCGGTGTCGAGGCGCAGTTTCGCTTTCTGCTTGAGCGCGCCGTGGCACGCGTAACACCGCTCACGCAGGATCGGTTTGATGTCGCGTAGGTAATCGACCGGTTCCGCGGCGCGAACGGGGGCGAGAGTACAACAGAGGACCGCGAGTATGGGGAACCACCTGGTCATTACGCTGGCCTGTGAGGGATGGACGAGCGGTTGATCATCACGACCTACGTGTTCCCGCGGTGACTGTGGGTGGGTTCGGGTTCGGCTCAGACGCGGAGTTTTTCGTTGCAAACTCGCTCAAGATTACACGGCATGGTGTGGGATGTGCAACTACTCAGTTCTACCGTGACACAGGAGAGAAGAGAACGAGATTGGCCACAAAGTTACCCACATGAACGTGATCCTCCAGGTGGTCGCCCTGACGGTACTCCTGTTCGTCGCGCAGAAAGTCCTTCGTCACGCGGGCAAATTGATCCTGTGGAGCCTGTTCTTGGTGGCGCCGTTCATGCTCACACCGGAAGGGTTGATCGTCAACGAATTTGGACTGTTCGTGTGGCTCAAACTGTTCAATACGTTGTTTTGCACTTCCTGGGCGTTCTGCTCCGGTTCACCTCTGTCGGTCAACGGTAATGGGTGTCTCCCACTCACGCCAAGTCCTTGCCGCGAATCTGCGCTTGCAGCACGCGCCGCAATTGTCCTTCGACCTTCTCGTGCGCCTTTGCGATCTCCTTGTCGCCGAGCGTGCGGTCGGGCGCCTGATAGGTCAGCGCGAACGCGAGGCTTTTCGTGCCGTCCGGCAAGCCAGTGCCGCGGTACACGTCGAAGAGCGTCGCGTCAGTTAACAGGTCGCCACCTGCGGCGCGTATCTCGGCCAACACCGCTTCCGCGGTCGTCGCCTCGGACACCACGATAGCCACGTCGCGCTTCGCGGGCGGGAACGTGCTGAACGGCTTGTACCCGTACCGGTCTGGCACGGTTGCGAACACCGATTCGAGATCGAGTTCCGCGACCTGAACGGCACGATCACCGAGCAGGAAGTTCGCCGCGACCTTCGGGTGCAGTTCGCCGAACACGCCGACCGCAGTCCCGTCCACGCGAAGCTCCGACGCGCGCATCGGGTGCAGCCACGGCACCGCTCGCGTCGCGGCGAACGTCACGTTGGGCAGGTGCAAATCGGCGGCGAGCGATTCCACCACACCCTTCAAGTCGAAGAA
Organism: Planctomycetia bacterium; assembly: GCA_005772955.1. GTDB lineage: Bacteria > Planctomycetota > Planctomycetia > Gemmatales > Gemmataceae > Gemmata. The sequence continues at coordinate 49,949 of SXID01000028.1, forward strand.
GTCGTGCTTCGTGGGGGTCGCGCCTTGCGGGTCGTCCCACGCGGCGCCGGCACGCCGACCGCACAGCACGATCGCGAGCCGTCGCGGTTCGTCGGGCAGCGTCGCGCTGGCGTTCGGGAGGTACACGAAACCGAGTTCGTACATCGCGACGCTGTCCGCCGCTTCAAGGTTCCGCTGTACCACCGTGAGCAAACCGGGAAGCAGCGTCCTTCTCATCACCGATCGCTCAGGCGATAGTGGATTCAACAGGCACACAACTTCAGCCGGATTCGGTTCGACCGCGAGCCGCTCCTTCTCAGTCAGTTTCGGATCGAGGTTCAACTCGCTGCAAAGCGAAGTCAGCGAGTACGTGATCGTCTCCTGCAAGCCCTGATCGGCGAGTAGGTCGCGGGCACGGTTTTCGAGTTCGAGCGAGCGGTTGCCCTTTGGCTCCGGCAGTTCGAACGGCAGCAACCGCTCGCTCAGGTTGTCGTAACCGTGAACGCGCGCCAGTTCTTCGATGAGGTCCGCGGCACCGGCTTGAATGTCGAGCCGCGTTTGCGGAGTCGTCACGGTCCACGCGTCGTCGCCATCAGGTTCTACCTGGAACTGGAGCGCCGTCAGTACACGAACGACTTCTTCACCGGGAATGTCGAAACCCAGCAACCGCCGGATTTCGGCCGCGTCGAGGTCGATCACCTGCGGTGAGAGCGGCGCGGGATGATCATCCACTACGCCCGCGAGCACTTCGCCGCCCGCGTGGTCGTGGAACAGTTGCGCCGCGCGCACCGCAGCGGTGCCCGCCTGTTCCGGGTGAACGCCGCGCGCGAACCGGGTACTCGCTTCACTGAACAGGTTGAACTGCCGCGCGGTTTTGCGGACGCTCACGAAATCGAAGCACGCGCTTTCGAGCAGGATGTTCTTGGTGTCGCCGCTCACTTCGGTTTCGGCACCGCCCATCACGCCCGCGAGCGCGATGGCTCCACCCGTGTCCGCAATCACGAGGTTGTCGGGCGAGAGTTCGCGGTCCTGACCGTCGAGTGTTTTGAGCTTCTCGCCTGACTTCGCGGGGCGCACGATAATCGCCGGGGCTTTGCCACCGGCTCGTTTCACGAGTACATCGTAGTCGAACGCGTGCAGCGGTTGACCGTGTTCAAGCATCACGTAGTTGGTGATGTCCACGATGTTGTTAATTGGGCGCATTCCGGCGTAATGAAGCCGCGACCGCATCCATCGTGGCGAGGCTCCGATGGTCACGTTGCGAATGATGGTTGCGGTGTACCGGGCGCACAACTTCGGGTCCGCGATCTCGACGCTCACTTTGCCGTCGATCTTCTCGGAACTCACGGGCACCGCCGGCACGGCGATGGTCGCGTCCACGCCAGTGATCGCCGCCACTTCGCGTGCGATGCCGATCATCGACAGACACCGCGCCATGTTCGGCAAGATGTCGAGTTCGACGACGATCTCGCTAAGCACGTCTTGCACGGGTGTGCCCGGTTCCGCGTCGGCATCATCCAGGATGATGATGCCTTCGCTCTCCTCCGCGATGCCGAGTTCGTAGTCGGACATGCACATCGCGTCGTTGTCGATGCCGCGAAGTGCACGCGGTTCGAGCGTCATCACGGTCTTCTTGCCGTCCTTGCCCTTGAAGTAGTATCGCGACCCGCGAAGGCCGAGAACGATCTTCATTCCACTTTGACCGGGACTAATATTCTCCGCCCCGGTGATGACCGTCTTCGGCTCGCTCCTACCCAGGTCGAGCTTCACCAGTTTCAGTTTCTCCGCGTCGGGGTGCTTGGTGATCTCAAGCACTTGCGCGACGACGAGTTTGTCGCGTTCCCAGACGATTCCCGCGTCGTCGGGCTTGACCCGAAGAGTGCCTGTCGCGGGCAGCCCGAAGAGTTTCATGCCGGACGACTCCAGCCCCGCGATGGTTAGCCGTTCGACGAGCGCCCCGGGATCGGCCGGGAGCGGGACGTAATCCTTGAGCCAAGAGAGCGGAACGAGCATGGCGGAGCCTTGTGTTTCGCGAAGATCGAATGCGGACATGGTAGGACACGGGCGCGCCCGCGGCAGTGGTTCGCACTCCGACGATGCTTGTGGCTTCGCGAGTCTGGCGCGAACCCGCGGGCGGCGCTAGTGTCTGCAAGGTGAAGATTTCGACGAACCCCCCTTGAAGGGCGCGTGCGAACCTCGCAAAATGCTCTGTGGTTAGCCCCTTTAGCTCAGTTGGTAGAGCAGCTGACTC
>SXID01000217.1 GCA_005772955.1 Planctomycetia bacterium
CGGAGCAAGACCGGAACGCAACCCGTGGTAGGAAAAGAACATGAACGCGTTTCGGATTCTCCTTTCCGTTCTCCTCGTGTCAGCCTTCCTCCGCCCGGCGAAGGCCGATGACGAGCGGTTGCGCGACACCATCGACCGTCAGATCAAGGCGGGTTGGGCGAAAGAAAAGATCACCGCACCGATTCAATCGTCGGACGCGGTGTTCCTGCGGCGTGTGCACCTCGACCTCGTCGGCATGATCCCCACCTACGAGGAGGCGACCGCGTTCCTCAAGGATGCCGACCCGAAGAAGCGCGAGAAGCTCATCGACAAGTTGCTGGACGATCCGCGGTTCGCCCGACAGCAGTCCCACGTGTGGGACCTGGCCATGCTGGGCCGCAGCGCCAAACTCGTGGAAGGAACCGTCGGCCACCGGAACCGCGAACGGTTTCGCCAGTGGCTCGCCAAGCAGTTCGAGGCGAACGAACCTTGGGACCGAGTCGCCGCGAAAATCCTCCGGGCGGAGGAAGACGGTTCGCAACTCTTTTTCGCGGTGAACAACGGCACCGACGAGATGGTGACCGCGGTCTCGCGCGTCTTCCTCGCGACACAAATTCAGTGCGCCAAGTGCCACGATCACCCGTACGAGCCGTGGACGCAAAAGGACTACCACGGCATGGCCGGTTTCTTCGTCCGCACCATGACCGTGGAAGTTCCGGGTAAGCCCGAGATCACGAATCAGAAGGGCAAGCAGTACCTCGTTGGCGAGAAGGCCATCGGCGAGGCACTGTTCGCCACCGAAGAAATCGACCCGAAGACCAAGAAGAAGCAATCCCTCCCTATCAAGCCAAAATTCCTCAGTGGCGCGGTGCTGACCGAGCCGGAAGCACCGAAGGACTACGTCGAACCGAAGCTGAAACCGGGCGAGGTGCCGCCGAAGCCGGCGTTCTCGCGCCGCGAGAAGTTCAGCGAGTGGATGACGGCCAAGGACAACCCGTACTTCGCGAGGGCGGCGGTCAATCGCGTCTGGGCGCAGTTCATGGGGCGTGGCTTCGTTCACCCGGTCGATGACTTCAACTCGCAGAACGCGCCGAGCAACCCTGAACTGCTGAAGGCCATCGAGAAAGAGTTCGTCGCACACAAGTTCGACCTGAAGTGGCTTGTTCGGGAGATCGTCAGCAGCGAGGCGTATCAGGCGACGGATCTCGGCCCGGTCACGGACGCGATGCCGAAGCACTACGAGCGATCCCGCATTCGCCCGCTGAGCGTCGAGGAGTTGACCGCGTCTCTGCACATCGCGACGGGTCTCGGCCTCGAATCGGCCCTGAAAGCCGAGCCGAGTTCCCAGCTGCTGCAGTACCTGGGACAACCCACCGACGGCCAGGGGCGGTTCCAAGGAAGCCTGTCGGAGCATCTGTTCTTACACAACGGGGACCAGTTCCGTGGCCTGTGCCGGCCCAACAAGGGCAACCTGCCGGAGAAGTTGCTCGCGGGTCCCGAGGGCTGGGAGGCGAAGGTCGAGCGTATGTTCCTGACGGTCTTGAGTCGGCCGCCGACCAGCGAGGAGAAGGACCGCTTTGTGAAGTACCTGAGCGCGGACGCGAAGGATCCGAAGGCGGCCGCGCAACGCATGGAAGACGCGATGTGGGTGTTGGTGTCGTGTTCCGAGTTTCGCTTCAATCGGTAGCCAAGCTAGGGGAAGCAGATGAATAGCAACATCCCGACGGGCACCTGCAACTCGGGGCACCACCTGAGCCGCCGTTCCCTGATGAAGGGCCTGCTCACCACCGGTGGAGTGGTCGTCGCGAACTGGGGCGCGCTCACGCATTCGCAGACGATCGCGGCGGAAGCGAAGCGGTCGGGCAAACGCTGCATCATGCTCTACATGGCCGGCGGCGTCAGCCAGATCGACACCTTCGACATGAAGCCCGGTCGGCCGACCGCCGGCGAGTTTCGCCCGGTTCAGACCAAGGTCACGGGCATCCAGGTCTGCGAATATCTGCCGAACATCGCGAAGCATGTCGATAAACTCGGCATCGTTCGCAGCATGCGCACGCGAACGCCCGATCACGGCCCCGGCGGCCATTACATGCACACGGGTTATCATCCGGGCGAACGCTTTCCGCACCCGGAAGTCGGCGCGATGATCGCCAAGTACTGCGAAAACCCGGAAAGCGACCTGCCGAGCTTCGTCAAGATCGGCTCAGGAAGCGGGGTTTACGGAGCGGGGTATCTTGGTCCGCAATTTGAACCATTTGTGGTGTCGGAAGATGGCAAAGTTCCCGGCTTCGTCAATCCGAGCGTGTCGGCGGAAATTCAGGATCGTCGCGGCGATCTGCTGAACTTCATGGAGCAGCGGTTCACCGAGCAACGCAAGGGCGAGCCGTTCGCCGCTCATCACACGGCGGAACTGCGTACCCTTCGCCTGATGCGCGCCCGCCAGGTGTTCAACGTCACCGCGGAGTGGGAGAAAGCCAAGGACCGCTACGGCGACAACAAGTTCGGCCGCGGCTGTTTCACCGCGCTCAAGCTCATCGAGGCGGGCGTGTCGTTCGTCGAGGTCGCGCACGGCAACTACGACACTCACAATGACAACTTCCCCTGGAACAAGGCGAACTTCGCGCTCATGGACCCCGCCTGGGGTTCATTGATGGACGACCTGACGCAGCGCGGCTTGTTGCAGGATACGCTGGTCGTGTGGACGAGCGAGTTCGGCCGAACGCCAGCGATCAACGTCCGCGCCGGCCGCGATCACTTCGGTCGAGCGTGGACCGTGGTTCTCGCCGGTGGCGGCATCAAGGGCGGCCAGCATTACGGCTCCACCGACCGCGACGGTTTCGAGGTCGCGGAGAATCCGGTCAACGAAGCGGACTATTGCGCGACTCTTTACAAGGCCATGGGCATTAACCCTCGGGCCAAGCACTATCTTGGCTCGCGGCCGATCTGGGCCACGGAGGAAGGGGCGAAGCCGATTCAGGAATTGTTGGGGTAGTCGTTTGTCGGACGGGACTCCGGGCCACCCTTGACCGCCGACGGGACACCAGTCCCTCCCACCACCACAGACGGGTTCTGAGACTCGTCGTCTTAGTTGAAGTAGGGTGCACTGTGGCAAACCCATTTTCCGACGCGAAGATCCTTTACACGCTCCCCTGGAACAGCGACGTGGTTTTCGCCGTCGCGTTCATCGGCAACGACAAGGTCGCGGCCGCCAATCGACGCGGAGACATCCTGATCTGGAACCTCCCGGCGACCGGCGACAAGACCCCGGATCCTGCTCAGCGGCTAATCGGACACACCGGCCCGGTCAATCGGCTCCTCGTGAGTCCCGGTGGCAAGACGCTGATCTCCGCGAGCAACGACCGGACCGTGAAATTTTGGGACGCACTCAAGAGCGAAGGCAATCCCGGCACGATCGTTATGAACGACGGCTACGTGCGTGCGGGGGTCTCGGTTGCCAAGCTGCCGGACCCGCCGCCACCGATTACCGTGAAGGTCGTCGAGCAGAAGCCGATCCGCGAATTCACGGGGCACAAAGAGTGGATTTGGGGCCTCGCCCTTTCCCGCGACGGTAAAACGTTGGTCAGCGGCGACGAAGCGAAACAGGTGATCCTGTCGGACGCACAGACGGGCGCCGAACAACGCCGCTGGAAGGTGAAACATTGGGTTCGCGCGCTCGACATTTCCCCGGACGGGAAGCTCGTGGTGACGGCCGAGCAATTCCCCTTTATCCGTGATGGGGATACCGACGTCGGCCTGCACGGCTGGGACGCCCAGACGGGCGAGATGAAGTTCGATGCCACCAAACAGTTCGAAGCCAGCAAAGTGCTCAACGTCGGACCGACTTCGTTTCGATTTTCCGACAACGGGAAATATCTGGCTTTCTGCTTGGGCCACATTGACCGCGATGGGCCGGCGGGAAAGGTGTTTCTCCTCAACCCCACGACCGGCGAGAAGGTCCGCGAACTGACGCCGTCACATGTGCGGGGAGCCACCGATCTGGCCTTCCACCCGGACGGCAAGCACCTCTTTACGTGCGGTCGCGACCGAGTGGTGAAGGCGTGGCAGCTCAGCGATGGTGCGCAGGTTCACGAGATCAGCCTCGCGATTGGAGACAAGAAAAAGCAGGGCCCATTCACTCCAACGCTCCACGCCATTTCGATCTCTCCCGACGGTAAGTTGTTGGCCGTCGCCGATAGTTCTGGCCAAGTGGTGGTCTGCACGCTCGAAGATCGCAAGAAATGAGAGTGAGTCGCAAAAGCTGATAGTGTCTCTTTTCAGGTGCGATGCGTTCGGAGAAAGAACATGTTTTCATTTCATGACAAGAATCACTTGAGCCGTCGCTCCCTGATGAAAGGGCTGCTGACTACAGCGAGCGGCCTGGCGGTCGCGAACTGGGGCGCACTCACCCATTCCCAGACGATTGCCGCGGAAGCGAAGCGGTCGGGCAAGCGCTGCATCATGCTGTACATGGAGGGCGGCGTCAGCCAGATCGACACCTTCGACATGAAGCCGGGGCGTCCCACGGCCGGCCCGTTTCTGCCGATCCAGACCAAGGTGAACGGTATCCAGGTTTGTGAATATCTGCCCAAGATCGCCACGCACGCCGACAAGCTGGCGATCATTCGCAGCATGAAAACCCAGTCGGTCGATCACGGCATCGGCGGCTACCACATGCACACCTGCTACCCGTCGAGCCAGCGCTTTCCGCACCCGGAAATCGGGGCGATGGTCGCGAAATACTGCGAGAACCCGGACAGCGACCTGCCGAGCTTCGTCAAGATCGGGTCCGGCAGCGGACTCTACGGCGCGGGGTATTTAGGGCCGCAGTTCGAGCCGTTCGTCGTGGCCGACGACGGCAAACTTCCGGGGTTCGCCAATCCGTCCGTCGTGCCCGACATCCAGGACCGGCGCGGCGAGTTGTTGAACTTCATGGAACAGCGATTCGCGGAGCAGCGTCCCGGCGAACCGTTCGCGGCGCATCGCACGTCCGAACTTCGCACCCTGCGGCTCATGAAAGCACGGAAGACGTTCGACGTGTCCGCGGAATGGGAGAAGGCCAAGTCGCGCTACGGCGACAGCAGTTTCGGCCGGGCCTGCTTCACGGCGTTCAAGCTCGTCGAAGCTGGCGTTTCCTTCGTCGAGACGAGTCACCAGGGCTACGACGGGCACAACGACAACTTCCCGGTCCACAAGGCGAACCTACAGGTGCTCGACCCGGCGTGGGCATCGCTGCTCCAAGACCTCCAGGATCGCGGTCTGCTGAAGGACACGCTGGTCGTCTGGACCAGCGAGTTCGGCCGCACGCCCGCGATCAATTTCCAGGCGGGTCGCGACCACTTCGGCCGAGCGTGGACCATCGTGCTCGCTGGCGGCGGCATCAAGGGCGGCCAGCATTACGGCGCCAGCAATCGCGACGGCTTCGAGGTGCAGGACAACCCCGTGAACGAGGGCGATCTGTTCGCCACGATGTACAAGACACTGGGCATCAATCACCGGGCCAAGCACTTCCTCGGCAGCCGCCCGATTTGGGCGACACCGGATGGTGCGAAGCCGATTCAGGAACTGTTGGGGTAGGTTGCCGGATGCTGAGACGGAGTTCGCGGCTCGCATTGAACAGCGGAGATTACCATGGCAGACCCGTTTGCCGACGCAAAAGTCATCTTCACCTTGCCTTGGAACAGCGAGGTGATCTCCGCCGTCGCGTTCATCGGCAACGACAAAGTTGCCGCCGCCAACAAACGCGGCGACATTCTCATTTGGAACCTCCCACCCGCGGGCGGAAAGACGCCCGACCCAGTACGGCGACTGGTCGGTCATACCGGTGAAATCAACCGCCTTCTCGTCACGCCTGACGGCAAGACCCTCATCTCCGCGAGCAACGACCGAACGGTGAAATACTGGGATGCCCTCAGCGACGCTGGAACTCCGGGCACCATCGTACTCAACGATGGTACCCCGTTGAAGGGTGTCGTCGAGAAGGTGGACAAACTGCCGGCTCTGCCTCCGCCCGTCGAAGCGAAGGTGATCGTCCAGAAGCCGATCAAGGAACTCGCGGGCCACAAGGAATGGATCCAGGCGCTCGCGGTGTCGTGGAACGGTAAGCGGCTCGTGAGCGGCGACGATCAAGGTGCCATCATCGTCTGGGATCTCCCGGCCGGGAAAGAGCTGCTCCGGTGGCCGTGCAAGAACTGGGTGCGCAGCCTGGCGATTGCGCCCGAGGGCAAGACCGTGGCGGCCTCGCAGCACGTCCCCGGGCGAGACAAAATTGTGGTTCCGCCCAGCTTTCACCTCTGGAACCTCGAAACCGGTGAAATGAAAGTCGATCTGACCAAAGAAGTCACCGGCGGGATGTCCGCCATCGCCTATTCCCCCGACGGCAAATGGCTGGCGACGGGCCGCGGCAACATCGAAGTGGAACGCCCCGATAGCAGGGTGACTCTCCTCGACCCGTCCACCGGCAAGAAGATTCGCGAACTGACGCCCGGCCATTCCCGCGGCGTGACCGACATCGCCTTCCATCCCGACGGCAAGCACATCTTCTCGGCGGGCCGCGACCAACTCGTGAAGGTCTGGCAACTCGCAGACGGCAAACTCGTCCGCGATCTCGGCAAATTCGCGGAGCGCGGGTACTGGATCACATCGATCGCGATCTCGCCCGACGGGCGGTGCCTGGCCGCCGCGGACGACAGTACACGACAAGTCGTGATCTACGCTTTGACGGGTCGGTAAGAAGCAGCACCGCGTCGCACACGAGAAAGGTGATTCCCATGCCGGACCCTCAGATGGTCGATCCGCACGACCCGGTGATGACCGGGGAGAACTCGTTCCTCCGCCTCTCGACCGACGGCGGGCAGACGTTCGTCCACCGCACCAGCCACTGGCGGGTGCTCTGGTCGCCAGCCGGTCAAGGGCACGTGCTGTTCGTCGAAAGCCCACTGCTCGGCGGCGTGCCGCGGGTGTTCGCGGACAACGCAGGCGTGGCGCGATTCCTCCAGCGCACCATCGAGGTGATGCTGCACAAGCCGTTCGCGGACGACTCGCTGCCGATCATCGACGCGCGGTTCGAGCGCGCCGGCCACTCGCTCAGTACGGTCGAGGAGCGGGTGGTTTCCGCACGCGACACGATCGTCCTGTCGTGGTGGAACCTGATGGCCCCGTTCGTTCTCACGCTGCCGCCGGGGGCGTTGAGCCGGCCGCTGGGCGTGTACACCACGTTCCTCCCCGCCCGCGAAGCGCAACTCACCATCAATGGCGAAGCCGCCGCCGGACAGGTGGTGCCGCAGGACCGGTTCGGCAAGCCCGCGTCGAGTTGCTGTCTGGCGTGGTCGGAAACATGGACGAAACCGAAGGGGTGATCCAGAAGCAGTTGAAAAATGCGACGATCGTCGTCTGTACGAGTGCGGAACGCAGAAGCCGCGCCGCACAGGTATCTCGGCCCTTCGGAGAATCTCATGTCGTCGCTCGTCGGGGGAACGATCCGCAGCCTCGTCGGCACACTCGCCGCGATCGCGCTCGCGGGCGCGTTACCGGGGACCGGGCGAGCCGACGATCTGGTTCTGGTGTTCGCCGGCCAGTCCAACATGGAAGGCAAGGGGACGGCGAACACCGCGTCGAAGCTCACCGACAAGGAGAAGGCGGTCGTCCCGAACGTGAAGGGGTTCTACTGCAACGCCCTGCCGGACAAGGGCAAGCCCGACCCGTGGGGACTGAAGCTGTACGACGCGAAGGGGAAGTTCTGGTTCAACTGGGCCACCTGGAAGGACGCCACGTTCCCCCCCGTCAACGGAACGTGGCAGGACTACGCCTACTGGAAGAACGGCTGGAAGGGTGCCGACGCCTACGAGCACGGGGACAAGGGCGAGTTCTGGTACCTCGGGCTGAACCCCGCCGAGCCGTGGGCCAACGCCGCGAAGTTCACCTCCGGCGAAGACGTGAAGGAGTACGGCCCGGAGTTCGAGGTGGCGCGGGCGGTCGCCGCGGCCCGGCCGAAGGACACGATCTACATCGTGAAGTACGCCCCGGGCGGCACCGCGCTCGCCGACCAGTGGGACCTGAGCGACTCGTGGAAGGGGTACGGGGCGTACGCGGCCATGAAGCAGTGGGTGGACCTCGCGCTCGCGGCGAAGCCCGGCGCGAAGGTGGCCGGGTTCTTCTGGCTGCAAGGCGAATCGGACGCGGTCAAGGGTGCTCACGCTGAAGCTTACGAGGCCAACCTGACCGAACTCGTCGCCAAGTTTCGCAAGGACTTCGGTGCCCCGAAACTGCCCGTTGTGATCGCGAAGATTCACCCGGGGCACCCCGACCGCAACTACGGCGTCGTGTGGGGCGGAGGCAAGAAGGGCATCGACACGGTCCGGGCGGTGCAGGCGAAGGTGGCCGGTGCGGTCGGGAACGCCGCGGTCGTCGAGACGAGCGACCTGAAGTTGCTCACGAAGGAGTGGTACCAGAAGAAGGGCACCGACCGGAAGACGTTCAACGACGGGGTGCTGCTCGACCTGATGGACAAGGACAAGTTTCTCGCTCCGGTCCACTTCGACGCCGACGGGATCCGCGCCATCGGGACGCGGATGGCCGCCGCGTGGCTCGATCTCCACGGCAAGGACACCCCGCCGAAGAAGGGCGGGGAGTCGCGGGCCGGCCGCGCGTTCCACTTCAGCGCGAAGGGCGACGACGACGCGGACGGCACCGCGCCGGCGCGCGCTTGGAAGTCGCTCGACAAACTGCGCGGCGTCGATCTGGTGCCGGGCGACGAGATCGTGCTGGCCGAGGGCGAGGAGTTCCGCGGCGGGATTGCGCTCCCTCCGGGCGTCGCGGGCGACCCGAAGAAGCCGATCGTGATCCGCGGCGGCGGGCCGCGCCGGGCCACCATCGTGACCGACGGAACGCCCGGCATCGAGGCCACGGGCGGCGGGTTCGAGGTCCGCGACCTGAACCTGAGAGGCACGCCGCCGGAGGAAGGCAAGAAGCCCGTCGCCGGCATCCAGTTCTACACCGACGACGCGACCGGGAAGCGGCACCGGCACGTTCGCATCGAGCGCGTGGATGTGTCGGGGTTCAGCGGCGCGGGCGTGAGCATCGGTTCCTGGCACGACCGACAGCCGGGCTACGAGGACGTGACCATCGGTGCGGTTCGTGCGCGCGACAACGGGGGAATCGGAATCCACTTCTTCGGCCAGCGCGACGAGAAACAGGCCGCGTACGCGCACCGCAACGTGACTGTTCGCGACTGCGTCGTTTCGGGCAACCGGTCCGGTTCCGGGCTGGTGGTGAGCGGCGTCGAGGGCGGGTTGGTGGAGTACACGCTCGCGGCGGGCCACACCGGTAAGGGGGGCGGGGTCGGGCTGTGGGCGCACGACGCCAAGAAGGTCACGTTCCGCCACTGCATCGCCCACGGCACCCGAACCGCGGGCAAGGACGGGGGCGGGTTCGATCTGGACGGCGGGTGTCTGGGGTGCGTGGTCGAGCGGTGCCTGAGCTACGACAACCACGGCCCCGGGTTCATGCACTGCGACTACCCGAAGGCGGGCCGCACCGCGGGCAACGTGATCCGCGCGTGCGTCAGCATCAACGACGGCCGCAAGGACAAGGCGCCCGCGTTCGGGTTCGGGTTCGTGGCGTGGGGCGGCGGGCTGGACGACTGCCGCGTCGAGAACTGTCTGGCCGCGGTGACGACCGAAGCCCCGAAAGGGTCCGAAGGCCTGTTGTTCGTCACCACCCTCGCCGGTTTCGCGGACAGGGCCGACAAGACGCACATCCGGGGCTGCGCGTTCACGGGTTGCGTGGCCGTCGCGGACGCGGCGGGCGTTCCGTTGGTAAGCAACAACCTCGCGGCCGCTGCCGTCGAGGACGTTCGATTCGAGGGGAACTCGTACCAGGCACCGGGGGCTAGGGGGCTGTTCGTCCACGGGCCGACCCGCCACTCCGCTCTGGACGACTGGCGCAAGGCCACGGGTCAGGAAACACGCGACGGGAAATCGACCGCGCGCCCGGGGGACCCGGCGGTCAAGGTGCCGAACGAGTACCGGCTCACCGACCCGCGTGCCCTGGAGAAGTTCGAGTTGTTCACGGCGCTCGGCGGAAAGTGACCCGGTCGGTGGCGATCACCCTCGCCGCGATTGCCGGCGGGCTACCCGGAACCGAGGTCGGGAGGGCGTGTGATGGCGTTCGGATGCTCTGGGCGGATGAGGCTCGTTGCGCTGGTGCTTGCCGTCAGTGCCGGTGTCGGTCGTGCGGCCGACACCGAGCCGAATCCCCGTGTCGCGAATGCCACAGATGCCAAGCTGAAACGGGAATTCGAGTACCTCGTGTTCGACCTCGGCCAGGGCGTTGAGTTGAGGCTTGTGAAGGTGCCGGCGAAGGGGAAGACGTTTATGATTGGTTCTTCCAAGGACGAGCAGGACGAGGTGGTGAAGAAATACCACTCCGGGAAACGGCCCGACTCGATGGAGTTCGAGAACGAGCAGCAAGTCACATTGACCGACGACTACTTCATCGGGCAGTTCGAGGTCACCCGTGGCCAGTTTCGCCGCTTCATCGAGGACAGCGGATACAAGACCGAGACCGAACAAACGGACGGCGGCTACGGCTGGAGCGAGGAATTGAAGAAGTTCGAGGGGCGCGACAAGAAATACAGTTGGAAGAACACCGGTTCCCTCGGACAGAGTGACGAGCACCCCGTGACTAACATCACACCGACCGACGCACGCAAGTTCTGCGAGTGGCTTGGGAAGAAAGCGGACGGCAAGATGAAACTGCGTGAGGTGCGCCTGCCGGGCGAGGCGGAGTGGGAGTTCGCGTGCCAGGCGGGTGGCACGGGCCGGTTCTCGTTCGGTGACGACGAAGAGAAACTGGCGGAGTACGCCAACGTGGCCGATGCGACGTGGAACGAACGGTTCCCCAACCCGAAGGCGATCAAAGCCAAGGACGGCCATGTTTTCGCCGCCTCGGTCGGGCAGTTCAAGCCCAACGCCTTCGGCCTGTACGACATGCACGGCAACGTGTGGGAGTGGTGCGAGGACTACTACGGCAAGTACGCCAACCTGCCGAAGGAACGGAACCAACTCCAGACGGTGAAGCAAGGTCAGGATCGCCCCGTGATGAGGGGCGGAGCCTGCTACGCCAACCCCGGTGACTGTCGCTGCGCGTTCCGCTGGCTCGTCGGGGTCAACGGCCGCTACGGCAACGGCGGTTTTCGTGTCGTCTGCATGCCTTGAAGCGGACGCACTGCCTGTTCCGCAGACAGACGACATACACCATCGGGAGTATCGGCGTGGTCCAATTCATCTCGATTTCGTTGACGGTTGCTGTCGCCTGCCTGCTCTCAACGAACCCTTTGGCGGTGAAATCGAACGACAAGGGAGCGAAGAAGCTCGACATCATTGACACGCACACGCACTTTTACGACCCGTCGCGGAAGGAGGGGGTGCCCTGGCCCGGAAAAGGTGACAAGTTGCTTTACCGGTCTGTGCTGCCGGGCGAGTTCGAAAAGCTGAGCAAGCCCCACGGGGTCGTCGGTACCATCGTTGTCGAGGCCAGCTCGTGGGTCGAGGACAACCAGTGGTTGCTCGACCTGGCCGCGAAGGAGCCGTTCATCGTCGGCGTCGTCGGGCGGCTCGACCCCGCCTCCGACGACTTCGAGAAGAACTTGCGCCGGTTCGCGAAGAGCCCGCTCTTCCGCGGCATCCGCATCTCGCACGACGACCTCAAAGCCGGGTTGAAAGGGAAGCTAGTCGAGCGGTGCAAGTTGCTGATCGAACTGGACCTCGCGCTGGATGTGAACGGCGGGCCGGACATGCCGGCGGATGTCGCCCTCCTGGCCGAAAAGTTGCCGAAGTTGCGGATCGTCATCAACCACGCCGCGAACCTGCGGATCGACGGGAAGGAACCGCCCCCGAAGTGGATTGAAGGGATGGCGGCAGCGGCCAAGCACCCGAACGTCTACTGCAAGGTGTCGGCCCTCGTCGAGCAGACCGGCAAGAAGCCGGCCCCGCGCGAGGTGGAGTACTACAGCCCCGTCCTCGACACGCTCTGGAAACTCTTCGGCAATGACCGGCTCATCTTCGGGAGCAACTGGCCGGTCTCGAACGGCGGCGCGCCGTACGAGACCGTCGTCGGGATCGTGCAGGACTACTTCACCGCGAAGGGCGAGACGGCTGCCACCAAGTTCTTCCACGGCAATTCACAAGCCGCGTACGGCTGGCGGCCCCGAGAGATCACGAACACCCTCGGCATGAAGCTGGTCCACGTCCCATCGGGGACGTTCTTCATGGGGTCGCCGCAGACGGAGGCCGGCCGGGAGAAAGAAGAGACACAACACGAGGTGGAACTGACGAAGGGCTTCTACCTCGGAGCTCACGAGGTCACGGTCGGGCAGTTCAGGGAATTCGTGAAGGCCACCAATCACCAGACCGACGCGGAGAAGGACGGCAAGGGGAGTTGGGGGCCGGACGCGGTCGGGAAGTTCGTGATGGACGCGAAGTTTACGTGGAAGAACCCCGGCTTCGAGCAGACCGACGAGCATCCCGTTGTGAACGTGAGCTGGGACGACGCGAAAGTGTTCTGCAAGTGGCTGAGCGAGAAGGAGAAGAAGACGTACCGCCTGCCGACGGAGGCCGAATGGGAGTACGCGTGCCGGGCCGGCACGAAGACGGCTTACGCACACGGGGACGACCCGGAAGGGCTGTCGGCGGGGGGGAACGTGGGGGACGCGACGGCGCGGGCGAAGTTTCCGGCGTGGACGCTCGGCATCAAGGCCAAGGACGGTCACGCCTTCGCCGCCCCTGTCGGGCAGTTCAAGAAGAACGCTTTTGGGTTACACGACATGCACGGGACCGTGTGGGAGTGGTGCGAGGACTGGTACGACCCGATGGGCTACACAACGGACAAGGTGAAGGACCCGACGGGGCCGATCACAGGGTCGGCGCGTGTCCAGCGGGGCGGCGGGTGGTCCAGCGCGCCGCACCGCACTCGCTCCGCGAGTCGCGTCGGCCGCGACCCCGCTTCCTACCGGGGTGCCTACCTCGGCTTTCGAATCGCACTTCCGGCGGAGAGCCGTTAACCCGTCGTCGATGAAGATGCTGACGACGTGCGGCTCCTTCGCGGGTTCGACGGCGCGCGGGAGTCAGGCCAGCCGCCAGCGCGGCGAGAACGAGGAGGAATCGCATCATTTCTTCTCCGGTGCGTGAGCGGTCCAGGTGTTGAGCGTCTTGCCGTCCTTGTCCGTCAGCGCGACCGCGACGAGATCGACGCGGTCACTTGTAGCAGCTTGACCCACGCGACCGGGAGCGCGATCAGGTCGTGATTGGCCGCGTCGTCGGGCTTGCGGCCCTTGAGCGGTTGGCCGTCAAGGAGCGACGTGCAGCCCGCGGGCAGGCTCCCGCCCTCCTTGAACGTGCGGTGCACGTCGGTCATCGGCGCCGACCTGTCGCGAGGGCATCTGCTTTTCCGTTTAATGGCACATGACTCGTACTGATCTCTTGTCGGGGACTGCTGATGCGCATCCGGCTTTTTCTGGCCGCGACTCTGTTCTCGGCAACGTTGGTCGGTCTCGCAACTTCGCAACCGCCGCCCGGCGGCGAGAAGGGTCCTAAGGGGAAGTTCAAGGGACCGCAGGAGGTCAAGGAGCGGCCCGAAGCCCTGAAGGTCGATCTGAAAGAGCCGCCGGTCGGGTTGGTGAAGAATCCGCGGTTCTTCGAGAAGAGCGCCGACGTGAACGTCCCGGCCTACTACACTCTGGCAGGCGACGCGAAGTGGGTGTGGACCGGCGCCACGGGCGAGGACACCGAATCCGGCGTCGCGCTCTACTCCGGCAAGGACCTCAATAAGGACGGCCAGCGTTCCGGGTCGGTTTCACAGCGGGTGACCGGGTTCGCGGGCGGGGTCGGGAAGTGGTTCCGGTTCACGTTCCGCGGGCTGGCGGAACCGGGCTTCGAGGTCGAGAAGGACGCGCTCTTCATGCGGGTCGAGTACTTCGGCAAGAAGGGCACGAACCCGCTCGACGGCGTGACACAGAACATCTACCCGCTGGTCGAACGCGACCGCAAACAACTCGCCGCGAACGGCAAGTTCTTCAAGAACGGCGGTGCGGTCTGGAAGACCTATGCGCTCGAGTTCCGGCTCCCGTTCGCGGAGATCGACACCCTCGACATCGGCGTCGGCTTCAAGAACGGCTCCGCGAAGGCCGAGACCGGGTCCGAGTTCTTCGTCACGGAGTTCGCGCTGGTTCCGATCCCAGCGCCCGAAGATGCGCCGAAGGTTGTGAAGACCGAGAAGGGACCGGCGCCGAATCTCAAGTCGCTGATTCCACTCGGCGGGCGGTGGTACTACGACCCCGAACCGGGCATGAAGGACCGCCCCGCGACGCTCGTGGTAACCGCCAAGAACGCGGACCGGCTCTTCTACATGGACGGTCGGCTCTCGAACCCGTTCGCGGAGAACATGACCGCGTGGCTCCGCGAGGGGCACCTCGACCTGAAGGGCAACCGCGTCGAGAAGGACCGGTTCCTGCCGGACAACGTGGTTCTGGAGTTCAAGGACGGCAAGGAACTGGTGGTTCACGCCCGCAACATCCCGAACCACCCGACGGCCATCTTCCCGGGCCGTGGCGCGGGGCCGAACCCGATCCAGGAGTGCGACCGCACCTACTACCTGCCTCTGGAGCCGGTGCGGAACCCAAAGGCCGTGGCAATGGACAAGACCAACTCGAACCGGGCGCTGCCGATGGGCGCGATCGGGTTCGCGGTCAACGGGGTCGCGTTCTTTAACCCGTTCGACATGGAGCGCACCGAAGCCATCGACATCCTCGACCGGTGCTGCGGGCACCCGGCGCCGAACAACCAGTACCACTACCACAAGTACCCGGTGTGCGTGAAGTCGCCGTTCGTGGACGACGGCGAGGGCCACTCGCCGCTCATCGGCTTCGCGCTGGACGGGTTCCCGCTGTACGGCCCGTATGTGGCGAAGGGGCTGATGGCGAAGGACGACACGGACAAACCGCTCGACGACTTCAACATGCGGTACGACGACGATCGGGGCTGGCACTACCACGTGACGCCGGGCAAGTACCCGTACATCATCGGCGGGTTCGCCGGGACGCCCGACCCGCGGAACAGCCGCCGCGGCCCCCCGAAGTTGCCGTGACCGGGCCGCTACAGTAGTACGAGCGCGTCAGCCAGCCCTTCGTCGATCCGTTCCCGAGTGTGGAGGTAGACACCATGCGGTTCGCCGGACTCGCGCTCGCCCTGCTGGCGGTTCCCTCGGTCGCCTGGGGGCAGCCTCCCGTCCCGGCCGAGAAGCCGAAGGACAAACCCAACATCGTCTTCGTCCTGTTCGACGACATGGGCTACGGCGAGCCGCCGTGCTTCCGGGCGAAGTCCGAGTTCAAGATGCCCGCCCTCGACCGGCTCGCCAAGGAGGGCATGCGGTTCACCGACGCCCACACGCCGTCGGCCGTCTGCACGCCCACGCGGTACGGGCTCCTCACCGGCCGCTACCCGATGCGCATCGGGCAGTACGGCGTTCTGAAGACGTACTCACCGCCGATCATCGACAAGGAGCGACTGACGGTCGGAAGCTTCCTCAAGGAGCACGGCTATCACACCGCCGCGATCGGGAAGTGGCACCTGGGCATGAACTGGCCCGGCGGCGCCAAGGCGAACGAGAAGGACAACCCGCCGGTCGGCACGGCCGCGGCCGACGGCCCGACCACCCGCGGCTTCGACTACTTCTGCGGCTACACCCACTCCGGCAACCTCGGGATGGTGGTAGAGCAGGACAAGGTCGCGGTCAACCTGGAACCGAGTGCGGTTCAGCCGCACCTGGCGAAGAAGGCCGTCGGCTACATCGACGAGCGCGCCAAGGCCGGTGGGCCGTTCTTCCTCTACCTCCCGATTTGCACACCACACTCGCCGATCGTTCCCGCGAAGGAGTTCCAGGGGAAGAGCGGGGCGAAGGAGTACGGCGACTGGCTGTACGAGGGCGACTGGGTCACCGGGCAGGTTCTCGACGCGTTGGAGAAGCACAAACTCGCCGACAACACGCTCGTGATCGTGACCAGCGACAACGGCGCGGCGAAGCGGGTGTACGAGCCGCTTCGGGACTGCAAGACGAGCATCTACGAGGGCGGCCACCGCGTGCCGTTCATCGCGCGGTGGCCGGGGAAGATCAAGGCGGGGGCGGTGTGCGACGACACGATCTGCCACACCGACCTGCTCGCGACTTGCGCGGATCTGCTCGGCGCGAAGCTGCCCGCGAACGCCGCCGAGGACAGTTTCAGCATCCTGCCGGACCTGCTCGGCACCGCGAAAGGCCCGGCGCGTGAGGCCACGGTTCACCAGTCGCACACCGGCGACCTCGCGATCCGGCAGGGGCCGTGGAAGCTCATCTTCCTGAAGACCGGCGGCAAGGAGCTCTACAACCTCAAGGACGACCTGAGCGAGACACGCGACCTCGCCAAGACCAACGCCGATGAGGTCGAACGGCTCACCAAACTGATGCAGCAGTACATCGCCAACGGCCGCAGCACGCCCGGCGCCGCGCAAAAGAACGCGGTCGAGATCAAACTCGGTGTCCCGGCGAAAAAGCCGAAACCGTAACCGCGGATATCCGAAATCGTTCGCTCGCACCGGAACCATTCAAGTATTCGTGCGGTTTCAGTCTTGTTCGCCGTGCTCGTCATCCCGACGCGCCGTTCACTATCCAGAGGAGTGTTGCCATGAAACTGTTGTCGGCGTTCGCGGTTCTTCTCGTCGCGTGTGGGCCGCTCGTGGCCGAAGAGGTGAAGGGGAAAATCGTCAAGATCGATGCGGACAAAGGCACCATCACCCTCTCGGTCGAAAACAAGGACCGGGCGATCAACGTCGAAAAGGGTGTTGTCATCCAATCGCCGGGGAAGAAGAAGACACTTCAGGATGTGGCGGGCGGCCTAGCCGGACTGAAAACCGGCGACGAAGCGACCGCGACCGTCGAGAAGAAGGACGGCAAAGAGGTCGCCACCAAGATCGTAACCGACGCCGCCAAGAAGCTGAAGGTTCCCGAGGGCGCCCGCAAGGTCGTCGGCGTCGATGCCGACAAGAACACCATCACGATCTCGGTCGATGGCAAGGAGCAGACCCTCACGGTCGAGAAGGGCGCGTCGGTTCAGATCGCCGGGAAGATGAAGAAGCTCGAAGACGTGGAGGGCGGGTTGAAGGGCATCAAGGCGGGCGACGAGGTGACCGTGACCACCGAGAAGAAGGGCGACAAAGAGGTCGTGACCAAGATCGTCCTCGTGGGCAAGAAGAAGCCCAAGTAAACGCCGCACCTGTCGCCTCAGCGAGTCTGCGCTGAGGCGGCGACCGTTCCCAGTTCCGCCGCGTATCCACCTTGGGAGTTGAGCCGTGGACATCACCCGCAAACAGTTCCTCCACACCGCGGCCGCGACCGCGGTTTCCACGTTCTGCGGTCGCGGTTCGACTGCGGACGAGCCGAAGGCCGCGGTCCCGTCGTACCTGAAGGGGTTTGAAGCCCAGTACAAGAAAGACCCGCGTGCCGCTTCACTTGAGTGGCTCGTAAAGTCGAAGTGGGGGCTGTTCGTCCACTACTCGCTGCACAGCCTGCGCGGGATCACCGCGAAAGAGGCGCTGGAGAAGAAGGGCGCGGGCAAGGACGCGTGGAAGGCGTTCAAGCAGGGCACGCCCGAGGAGTACGCCAAACTGGAGAAGACGTTCACGGCGAAGAAGTTCGACGCCGACTTCATCACTGACCTGGCGCTCGCCGCGCAGATGGGCTACGTCAACTTCACGACGCGGCACCTCGGCGACATGTACCTGTTCAAGACCGCGCAGTCGAAGTTCACGAGCCTCAACTCGCCCGCGAAGCGCGACCTCGTGGGCGAACTCGCCGAGCAGTGCCAGAAGAAGGGGCTGGGGCTGTTCCTGTACTGCCCGCCCGACGTCGCTCGCACCGAGCCTCAAGAGGCCTACGACCGCAACCGCGCGGTTCTCAAGGAGCTGCTCACGCAGTACGGGCCGGTCGCGGGGATCTGGCTCGACGGCATCGGCGGGTACTACGAGGACCCGAAGGCCTACAGCCGGCTCGACGAACTGTACAAGTTGATCCGCGCGCTCCAACCGCAGTGCCTGATCTCCTTCAAGCAGGGCACGGGCGTCGAGGACTTTATCGCCCCCGAAGGGTTGATGCACACGAAGAGCGATCCGGTCGCTCAGAAGGCGTGGGAGAAGATGAATGGCAAGCCCGGCGACATCTGCACCAACATGCAGACCTCGCCGCCCGCGTGGCTGTACATGGAGGGCTGCGAGCACCTGAGCGCCGAGCAGGTGCTTTCGCTCCTGGCCGACGCCTTCGCGCAAAAGGCGAACCTGACGATCAACACCGGGCCGCTCCCGGACGGCTCGATCCACCCGGCCGATGTGGCAGCCTTGCGCGAGGCCGGCGCGCGGATCAAGAAGAACGGCTTCCCCGCGCCCGCGAAACTCAGCGCCGCCGACCGCGCGAAGCTCAAGAAGAAATAACCGCCGAGCGCAGTCTTCGTGACTGCGCTGAGAGCGTTTCGAGTTCGGGGTTTATCATTTGCACGCTCGCATGAGGTACACCGAATGAAGCGGGTGCTGTTCGGCTTGATGGCATTTCTGGCCGGGGTGGCGCTGATCGCGTCCCCGGCCGTGTCCCAGCCGCCGGGCGGGAAAGACGGCAAGGGCAAGGGTGCGAGCGCGGCCGTCAAACTCGGTTCCGCTCTCCCGCCCGCGCTGGTCGAAGAACTGAAACTGACCGACGACCAGAAGGCCAAACTCGCGGAGATCGAGAAGAACCTGAAGGGCGAACTCGACAAGTTGCTCACCGACGAGCAGAAGAAGACGGTCGAGAGCTACCGCCCCGCGGGTCCGGGCGCGAAGGGCGGAAAGGGCAATCCGCCCGCGGAGAAGGCTCCGGCCCCGGCCGAAAAGGGCAAGCCCGAAGACCAGACCGGGATGCTCCCGGAGGCCACCACGATCCAGTGGTACGCGACCCTCGACCGGGGGCTCGCCGAGGCGAATCGCACCGGCAAGCCGATCCTGTTCGTGAGCGCCGCGCCGCACTGCGCCGGCGTCTCCGGTATGTGGTGACCGGGCAAGGTCACCATGGACAGGAGTTTCCTGTCCCAGCCGCCCGTTGTTGCCGCCGCCCAGAAGTTCGTCTGCATCCGCCTGACGTCCTACGAGGACGAGACCGAAAAAGCGTTCGTCGCCACCCTCGTTCGCGAGGTCGCGAACACTGCCTTCGCCATTCTTGGGCCCGACGGTAAGCCCATAACTGCGCGGGGACGCGGCCCCGGTAACGTCTACGCCGACGCCGCGGACATGGCGAAGGGGATGGACGCCATTGCCGCGAAGTACGAAACGAAGAAGGTCGAAGGAACCCCGGCCCTACCGATCACGCTGAACCTGGTGGTCGGACTGGCGGTCGCTGCCGGCGACAACCAACCGCTGGTCGTCGTGCTCTCCCCGGACCCGAAGCGCCAGAAGGAACTGGAGGCGCAGGTCGCCGAACAGGCGTGGTCGAAGGCCTTCGCCGGGCGCTTCACCTACGCAACCGGGCAGGACGTGAAGGGCCTCCCCAAGCTGAAGGGCGCCACGCTCACGGAAGGCGTTCTGGTGATCGAACCGGACATCTTCGGCGCCGGCGGGAAGGTCGTGAAGGAAGTGACAGCGGATCAGATCGCCGAGAAGTTGCCCGCCGCCCTGAGCCTCACGCTCAAGACGTTCGTCCCGCCGACGAAGTCGCGCCGCGACCTGGCCAACCTCGGCCTAAAGGAAAGCATCTTCTACGAGACCGGCATCCCGGTGAGCGGAAAGGGCGAAGCCGCCGACCGAGAGCGATACAAGTTACTGCTTGAAAAGAAAAAGTGATCGACTCGCGCGGTCCGGTAGAGAGGGTCCGGTGAACCCTCTCTACCGGACCGTTCCTTCTCCTGATATGAAACGGTCCAACTCATGAGACACCTACTCCTTGGCCTTCTTTCCGTCCTGGCAGCACCTTTCGGGCTTCAAGCTGCCGACGCGCCGAAGAACACCAAGCCCAACATCGTGTTCCTGCTCGCGGACGACTTGGGCGTCGGGAACGTGGGCTGCTACGGCGCGGATCACGCCAAGACGCCGAACATCGACGCGCTCGCGAAAGGCGGAACGCGCTACACCCACGCCTACACCGCGCCGCTATGCGGGCCGTCGCGGGCGATTATCATGACGGGCCGATACGCGTTCCGCACCGGGGCAACGAACCAAGACGCTACCGGCCTGATGAAGCCGACCGTCGAAACGATGATTCCGAAGGTGCTGAAGCCGGCCGGATACGCGTCCGGGATGGTCGGCAAGTGGGGCCAGCTCCCGCTCGGCCCGACCGATTGGGGCTTCGACGACAGCCTGCGATTCCGCGGCAGCGGCCTCTACTGGAGTACGCCGGACAAGCCCGGTCCGTACTGGGTCAACGACGCGCGGAAGGTGCTCGGCGCGAAGGAGTACATGCCGGACCTGATGCACGCGCACGCCGTCGAGTTCGTCAACAAGCACCGCGACAAGCCGTTCTTCCTGTACTACTCGCTGTCGCACGTTCACGGCGAGATCGTGCGCACCCCGGACAGCGCCCCCGACAGCAAAGACCTGTACGCCGACAACCTCGCGTACATGGACAAACTGGTCGGGAAGTTAGTTGCGGAACTCGACCGCTTGAAGCTCCGCGAGAACACGCTGATCGTGTTCGTCGGCGACAACGGCACCGCAAAGGGCAACGCAAAGACTTCGACCATCGCCGGCCGGCAACTCTCGGGCGAGAAAGGCTCGATGCTCGAAGGAGGCGCGCACGTCCCGCTGGTCGTGAACTGGCCGGGCGTCGTGCCCGCGGGCAAGGTGTCTTCGGACCTGATCGACTCCAGCGATTTCCTGCCCACGTTCGCCGAACTCGCGAGTGCGAAACTGCCCGAGAAGGTAGTGATCGACGGCCGGAGTTTCGCCCCGCAACTGCGCGGCGAAAAGGGGCAGCCGCGCGACTGGATCTTCATCGAACTGGCCCGCATGTGGTACGCCCGCGAGGCCAACTGGAAGTTGAATGAGAAGGGCGAACTCTTCGACATGTCGAAGTCGCCGTTCGAAGAGAAACTAGTGCCCGCCGACGCGAAGGATGAGGCTTCGACCGCCGCGCGGAAGCGCCTCAAGACCGCGCTCGACAAGTTGAACCCCGCGGGCGGCATCCTCGACGACGGCGACGGCACCGGTCGGCACGCGGACAAGAAGAAAAACCCCGCGCCGAAGGTCGAGCCGAAACCCGCGGAGAAGCCGCCCGAGAAGCCTGCCACCAAACCGAACGTGCTGTTCATCGCGGTGGACGACTTGCGCCCGGAGATGGGCTGCTACGGCAACACCGTCGTGAAAACCCCGAACCTCGACCGGCTCGCGGCGCGCGGGACGGTGTTCACGCGGTCGTACTGCCAGCAGGCGGTGTGCAGCCCGTCGCGCAGTTCGCTCATGACCGGTAAACGCCCCGACGCCACGAAGGTGTGGGATCTGGTCACGCACTTCCGCGCCGCGCTGCCGGACGCGGTCACGCTGCCGCAGCACTTCAAGGCGAACGGCTACCACACCGCGGCGCTGAGCAAGGTGTTCCACCGCGGCTACGAGGACGGGCGCTCGTGGAGCGAACCGCACTGGTACCCGAACGGCCAGACGGTCGATACCGACCCGAACGACTCCACGAAACGCATCGTGAAGAAGTACGGTCCCGGCGTGGACATGAAAGACGCCGAAGGTAAGGGGCCCGCGTTCGAGGTGAGCAAGAAGGCCGACGACGAACTGCCCGACGGGTTCACCGCGGCGGAAGCGGTAAAGCGCCTCCACGACCTGAAGGGCAAGAAGGAACCGTTCTTCCTGGCGGTCGGGTTCCTGAAGCCACACCTGCCGTTCGTCGCGCCGAAGAAGTACTGGGACCTGTACGACCCGGACAAGATCCCGGGGCCGGCGACCGACACGCTCCCCAAGGGCGCGCCGGCGTTCGCGGGCCACGCTAACGGCGAGTTGCACAGCTACGCGAACGTGCCCAAGGACGAGCCGATCCCGGCCGACCTCGCCAAGCAACTGCGCCACGGGTACTACGCGTGTATCAGCTACACCGACGCGCAGGTGGGTCGGTTGCTCGACGCGCTCGACAAGGAAGGGCTGGCCGACAACACCGTCATCGTGCTGTGGGGCGATCACGGCTGGCAACTCGGCGACCACGGGCTGTGGCACAAGCACACCAACTTCGAGTTGGCCGCGCGGGCGCCGCTGCTCGTGAGCGTGCCCAAACAGAAGACCGCGGGGCAGAAGTGCGACGCGCTGGTCGAGTTCGTGGACGTGTACCCGACGCTCGCGGACCTGTGCGGGCTGTCGGTTCCCAAGGGGCTGGACGGAGTCAGCCTGAAATCGCTCATCGAGAACCCCAAGGGGTCGGTGAAGCCGGTGGCGATCAGCCAGTACCCCCGGGGCGCGGCCAAGGCGGGCGCCGGGCCGATGATGGGCTACAGCGTCCGCGACGAGCTCTGGCGGCTGACGGTCTGGCTCAACCGCAAGGACGGGAGCGTCGTTGCGACCGAACTGTACGACGAGAAGAACGACCCGGCCGAAACCGTCAACGTGGCCGACAAGCCGGAGCACAAGGCGGTCGTCGAGGCGCTGTCGAAGCACCTGCCGCCCGTCGCCAAGAAGTGAGCCGAGGTGCTGGTGGGCACTTGAGCGGGCGGAACCGCTGCATTCGCGCGGAACAGGATTGACCGTGCCCGCTCGCGGTGAGAAACTTGTCTCACTGTAGCAACAACACTCACACCCGATTGCCGGCGCACCACCCACCCCCCGGCGCAGGCGGCTCGAAGCGAAGCCCATGACGTCCTGTTACTCGCGATTCGTTTGGCCGTGCGCGCTCGTCGCACCGCTCGTGTGCGCGCTGGCACTTGCGGCCGGGCCCGTCCGCGCCGTCCGCGCGGAGAAGCCCGAACCGACCCCTAAGCAGAAGTTCCGTTCCGTCGTCGCCCCGTTCCTGGAA
>SXID01000218.1 GCA_005772955.1 Planctomycetia bacterium
CGGCCACGTCGGAGGTCTTGGACGCAGCTTCCTTGACGAGCTGCGCACCCATGTTCTCGAACGGGTCTTTCAGTTCGATGTCTTCAGCGACGGTGACACCGTCCTTCGTGACGTTCGGCGACCCCCAGCCTTTGTCGAGAACCGCGTTGCGGCCACGCGGCCCGAGCGTGGAGCGGACGGCGCGTGCGAGTTTGCTGGCTCCTGCGAGGAGCTTCTGGCGGGCGTCATCGGCATAGGAGAGTTGTTTGGCTGACATCGTTGGCTATCCGCCTCAAAGGAACGATCGGGAATATCGTTTTAGTGGTTCACATGCAATGACCGTGCCGCGAAACGACAGTGACGCAACACGCGACGTGGCAAGAAGTTGGCGTAAGCGCGTGGGACGGAAAAGTGGGTCGTGGTGTCAGAGTGGCAGGAACCGCGAGCGGATCGAAACGCGAATTGGCAGGCGAACAGAACCAGTTACTGCACCTTCGAGACCGGCTGATCTGGATGCGCCGGGTTGGGAACGAGTGCGCGTCTCTTATCGCATCTCCTCCGCAAGGATGCTGTGCTCTTACCACTTAAGGAGGGAATCCGGGCTTTACGCAATTTGGAGGTGCGGCAATGCGGGGTTCGTCGGCTACGATCTGTGGACCACGGTGGCGAACGGTGGCCACCAATTCCTGATCCGCGTAGGCCGCAACATTCGCCTCTTGCGTCGGATCAGCACCTTGAAGCAGCGTGACGGCGTTGCCCCCAGGGACGAACGCTCAACCGCGTACTCGCTGGCACCCTGTCGTTTGAAGGCGACGCGTCAGCTTCTTTCCTTTGTCGGAGACTCGAATGCACTCGCACCCCACGACGACCCGCCGCGACCTTCTCCTCGGTGCCGCGGCTCTCACGCCACTTGCGGCTTCGAGTGCTGCCGCTGCCGCGCCCGAAGCACAGAAGGTCTACCGCATCGGCGTGATATCTGCCGCGATCAAGGGAAAGCCGCAACCGCGGAACGGTCACACCTGGCACTTCGCACAGTACCTGCACCCGGAGATCGACCTCGCGGCCATCAAGAAGTACCTCGACCCCGGCTCCGCGGAGATGTTCCGCAAGTACAACCGCAACCCGAAGTTCACCTTCGATCAATTGCCGTTTCCCGATACCAAGATCACGCACTACTACGACGCGGACCCGACCGTGATTGGGCCGTACCTCGAAGCGTTTCCGGGCGTAAAGGCCGCGAAGTCATTGGAGGAACTCGTCGAAAATGTAGACGCGGTGTGGCTCGGCGATGCGAGCGGATTCGGCGAAGACCACTTCGACCTGATCGCGCCCGCGCTGAAAAAGGGACTGCCGACGTTCTGCGACAAGCCTATCGGCGGCTCGGTCGCGGGGACGAGGAAGATTCTGGAGTTCGCGAAGAAGCACAACGCACCGATCATGTCATCGAGCTTGTTCCGCCATCATCAAGGAATGGAAGCGGCGGTGCGGAAGCGCGACGCGGACGAGTTTGGGCCAATCCGGTACGTGATCGCGGCGGTGCAGGGCGGTTACCGACCAGACGGCTGGATGGTGTATGGTCAGCACCCCGCGTGGAGCGTGGTCACGCTGCTCGGCGCCGGCGCGCAAGCGGTGAGCATGTACGCGCGTGAGGACACCTGTCACGCGCTGGTGACGTACCCGGACCGGATGCCCGCGGAGATCTGGTTCGGGCGCCCCAACGAGCAGTGGGAGTACTGCCACACGGCGGTGTACTTCCAGAAGAAGAAGTTCGAGTTTACGCCGTCGATCGAAGGCGATTTCTGGTACGGCCACCACTACGAAATGTTCCGCATGGCCGCGACGTTCCGCGAGATGGTGAAGACGAAGAAGGAGCCGATCCCGCACGGGGAGATCGTCGCGGTGACCGCGATTGTCCACGCCGCGGCGAAGTCGCTCAAGGAGAAAAGCCGGCTCGTGGAACTGAGCGAGGTGGAGTGAAGAGACACCGCACGAGAAGACCGAAGAGAGATTAACCACAAAGGCACAAAGGACACAAAGAAGAGGAAGAGAAGTCTTGTTCTGAAGAACGGTATTCTCTGCTGCCTTCTTTGTGTCCTTTGTGCCTTTGTGGTTAATTCCTCCTGCCTGCCATTTACATCCCGGCGGCCTTCTTCAGCGCGTCGGTCTTGTCCGTTTTCTCCCAGGTGAAGTTGGGGAACTCGCGGCCGAAGTGCCCGTTGCGGGCCGTCTCGCGGTAGATCGGCCGGCGCAGGTCGAGTGAACCGATGATCCCCTTCGGCGTCAACTCGAAGTGACTCCGAATCAAGTCGATCAGCTTCTCTTCGGGAACCTTCGCGGTCTTGTTCGTGTTCACCCAGATGTTCAGCGGGTCCGGGTAGCCGATCGCGTAGGACAGTTGCACCTCGCATTCCCTCGCAAGGCCCGCCCGCACGATGTTCTTCGCGATGTAGCGGCAGATGTACGCGGCGCTGCGGTCTACCTTCGTCGGGTCTTTGCCGCTGAACGCGCCGCCGCCGTGCCGCCCGCGACCGCCGTAGGTGTCCACGATGATCTTCCGCCCGGTCAGCCCGCAGTCGCCGTGCGGCCCACCCTGTAAGAAGCACCCGGTCGGGTTGATGTGGCACAGGATGTCGCCGTCATCGACCTTCGGCAGCTTCTTGCCCGGCTGCACCATCACCAACTTGCCCTTCACCAAGTCCTTGCGGTCGGCTTCGAGCGTCGGGCGGATGAGCTGGTCGATAATCATCTGCCGTGCGTCGTCGGTGAAGTAGTCGATTCCATCCTGGCGCACCATCACCTCACGCGTGTGCTGCGTGCTGATGACGACCGTGTGGATGCGGTTCGGGGTGCCGTCGGTGTTGTACTCGACCGTGACCTGACTCTTCGCGTCTGGGCGGAGCCACTTCAGTTTGCCAGTGCGGCGCATGTCCGCGTGCTTCTCGACGAGCCGGTGCGCGAGGTGAATCGGGAGCGGCATGAGGGTCGGCGTCTCGTCGCACGCGAAGCCGAACATCAGCCCCTGGTCACCGGCCCCGCCCGTATCGACGCCCTGGCTGATGTGCGGGCTTTGTGCGTGGATCCGGCAATCGACCTGGCACGTGTTGGCGGTGAACCCGATTTCTTCCGCCTCTTCCCGGTCCTTCGCCGTGTAGCCGATTTCGGTGATGACTTCACGGACCAGCGCGTCAACCGCTTGCCGCGTGAGTGCGGCCGTCGTGGTGATCTCGCCGGCCA
This sequence comes from Planctomycetia bacterium, assembly GCA_005772955.1. Classification (GTDB taxonomy): domain Bacteria; phylum Planctomycetota; class Planctomycetia; order Gemmatales; family Gemmataceae; genus Gemmata. Next base: position 3,214 of record SXID01000218.1, read on the forward strand.
CGACCGCGAGGTCGGTGGTCACGAGCGTTTCGCACGCGACCCGGCTCGTCGGGTCCGTTTTCAGGCAGAAGTCGAGGACCGCGTCAGAGATCTGGTCAGCCACCTTATCGGGGTGACCCATCGATACGGATTCACTGGTGAACAAGTAGCGGTTGGTGGACACGGCAATCCTCTCCCTGGGCGGCGTGAGCCGGGTTGGTCACGCCGTTGTGAACTTCCTGTGTGGAAGAATGCGCGTGTTATACATCCGAACGCGAATCGGGGCAATTCGAGTGCGTAGTGGGTGAGTGACGGTGTTCACGGAACCAGCGATCACTAAAACACCGGTCTAGCCCGGTCGCATGTCAATTGGAGCGGTATGCCGAATGGCCAAGCCCCGTGTTCTTCCCCGCGCGTTTACGCTCATCGAGTTACTGGTAGTGATCGCGATCATCGCCGTTCTGATCGGGCTGTTGCTCCCAGCCGTGCAAAAGGTGCGCGAAGCGGCTGCACGCATGAGTTGCCAGAACAACCTCAAGCAGATCGCATTGGCCTGCACAAACTACGAAGTGCGGAACGGGAGATACCCGCCGTCGAACACGTTCGGCCCGTACAACGGGTGGCCGGTACTCGTGCTGCCGGACCTGGAGCAGGAGAACGTCCGCAACATCTACGTGGCGACCGCGAACTGGTACGACCCGGCCAACGACGTACCCCGCAACAGTCGCGTGAAGACGTTTCTGTGCCCGAGCGCGAACGGTCAGCGGGTCGGGCGGTCGTCCGCGCCCAACACAACCGGCGCGGCGTACACGGGCGCGGCGTGGGACTACTCGAATGTGGCCGTCGTCGCTCAGACGTTGCTCGCATACCTCAACTACCCGGACCCGGCCAGTTATCCGATCACCTGGCGTGGGGTCATGAGTTCGCAGGGTTCGACGGTTGCGCAAATCGCAGACGGACTGTCGAACACGCTCCTCATCGTGGAGGACGCGAACCGGCCGGAGTACTGGGTAAAGGGGAAACGCGTGACGGACCGCGACCCGTCGTTCGGCGGCGACGGCACCGCGACCGGCACGCTGGTCGGTGGCCTGTGGGCCGATCACGACAAGGGATTCGGCATCGAGGGCACCAGCGCCGATGGGAACACATTCGTCGGCGACTGCGCGATCAACTGTAACAACGCGTTCGAGGTATACGCGTTCCACACTGGCGGCGCGAACGTGGCGCTGGCCGATGGGAGCGTACGGTTCCTGCGCGAGGGGATGGCGATTCGCACGCTGGCCGCGCTCGGCACCCGCGCTGGTGGCGAAGTGGTTCCCGGCGACTTTTAACGTGAAAGGAAAACCCCACCCGCAAGGGTGGGGGTAGCGTGTGTCATACCCCCCCTTGTGGGCGGGGTTCGCCCGCTTGCTTACTTACCGGCGACGGTGCCGGTGCGGTTCATCGCGGCGACGAGCTTCGGGAACGTCTCGGTCAGGTTCGCGCCCGCTTCGACGATCACGCGCTTCTCCTCGACCACCAACTGCCCGTCCACCATCAGTTCGGCCTTCACGTCGTAGAAGAACTTCTGCCCGACCGCGAGCGGCGGGGTGTAGAAGGCGCGATCCGTGCCGGTGCCCGGCGCCGGCTTGCCATCAACGAACAACTTGGCGTTGGCCGGGACCGTGAACTTCAGGTTCGCACCCATCGGGGAGTCCGGGGTGGCCTTCGGGATCGCCGGGATCGTCACCACCGGCGGGCGGTTCGGGTTGGTGTAGCTGCCGTAGACCGCAAGCGGGTTGGTGTAGTTGCCGTACACCGGTACGCTGGGAGTGTTGTAGCTGTTCAGCGTGGACGGCGCCATTCCGATTGGCGGGGCCCAGGTCGAACCGTGGATGACGCCGGAGCACCCGTTGCACGAGCCGAAGCACGAGGAACCGTGGCACGAGTGACGGAGACCGAGGAACCCACTGGATCGCAGGCCCAGGAACCCGCCGTAGCAGGAACCGTGGCAGGACCCGGAGCAACCGACCGGAACGGCACCGCAGCAGCCGGAGCCGACCGAAGCGACCACCGGCTTGGCGGCCGGAGGCGGGGTGACGTCGGCACCGGCCGACATCGCGGTGAGCATCACGATGCTGTACATGAGTTTTAACCTCTACAACCGGAAGTGGAACGACAGCGGAAAACGTCCGCCGTGTTCACGATGGTAGAGTTACAGTGAAAATACGTCAAAGGTAAACAGCGGAAACTGGGTCGATTGGGTAGATAGCTCAGGCGTTACGACCGGATCAGGATTTCTGCTGGCAGACTTCCCAGGACCAACTTTTCGCGCTGGATAAGCCAGTCATCAGGGATGCCCTTCTCACCGACTGTGAGCGCCACGATGCCGCCGACGATGGCGCAGTTCGTGTCGATGTCGCCCCGCGCGCGGATCGTCTGCACGATTGCCGTCTCGTAGTCGTGCAGGTGCATCGCCGCGATCCACAGACAGAACGGCACCGTGTCCTGACAGGAGATGCGCGAGCCGTTGCCCAGCAACCGCACGACCGGTTCAATGGACACGTCGTACGGCACCACGAGCGAGCCGTAATTGAGCAACTTCACGACCGGTTCTGTTGAGAGATCGAAGGTGAATGTTCTGGCGTGCTCGATTCCGGTTCGCACTTCCCCCGGTGGCGTGTGCGCGAGCGCCACGTCGAACAGCTCTCGCCGCGTTGCTTCTTCCGCGCGGCGTTCGCGGTTCTTCCACGCGCACGCGGTCGCGACAGCCGTCGCGATGCCGCCGGCAATGCCTTCGTGGTGCATGTGCGTGACTTCCGCCGATAGCCGCGCTTGCTCCGCGATCACGGTGTAATCGTCCTGCGCGAAGTAGGCCGCGAGCGGCGCGATCCGCATCGCGCTGCCGTTGCCGTAGGAGCCGCCGGGGAACACGGCTTCGGCCGCGGCACGCCACGGTTGGCCGTTCCCGACCTCTTCAAGCAATCGGCGTGCGCCAGCCCCATACCCGCGCCCCGGATGCGCCTTGTAGCGTGCTGCGAAACGCCGCGCGAGTGCGTCCTGGTCGATGTGACCGAACTCGTTCAGCACTTCGTAAATGCTGATCGCCATCGCGGTGTCGTCGGTGAACGGCCACGGGCCACGTGCAGTCGCTCGTGGATCTTCGAGGATCGCTTCGTAGTTCTCGTTGCGGAAGCACGTTTCGCCGAGGGCATCGCCCACAGACAGACCCGTGAGGGCGAGTGCGGTACGCTCGATACGCGAGGCATGATCGACGGGAAGTGTGTTGTTCATGGTGCCATCACGGACGTGGGAACGGAGGGGAAGGTTCACTTCTTCCGCTTGTCGTAGCGCTCGTAGCGATACGGCGACTTCTTGAACACGTCATCGACCAGCTCGAACAGGTCTGGGTCGTACTTTGCGAGTTTCTCGCGTGTGTTGATGTCGTTATGCACGCCCGCGTTCGGCGGGTTGTTGCAGTCGAAGTATGATTGGACACCCTCCGCCCAATACTCGCCCGCGTTGGTCGCGGCGTAGGTGTCTTTCCACAACCCCTTGTCGAGCGCGCGAGCGTAAGTCGCGCGGAGATTCCCGTCGAACTTCGGGTCCACGGTGCGCAACCCGTACTGGTGGATGCAGTGGCCGAACTCGTGAATCAGGATGTTCTCGCGCGAGTAGCGGTCGCCTTTCAGGTTGAGCAGGTTCTCTTCACCGCATGACGTGATGCGCCCACCGAGGCCGCGGGCACGCTTATCCCAGTAGTCTTTGGGCGTCATGTTCCGCTGTTCGGGCACGTCCGTGGTCATCTCGGTCGGCGCCATCACGACGAACCGGCAGTTGGCTTTCACCAGCGCCTTCGTGATATCGTCGCGGTCCCTGAGCATCTGACCGATGAGATATCTGGCCTCCGCGAGACCCGCGTCGGACACTTTCCCGGACGCGAGGATCGGCAACCCCTTGTAGTCCGCGGTCTTCTCGTAGAAGGGATCGAGCTTGAGCGATTTGCGAAAGTCGTCCGCCACGGGGCGTACGATCATTCGCGGGGTGGGTGCGACCTCACGTACTTCGGGTGCACCTGTTGCGTGGGGGAGTAGCGAGACGCTCAGCGCGAACAGCACGACCGCAGCGGACCAACGCACGCGACGCATGGCGAGTCCCTCGGCGCGGTATTGAGGAGTGCGAATCATGAGGTGCCGTTAGCCGCGAGCCGGAGGCGAGCGAGTCACGTCAACGCCACCTGTCGCGCTGACGTGACTGGCTCGCCTCTGGCTCGCGGCTAACCTACTCTCTTCGTCCTTTGCCTTCTGATCTCTATCCCCAAGCCTACGGCAGTGGCACGTTCTCCAACACGAACGGCACTTCGACGACTACGGGTCGCGGACCGACGAGAACCAGTTTCGCGGGCACGCCGGCGTCCTTGCGGAACGTCAGGTTGATGTGCTGGAACATCGTTAGCCCGTCGTCGCTTGAGCCGCTGTAGCCGCCGTTGACGTTCTGACCGAGCATCTCTTTGTCCTTCGCGTCGAACGCTTTCACGGTAGGAGTCTGGCTCGCGGTACGCGGCTGTTCCGGCCACATCCCGCCGGGGTTCAACCCGCGGCGCGCGCTCACCGACCACGGCGACGGATACTGCAACATCACTTGCACCGTGACGCCTGCGGTTCCCTTTGCTTCGCCGATCGCCACGACCGTGAGCCGCATCTGGCCGGGGCCGTCGAATGCCGTGTTCGTGTGCTTCGCGGGGTCGGGAATGGTGATGAGGGTCTGGTTCGCGACCATGATCTCGCCGAGGACGATTCCTTCCAGACGCTTGATGCTCCGCGCGCTCGGCGTACCGAGTTTCAGCGGTACCGCGACAATGCGTGGGTTCGGGAGCGTGTCCGGCGGGATCGGCATTCCGGTTCGCGGGTCGAATCGGCCGCCGAAGCCGGGATTGAAGCCCATGCCCGGCCCGCCGCCCCACGCGACCACACCGTCGAAATCAAAGTTGTTCGACGGGGCCACCGCGACGGAACCAGCACTGCCGGCGCGCCCGGCGTCGTCGGTCAGTTTGTTGATCTTCACCGCGACCACGTCCAGCCAGTTCAGGCCCGGTGTCGGCATGATGTCGAAGCACAGAGTCGTTTCGCCGGTGCCGAGCGTGACGCGGTGACCGGGGAACGACTTCGGCATTACGACAACGCGCACCGCGGTGTCGCGCGCACCGGGGAGCCGGTCCTTGCCGTCGATGAGTACGATGGGCACCGCGTCTGGGGTCGGAACCGACGGCATCGCGACGTACCCGCGGCGCCCCTGCGGCGGTTGCTTGGGCACGTCGAGTTCGAGCCGATGCGATTCTTGAAGCCCGGCCGCGGTGCAGAATTGTTCGAGTGCGTCCCACAGAGGCACTTCGCCGGTTACGCACGTGAGCTTGCGCAGCGGGTCCGCGATGCGGGTGGTGTCGAGCGTGATGTTCAGCCCCGTACGCGTTTTCAGGTCGTTGATCGCGCTGCCGAGTGGCATATTGCGGTACGTGAGTGAGACTTTCTTCGGCGCGAGAAGGCCGGTGCTGTCGGAGGCTCGCTGGAGTTTGAAGAGGATGCCGGAGGCGCGCCGCCGCACTTCGGGGTCGGACGAGTTCGTCGCGTCGCGTAGTGCCGGTATCGCGCCTGCGCCAGCCTTCTGCAGGTCCACGACAGCGGTTTCGCGCTCGCGGAAGTCTTCGGAGCCGAGCCGCGTAATCAGTTCCGAGACCGTGGGACCGGGAACCGTGGCCGCGACTGGTGTGGGCGCGGGTGGGTTGCCAACGGCAACGCCGAGGGCTAACCCGCACGTTCCGATCACCGCGAACAGCCGCCCCATGTGGTGCCCCTTCATGTTGTGGAGAAGCAACTCAATCGTATCCGCAGAGTCAAGCTGTCCGCAACCGGCCAAATCATGAGAGATTGAACTTCCCGTGAGCATTGTAAAGCGGGTTGGCATGGCCTTGAAGCGGTTATTCGAACCACTCGTCGAAGGAACGGCCCAAGCCAGTGGAGTCATCGTCCGACAGCGTAAGTTTACCCCATTGTCGCTGACCCGGACTTTCGTGCTCGGGTTCCTCAACCCCCCAACTCCCGCGACGAGGAGTTGGCTCTTCGCCCTCGTTTCAAGGGAATAAACCATTTCGGACCGGGATCACATCTTCAGACAGCACACGTCGCTGCCCAAAACTTCCCGATACACAGGGTGCCTCATGTGGTACGGCCTTGCCGCGGACCTCGTCGTTGCCGTTCACGTCGCCTACGTCGCGTATGTCGTTGTCGGTCAAGTGGTGATCACGATCGCCGCTCCGTTCAAACGGCAGTGGGTACGGAACCCGTGGTTCCGGTTCACGCACCTCACGGCAATTGGCATCGTTGCCTACGAGGAACTGCGCGACATCCGCTGCCCGCTGAGCGTGTGGGAGGAGCAACTCCGACTCCTCGCGGGTCAGGTGACCCACACGAGCGAGACGTTTATGGGCCGGTTGTTCCACGATCTGCTGTACCACGACCTGCCGCCGATATTCTTCACCACGGTACACATCGCCGCATTCGCGCTGATCGTGCAAGCGTTCATCATGTACCCGCCGCGGATGTTCCGCTTCGTGCGCACCGCAGAACCAGTGCCGGTCGTAGGTCCGGCTTGATTTTCCCGGCGACGACCGTACTATCCGCCATCCCGGTAACGGAGTACCGCCATGGCTGAACCACTGCCGCCCGCCGGGTTGATCCCGGCGATCCGGGCGAAACTGAACCTGTTGATGTACACGCGTGACTTTCGCGGGGCGGCGATCGCGCTGGGCCGGGCCGGGCGACTCCTCGCGACCGGGCAGTTCCGCCGGTTCTTCACGCGGTTGCGTACCTCGCGTCACGCGCTGAAGCCGGTCGGCGCGTTCGCCCCGGTGCGAACCGGGCCGCCGCTGTACCTCGCGGGACACATCCACGGGTACGGCGGCTACGATCACGTCGTGCTGAAGGCGCTCATTGGGTTGACCGCGTCCAACGTCCACGTGTTCCGCGACCCGCGCGCGTTCATGAAGCCGGATTGCGTGCCCAACGACGCGGTGCCCACCGAGCGGATGTACACGTTCGACGAACCGCGGCTCGCGATCATCCCACCGCACCTCCTTTACCGGTTCCGCCCGGCCGCGCGTACCACCGCCTGGACGATGTGGGAAACCGACACGCTCCCGCGAGGTTCCACGAAGTACCTGAACAAGTGCGGGCTGTTGCTGATCCCCAGTCAGTGGGGGGCGGACAGCTTCCGCGCCAACGGCGTGACGGTGCCGACCGAAGTGGTGCCGCTCGGATACGACCCGGAAGTGTTCTCCCCGCGCCCGCCGAACAGCGGACCGGACATCTGCACGTTCGGCACCGCCGGCGCGCTCGACGAGGGTGGGTTGCGCAAGAACGTGCAGCGCGTTATCGACCTGTTCGTGAAGGCGTTCCCCGGCAACCCCGACGTGCGCCTGAAAGTGAAGATCACCCCGCGTTCACCGATGGTGAAGACGCACGGCGACCGGCGTGTGGAAGTGGTGAACACCAGCCTCACACCCGCGGCGCTGGCCGAGTGGTACCGTTCGCTCACGTGCTACGTGAACGCGTCATACGGCGAGGGGTTTGGGCTGCATCTTCTCGAAGCGATGGGCTGCGGTGTGCCGCTCGTGAGTACCACGTTCAGCGCGGTCGGCGAGGTGTTCGATTCAGCGGTGGGTTACGAGGTGAGCTACAAGCTGATCGAAGCGAAGAACAAGATCTATACCGGGATGTGGGCCGACCCGGACAACGACCACCTGATTGCGAGAATGCGTGAGGTGTTCGCGGACCGCGACACGGCCAACCGGTTCGGAGTGGCCGCCGCCCTGCGGGCGCCGTCGTTCAGTTGGCTTGAGGCGATTCGCAAATTGAAGGGCGCGCTCACCAAGCACGGCTACCTGCCTGCGGACGAGGAGAAACGCGCCGCGGCGTGAGGTTTTGTAGGGTGGGTCAAGGCTTTGCGCAGGCCCACCACGCGACACCAAAACGATACCCGTCGTAACTGTAGTTCAGCGCTGGTGGGCCTGCGCAACGCCTTGTCCCACCCTACATCTCAGCACCCCATCATCATCACCAGCGCGGCGAACAGCGCGAGCAGCATAAGCACTACCCACACCGGCGACCGACCGTTGCTCGGTGCGTCCTCCTCTGAGATGAACATGCCGCACTTCGGGCACTGTTCCGATTCCTCGTCGATCTCGACACGGCAGTGCGGGCACGGGATCAGCGCACGGTCATTATCCGCGTACAGCCCAGCCGGGTACGTCTCGGGGTCTTCTGGATCGTAGTCGGTCTCGGCGTCGTACGCGCTCTCGTACTCATCGCCGTCGTCATCGTCCGGTTCGTCGTGCCGCGTGCGTGCCATGAGTGCCTTCACGTGGTCTTCCGCCGGCGAAGCCGCAAGCCGCGAACCACGTTAATCCTTCTTGAGCGAGTTGAACACCAACCCGGTGAGGAGTTTCGGGTAGAAGTACGTGGACTTCGGCGGCATCTTCTCACCGTGACCGGCGATTCGCTCGACGTGACCCATCGTCGCGGGCGGCACCAAGCACGCGAGTTGACACGACTTCGCTGCGGTCGCAGCCGTCGCTTCCGATAGAAGGTGAACGTACTTGCACACTGGTGTGCCGCTGACCTTGTCGCGGAGCAAGCGGTCGAGGACGAGTTTGTGCAGGATGCTTACACCCAGCCCGCGCCACTCGTCGCTCTGGTCGGGCGCGAGTTCCTTCATGACCTCCGTGTCCCGAAGTTTCGCGACGATCCACTGTCCGTCCGCGACCGTGCCGAACGCAAACGCGGATTGCGAACCGTCCATCTGCACGTGTTCCCACGCCGCTTGTGCGCTCGTGCCGGTGCGTTCGAGGATGTCGAAGTGGCCACTGAGCGCCGCTTCGAGTTCTGACGCGGTGATGTCTGCGGCGAGACCGCTCACGAGCCGGTGTGTCGGCAGAATGAGCAAGCCGGGGTCGCTCATCCCCACGAGTTGCATTAGGCAGAAGTTCGGCGCGGCTTCGTCGTCGGCCACTTCGCCCGCGTCGCGACGTTCTTCGAGGTACTTCAGCCCGGTTTCGTAGCGGTGGTGGCCGTCGGCGATGTACACCGGCTTCGGACCCATCCCGCCGATCACTTTGCTGATGGTCGCGGAGTCAGTGACGACCCAAAGGCGGTTGATGACGCCAAGATGGTCGCGCGCGACCAGCGGCGGTGCGGAACGAATGAGCGGTTCCAAAGGCGCGAACACCTCGCCATCGCTATCGGGATACAGCCCGAAGATCGGCGACAGGTTGAACCCGGTGGCCCGGTAGAGCCTCAGCCGGTCTTCCTTCGGGCCGGACATCGTCTGTTCGTGCGGGTAAATCTTCCCTTGGCCGAACGGTTCGAGGCGTACGCGAGCGAAGAATCCGCGGCGCGTGAACGTCTGCCCCTCGACGGTGTACTCTTGCTCGTACACGTACAGTCCGCGGGACGTGTCTTGTTGAATCACGTTCGCCGCAACCCATTCGCGAAGCGCGAACCCGGCGCGGGTGTATTTGTTGTTGTTCTCGTCGTCGCCCGGTTCTTCGCGCGTGAGTTCGAGGCGAATCGCGTTGTAGGGGCTGGCGTCATAGAGTTTCTGTTGGAGGGCGGTGTCGATCACGTCGTAGGGGGGCGCGACAACGTCGGACAGTGTTCCGACGTGGCCGAGATCGTACCGGAACCCGCGAAACGCCCGGATATCAGCCATCGAAGTAGAGCCTCCTGCCTGCGGAAGAAGATGAGGTTTGTTGTACGAAGTGAGCAGACAAAGTTCTGACGAGCCGGAAGCGTAAGCTTTGAAGTTGCGCTCGATGCGTGTGCAAGAAGAATTGGCATTTGGTTTTCGCCCCGGAGGGGCGTTGGATGGTAGCCAGGGGTGAAGCGAACCGAAGGTGAGCGCAACCCCTGGTGGGTGAGACAAAATAACCAGAAGCCCCG
>SXID01000219.1 GCA_005772955.1 Planctomycetia bacterium
GCGGCACGATCGGGATGTTCTCCAGGTAGATGTACTGCCACACGTCGAGTTCTGTCCAGTTGCTTAGCGGGAAGGCGCGGATGCTCTCGCCCTTGTTCACCTTGCCGTTGTAGAGGTTCCACAACTCCGGCCGCTGGTTCTTCGGATCCCACTGGTGTAGGCGGTCGCGGAAACTGTAGACGCGCTCCTTCGCCCGGCTCTTCTCCTCGTCGCGACGGGCGCCGCCGAACGCCGCGTCGAACTGGTAGTGGTTCAGCGCCTGTTTCAGCCCCACCGTTTTCATGGTGTCGGTGTACTTCTTCGAGCCGTGGTCGAACGGGTTGATGTCCTGCGCTTTCCCCTCCGGGTTGACCCAGATTTTCAGGTCTAGCCCCTGTTCGCGACAGTACCGGTCGCGGAACTCGACCATCGCCCGGAACTTCCAGGTCGTATCGATGTGCAGCAGCGGGAAGGGCAGCCGACCGGGATGGAACGCCTTCTGCGCCAGCTGCAGCATGACGGCGGAGTCCTTGCCGATCGAGTACAGCATCACCGGCCGCTCGAACTCCGCGGCGACCTCACGGATGATGTGGATGCTCTCAGCCTCGAGTAACTTCAGATGGGTCAGGTTGTAACTGCTGCTGATCATCCGCCCTCCTGCCCGGTTGTTGCGCACATCGGTATGTCGGACCGACGTGCAGTCGAGTAGTTCGTTGCAGTTCTAAGGTAGGTCACTCGCTCCGCGAGTGACACCTTCGCGACGGGCGCAACGCACCACGACCGCCATCGCGCAACTCGCGGAGCGAGTTGCCTACCTTGAAATGCAATGAGCCTCTAGATGACGTACTGCAATGGTTGGCCGGAATCGACGAGTTGGGCGAGCGTGGTTGCCTTGAGGATCGTGGCCTGGGTTTTGAGGAACTCGTCGTGAGCGGTTCGGACGTGTTCCCAGACGTCGTCGAGCGTCGCGGCCAGCGGCGACGCGGGCTTGCGCGATTTCGTCCGCGTCCCAGCCTGCTCGGTGCCCTCGACCGCCGCGACCACGTCGGCCAGCGTGATGTCGGCCGGGCGCTTCGCAATGTGGTAGCCCCCCGCGGCGCCGCGGGTGCTCGTGACCAAGCCCGCCTTGTTCAACTGGATCAAGATCTGCACCAGGAATCGCGGCGACGAGATGCCGTGTTTGTTCGCGATCTCCGTGAGGCGCACCGGTTTCGGGTCGCCATACTGCGAGGCCAGTTCCAGCATCGCGAGACACGCGTATTCGGAGCGAGCGGAGAAAAGCATGTTGGAAGTCTCAAGTCAACAAGTCCCAAGTCCCAAGTCGAGAGCCAACCAGCCGGCCTTCCGACTTGGGACTTGGGACTTGCGACGCTTAGATGCCTTCCCCGTCCTTGACCTCGATCACGTGCAGCCCGCACTCCTTCTTGACCTTTCCGGACCAGCGGCCGGCGCGGTCGTCCTCGCCCTCTGCGACCGGGCGCGTGCAGGGCCAACACCCGATGCTCGGGTAGTCGCGGTCGTGCAATGGGTTGTACGGCACGTCGTGCTTCGCGATGAAGCCCCACACATCCTTCTTCGTCCAGTTCAACAGCGGGTTGAGTTTCACGAGAGAGAACTTCGCGTCCCACTGCACCACGTCGGCCTTCCCGCGATCCGCGGTCTGGTCCTTGCGGATGGCCGCAATCCACGCGAGCGGGGCAATGCGTTCCACCGCGAGACGCAGTGGAAGAATCTTCCGGTCGTGGCAGCACTGATCCGAGCGCATGTTGTGCAGCGGGCCGCCGTGTTCGGCTTCGTACTCTGCGACCGTGAGTTCCGGGTAGATGTACTCCACCTCAATCCCGTATCGCGTTTTGATCCGCTCGCGGAGTTCGAGCGTTTCGGGGAACTGGTAGCCGGTTTCGAGGTTGATAACTGTCGTGGCGGGTTGAATTTCGGCGAGCATGTGGATGAGGCAACAGCCTTCCGCGCCGAACGCAGTGGCCATCAACAGACGCGGGTGGAACCGTTCCGCGGCCCAGCGCAACACGTCCTGTGGGGTCGCGGTCAGAAGCCGCGCGTTCGCCTCCGCGATCTCCTCCGCCGTCGCCTGCGTCACCGACATCCTGCACTCCTGGGCGATTCGGACAGAACCCGCATTGCTATCGTAAGGATTCTACGCAGAAATGGAGTGCGAAGCGCAGAAATGCAAGCGCGATCAAGCAAAAGAGATGTAGGTGAAGCCGCTTGCGGCTTCGCGAGGTGATGTCCCCGCGAAGCCGCAAGCGGCTGAACAGTCGATCAATAGCGGGTCAGGTCTTGCGTGATCTGTCGCTGCGTTTCCGGGTCCGGGCCGACGTACAGGTGCAGGTGATCCTTGTCGATGTAGATGACCTGGACCTTCTGCTTCTTGACGTACACCGGGAACGGGTAGTCGGACTGCACGAGTTCGTTGTAATAGATCACGCATTCCCAGTGGCAACTGTGGAGTTGCGCCTGGCCGACAAGCGGGAAGAACCGCGGCGGGGAGATCTTGTCCACGAGCCGGTTCTTGACGATGACGATGTCGTCTCGGAACGTCTCGTAGACGTAGGGCACGCCGCGCGGCACGCGTGGCATGGCGCGGAGGACTTCCTGGTCGCTCGGCGCGTCCTCGCAGATCGGGTCCGGGAACCCGGTGCGGAGCGGCGGCATGATCGGCACGCGACCGTCGTTCTTGTGGTTGAGCTTCTGCTCCATCCGCTCCGCGACCCACGGTTGCACGAGCATCGGCGTGCCCAGACCGAGCGTGAACGGGTTGCAACCAGATGCACCGGAGAGGACGCCCACCGTCAGCACCCAAAGTTTCCGACGAAGCCAGGACATGCTACCCCCTCCGTGCTTGACGGTTCATCCGCGAGTAAGGGATGTATCGGACGCGCGGCGCGGGGAGTTTAAAGGAAAGTTGCGAGTTACGAGTTACGAGTTACGAGTTGAAAGCCTGTTCGGGGCCTCGTTGGCTAAAACTGTAGTGGTACTCGCAACTCACAACTCGGGACTCGCAACCATGGTTTTCCTGAACCGCATCTACACGAAGTCCGGCGACGGTGGCGAAACGGGCCTTGGCGATGGCTCGCGTGTGGCGAAGGACGCGTCGCGCGTCGCGGCGTTCGGCGAGGTGGACGAGTTGAACGCCACACTCGGCCTCGTCACCGCAAACTCCCCGGACTGCCCCGAAAGCGCACTTCTGCGCGTCATCCAGAACGACCTCTTCGACGTGGGCGCCGATCTGTGCGTGCCGCAAGCCGAAGGTGAGGAAGTAGGGAAAGCGCTGCGCGTGGTGCCAGCGCAGTACGAGCGGCTCGAAAAGGCCATCGACCGGTTGAATGAGGGGTTGGAACCGCTGCGGAGTTTCATCCTACCGGGCGGCACGCCGGCGGCGGCATGGCTGCATCTCGCGCGAACCGTGTGTCGGCGGGCCGAGCGCGCGGTAGTCACACTCATGCGCGCCGAGAAGGTGAACACGCACGCGATGATCTACCTGAACCGACTCAGCGACTTCTTGTTCGTGCTCGCTCGCGTCGCGAACGACGGCGGCAAGGGTGACGTGCTGTGGGTTCCGGGCGCGAGCCGTGAAGGGTGAATTCTCTGGCCCTCTCCCCTTGCGGGAGAGGGTGGTTTGCGCAGCAAACCGGGTGAGGGGTAGCGCCTTCTGTGGGCTTGCGTTTCACCCCTCACCCGTCCGCGAAGCGTGGCCACCATCTCCCGCAAGGGGAGAGGGCAAAACAACAATCCGCTCGCCCACGCGTGTTACTTCTCTAGAGCAGTTTCGGTTAATGCGTAGCGGTGTACCCAGCGTGTCGGATGTAGTTGCCGCACTCGTCGGGCGTGAACGCCTCGTGAACCGTGCCGAAGAAGCGTTCGATCTTGTCGATGGTGCGCAGTTCGGCGGCTCGTAA
>SXID01000220.1 GCA_005772955.1 Planctomycetia bacterium
GACGACTTGCCGACGTTCGGCCGGCCGACGATCGCAACAATGGGAAGAGCCATTGGGAAGTTCCGAGTACCGAGTTGCGAGTACCGAGTTGCAGAGTAGAGTGCCGAGTCCCCTCATTCACTCGGAACACGCAACTCGCAACTCGCAACTCACCATAGGGTGTAACCGCCGTCCACGACGACCGTGACGCCGGTGATGTAACTGCTCGCGTCGCTCGCGAGGAAGACCGCTGTGGGGCCGAGTTCCTCCGGCTCACCCATGCGGCCCATCGGCACGTTCGATACAAACGCCGTCTGGAAGTCCGGCTTCTCGCCGAACCACCGGCGGTTCGGCGCAGTGAGGAACACGCCGGGCGCGATCGCGTTGACACGCACGCCGCGTGGTGCCCAGTCGGCCGCGAGGGACCGCGTGAGTGCGCCGAGCGCGCCTTTCGCGGTCTCGTAGTGCCGGCCGCGAATCCCCTTGATCGCAATCGACCCCGCGATGCTCGTTACGTTCACAACGGCACCGCGCCCGCGTTCGAGCATTCCTTTGCACAATTGTTGCGAACAGACGAGCGCGCTCGTCAGGTTCAGGTCGATCAACTCCTGCCACTGCGCGATTGGCGTGTCTTCTGTTGGCACATCGACGCGGCGCCCACCGACATTGTTAATCAGGACGTCTACGGGGCGGTTCAGGTCCAGCACCTGCCGGCACGCGGCTTCGGCGCCCGCGGGCGTACTCACGTCGCCGGGCACGACCGCGACCTTTCGGCCCAGCGCGACCAACTCCTGCCTCGCCGTTTCCAGCGTCTCTTCTTCGCGACCGATCAGAATGAGGTCGGCCCCGGCTTCCGCGAGTGCCTGAGCCATCGCGCGGCCCAGCCCGCGACTTCCGCCGGTGATGACCGCGGTGCGCCCGTCGAGCCGAAATCGGTCCAAGACGCCCATGACATTCCCGATTTCACGGTCTGGAGAGTGCCGTCACTGCTTAACATATTACGACAGCCCCTCAAGCGTTGGGTAATCGATGGCGAAGTGCGACGAAGGCTACCGGTGCGAGGTGTGCGGCGGCGACGTTGAAGCCGTCACCGAGTCCGATTTGTATTTGCGGTTCGTGCTGGGCGAAGTGCCACTGGAACTGCTACACCGATTACCAGAGCGGCACTTGCGGTGCAATCCGGCGCTGGCGCAATACATCGTCGATGCGGCATTCACGCCAATCCGTTGTGACGGATTGTTCTCGAAGGCGGAACTGGATCCTGAGTTCGTCACGGCGGAGGAACGCCGCGTGTCGCGCGGCTACCGGCGGCTGCTCGCGATCCCGACAATGGGGCTGGCGGTCCCGGAGTACCCGCTTGGCGTGACGCCCGACACCGAACCCGATTGACACGCGGAATTGTGGAAGCACGTGCTCGCTCGGAATCGCTATTCAGGTGGGCGATTCTATTTCTCATCAGGAGACATCATGAAAGCGACGTTCTTCGCGGTGTGTGCGGTAGGCGTGTTCGTTTCCCTCGCGCGCGGCGCGGACGAATCCGGTCCGAAGGCCGGTGAGAAGGTGCCGGCGCTGAAGGTGTTCGGTGTCGTCGGGAAGGTCGAAGGGAAGGAAGCCGACTTTGCGGCCGACCGCAAGGACGCGCCGACCATCTACGTCTTCGTGCAGGCGATGGAGGGGGGTATCCCGGTCGGCGGGCGCCCCGCGGCGCGATTCATGAAGGTACTCGACGAGAAGATCGCGGACACGTCTGACAAGGCAGAGATCGTCGCCGTGTGGCTCGGCGAAAAGGCGTTCGACAAGCACAAGGAGTACCTGCCGAAGATCAACATGTCCCTGAAGTTCACGAAGACCTCGCTGGCCGCGTTCAACGGCGAGAAGAGCGGCCCGAACAACTGGGGCGTGAACGGTGACGTTCACCTCACGGTGGTGATTGTGAACAAGGGGAAGGTGGCGAAGTCGTTCGCGTTCACGTCGGTGAACGAAACCGATGTGAAGCCGGTGCTGGAAGAGTTGAAGAAGGCTATCAAGTAGTAGTCTTGGTTTTAGAGCAGTTTCAGGAACGGTGGAGCGTCGTGTAACGAGCCGTGACCGCAAGGGAGCGGCCAACGTAAGCCACTCCCTTGCGGTCGCGGCTCGTTTAGATGCTCCGTATTTCCTGAACGCGCCCTAGCCCCGAAGGGCGTGGATGGTAGCCAGGGGTGGAGATGCTGACCAGGGGTTGCGCTCGCAAGGCCTCGCTTCACCCCTGGCTACCATCCGACGCCCCTACGGGGCTAAGATAAGAAAACCAACGCACACTACTTTCCAATGGCGTAGAGCGCCTTGTCGGTGCGGACGTACACGCGGCCGTGAGCGATGGCCGGTGTGGCGAGCGATGCTTCGCCGAGGTCGTTCGTCGCGAGCGGTTCGTACTCGTCGGCCTTCGCGCTCAACACGGTGCAGACGCTGAGTTCGTTCATGAAGTACACCTTCTCGTCGCCCGCGACCGGTGACGCCGAGTAGATACCTTTCAGCCGCTCCTTGTAGATCACTTTGCCGGTCTTCGCGTCTGCGCACACCGCGAGTCCCTGACTTCCAACCGTGAACACGCGACCGCCGTACACCACCGGCGACGGGTAACCGGTTGTCATGTCCTTCGCGGCCCACTCGGACTTCTCGGAGATACCCTTGTCGTCGATCTTGAACTTCGTCACGCCGCCGACGGGAAGATAGATCGCGTCGCCGTCGATCACGCCGATCGGGATCGATCCGCCACCGGCCTTGAACGTCCACCGGTCGGACCCTGTTGCAGAGTCGTAAGCGGTCAAGCCCTTCGGCCCCGCGAAGAGCAACTCGGTGGTCGAACCAACTTGCCGCACGAGCGGTGTTGTCCAGTTGATTTCGCGAGGGCGTTCGGTCTTCCAGACGTTCTTGCCGTACTTCGTATCGACGGCCGCGAGGAACGATTCCCCCGCGTTGTCCATTGGCACGATGAGTTTGCCCGCGACCAGCACCGGAGACGCGGCCATACCGACCGCGTTCGTCACGGTCGGGTAATCGGTGACCAGCGACCGGTACCAGCGGAGCGTGCCGTCCTTGTCGAACGCGGCCATGTCGCCGGTGCCGAACAGTGCGTACACACCGGTTTCGTCCGCGACCGGGGTGTTCGCGGCCATGCCGGATTTCGGGTGGCACGCGGTGCTGCCAGTGGCTTGCAATTGGCGGTGCCAGAGTTGCTTGCCGGTCTCGGCGTCGAAGCACAGCACGTGCAACCGGTCGCCGCGAATACCGGATGCGCACGTCACATACACGCGATCGCCGACCACGACCGGCGATGACACGCCGCGAGCCGGCAGGGTCGCTTTCCACTTGTGGCCTTTGTCTTTTGACCACACGGAAGGCAGGTTCTTGTCTGCGGAAACGCCTGTTGCGTTCGGCCCGCGGAACTGCGGCCAGTCGGCGGCGAAGAGTGCGGGGGTGAGAGCGAGCGTGAGTGTGAAAACCAGAAGAGAGCGGATCACTTCTTCTCCTCCTTCATCTCTGGGAGCCAACCGAGTTTGTGCGTTTCCGTCTTACCTGCGGTCGTGACCTTCTGTTGTAACGGGAGTGGGCCGCCGGTCGCGTCGCACACGCGCATCTGGAACTGCCACGCCTGCGCCCAGTTTTCCGTCTGGTTGTTCTGGCACACCTTCAGCACGATGACGTTCTCGCCCTTCCGCAACGTTCCCTTGCCGACGTGACCGTCGAACGGGGTGCCGTGGTGGTACTCCTCACGCTGGAACAGCTTCTTGCCGTTCAGGAAGATCTGTACTGCGGTCGCACAGGTGACGCGGATATCGCAGGACGTCTCTGCCCCCGCGGTGACGACCGCCTGCGCGTACGTCACCGCGTCCTTGTGTTTGTCGAGCAACTTGTTCAGGTCGAACGCGCCGGACTTGTTCGCCGTGCTGGGATCGCCCCACTTCAATTCCACATCGCCCTTGCCCTTGAATGTGCCGGTCGCGTTGATCGCGCTTTCGGGTGGGTACGCGACCGCGAATCCCTTGCCCGCAGTGTTGTCGAACGGACCAACGAGCGCCGCGAACGTGACGAACCCGAACTGCTCGGTGACGCTTACCTTCCCGCCGTTCTCCTCGATCTTCTTCGCGACCAGTTCCACCTGATCCTTGTCGCGCGTGAAGGCGAAGAGCTTCTCAAGATCGGCCTTGATGGTCGGCCGGGCGAGTTTCTCCAGGATGTCGAGTTGGTTTGCGATCGCGTCGCGGCGTAAGTCGGCGGACTTGTCGTTGAGGAGGCCCGGCAGCAACCGGCCCTTCGCTTCCGCGTCCTGGGCCACGAGCAGTTCGTAGGCCGCGCGGCGCGCGGTCGCGGAGCGCTTGGTGTCCTTCACGAACGCTTCGAGTTTGTCGGCGGGGAGCTTCCGCCCGGCGGCCTTCTCCGTCTCGGCGATTGCGTCCACGGCGGTGCGGAGCCAGTTGGCCGCGGTTGGGTTGTCATCGTCGAACGCTTCGAGCGCCGGCAGCAGTGCCGGGACGCCCTTGCTCACGAGCGTCTTCCACGCGGGGCCGGCGTCTTCGTTGCCTTTGCCCTCTTTCGTCACCGCCTTGAGCGCGGTGAGGGCGCGTGTTGTGTCGTCGTCCGCACCGCGAGCCGGAGTCAGCGCGAGTATCGCGCCGAGGGCAATCGGGGGGACGCATTTCCAAAGGTGCATGAAGCTGGCTCCTTGAGGAACGGTCAGCAGAACGCGTGCGTCGCGGTTTGGCGTCGGTCCCGTTGGGGCCGCGCATTTGTCAACTCCTGGCGCGGCCCTACGGGTCCGACGCTAAACTATGGACCCCTCACACCAGCGGCGTGCGTGTGGCCTCGGCCTGTTCCATCTTCTGGCGCAGGTCGGCGAAGTACGCGGTCATCTCGTCGGCCGATTTCACTTTGCCGCTCGAACACGACTTCGACGAACAGCCCTTCTTCTCGCCGGCGCCGGTCTCGGTTCCGCACGATGAACAGCCGCCGCCTTCAGAGCCGCAACCGGGCTTGTCGCACTTCTCCGCGACCGGTTTCGGGTCACGCGTCACGGCCGTTTGCGACAGGTCAAGTAGTCGCACGGCGAGGCCGAATCGCGCGGACAGTTCTGTGAACAGCGGGGTCGCGTCGCACGCGTCCCACGCGAGGCCGTGCAGGATGAGGTGGTCGTCGAGCGTGAGTTCCGCGTCTACGAACGTGAGCGGCAGCGCACCGACCGTGGCCGTCGCCTCCGCGAGCAACTCGGCTTCGCGCGTAGGGAATGCTTCGGTGCGCGAATCGTCTTCGGGCGTCGCGACGCGGAGAAGGTCGCCTTCGGTCGAGAGTGCTGGCGCGAACTTCTCGCCCGGTTCGCACAAAACGATCCCTGGTTCGACGCCGCGCGGCCCACGCACGATCACGCGAACGCCGCGCGCGAGCGGCACGTTCGACGTGAACCGGCCGACGAACCCGGACCGACCGAACTGAACCAGAGTGGAGGTCGTCACTTCGCCGCTTCCTGTTCAAAGCCCATGAACTCGCGCATGTTCTTGTCGTACTCGTGCTGCCCGCCCTCAGAACTGAGGTCGAGGCGGAGTTCGTTGATCACCTTTACGCTCAGGTCCTTCAGCCACAGCATCCAGCACGCGGAGCAAATCTCCTGGTGTATGCGAAGGCCGATCGCGTCGGGAACCGGTGGTTTGTCGAGTTGCCGGGCACGCTTGCCCTCCATGCAACCGGGACGCTCGCAGCGGAACCCGGTGCCGGGGCTGCCGTCGTCCACGGACGCGGTGTTTGGGGCTTGCTTCTTGGGGACCGGTGCACCGAGTTGTTCGAGGTGCTTGGCCATCGCGTCTCGCGGCACGCGGTCGCCGCGATCGTCCGCGATCGTCCACCCCTTCGTGAACACCTCGACCGCTTCAGTCTTCTTGTCGAGTTTCAGCAGGCTTTCGCCGAGATACTTGAACGCGGTGGAGAACTCCGGCGTGATTTCGAGCGTTCGCCGGAAGCACGTCACCGCTTCGTCGAACTGTGAGTCTTCAAGGAGGAACTGCCCGAGCCGGTAGTGCGCGAGGTCGTTCTCCGGGTCTTCCTGCGCCATGTTGCGGAAGCGGGCGATCTGTTCTGCGAGGTTGTTCATGGTCGGCTGCGCTGGAGTGCGGGAGCAAGAGGTGTGGGTATTGTAGGCGCGAGAAGGAAGAACCTACCCCCCAACCCCTTCCCTTCAGGGAGGGAGTTGGGGGGTAGGTCTTCTCAGTTCGCGGGCGCCACGACGACCGGGAGCTTGTAGGTCGCGGTCTTCTTTGACACGCGGTCGGTCGCGGTGATCTCCACGACGAACTTGCCGGGCCGGTTCATGAACAGCGGGAACTGGAGGGCAAACGCGCCGTCAGCGTCTTTCACCGGTTGGATCGCCTTCGCGTCCTGAATGTGTTTGCGCGGGGTGACAAGGGTCGGGGCGTTCTTGTCGTCGAGCAACTGGCACACGACTTCCACGTCGGGTTGCTTGGTCTTTGCGTCGCGCTCAAACGAGGCGATGCTGAACTGGACGTAGATCGTTTGTCCGACCTGGCCGGATGTCGGGGCGGACAGTTCGCCGCGTTGGTCGTGGGTGGTGTACACCGCGACAACCCCGAAATCCTTCTTCGTGACCTCGAACTTTACCGCCAAGTTGCCGATCGCCTTCGTCTTCGTGTCGGTCACGATGAGTTTGCACGTGTAGGTGCCGGCCGCCTGATCCAGACCGATGGTGACGAACGCTCGCGCCGGCATCTTGTTGCCGCGCAGCGGGACGAACTCGGTCATCTCGCGAGGCTTCTCCTTCGGCTCGTTGGGCGGTGGGAGGATCCGCATCCCGGCCGCGTTCACCACCTCCATCTCCATCGTGTATCGGGCCACGCCTTCGCCGTCGATGCTGATGCCGTCGATATCGTAGGCGATGAACAGGACATCGCCCGGCAGGAGTTTGGTGGCGTCGCGGGCCGGGCCGAGTTCGCCGATGGTGGTCCGCACGTTGGTGAGCTTCAGTTCGCCGGCGGGCTGGGCTGGGAGGCCCGTGAGGACGGCGAGCGCGATCGTGGCCAGCATGGTGGAGCATCCCCTGGATTAAGAGGCGGAAACGGAACGCACTGTCAGTCCCAACACCGTATTGTGTCCGCCGTTGACGGTTCCGACCAGTGGCGCCCCAGCGCCTTCATGTGGACCAGTCACTCTGGACCGATTCTTCTGTCGTTGTCTTGGTAGCACAGACATTCCTGTACTGTGCCACCAAGAGAAACCCGGTCAAGGAGTGACCGGACCACAAGTTCCGGCGTGCGCGAATACACCGGAAGGGGCCATTGAGAAAAATCCCGAAGTGGTCTTCGCGCGACACAAACAGCATGTATTATTCCGTTGGCTCGACGGGTCGCGTATCCGTAACGCGACGGACTAGAGGCCTCCGGGTATCGCTTGGTCGCGGTACTCGCAGGCGTGACAAAGTTGAAAGGAGGTGGTCCCGTGCCTACTGACCATTGTATGAAGGGCCGGCTGTCTTAACGGCCGCTACGGGTGACCGTAAGCCGGCCGCCCAAAAGAGCCTTCGGGGGTCAAACCCCGGAGGCTCGCTTCATTTTGGAGTCGCGAGTCGCGAGTCGCGAGCAAAAGAGTAAACAGCAGAAGGCCAGAAGCAAAAATGCTTCTGGCCTTCTGCTTTTAGCTCGCGACTCGCCGCTCGCAACTCGCAACTCGCAACTACTTCTTCCCCTTGAGCGCGACGACGAGAACCTGAATCTTGGCCTCGATCCCGTAGCCGAGTGAGAGCGGCACTTCGGTCAGCGAGTTTGCTTCGCGAATCGGGTTCTCGAGTTTGACCATTTCCGGCTCGACCTTCAGGTTCTTGCCCTTGAGGGTCTTACTGATTTCGACCGACCCGATTGACCCGTAGAGGTGATCATCTTCGGTCGCGTTCGCCTCAATGGTGACAGCGGGCAGTCGCGTGAGTTGCTCCGCGAGTACCTTGAGGTCCGCGATCTTGGCCTCGCGGGCCTTCTCAACCTTGATTTTGTACTGCTCGAGAGTTCGCAGGTTCTCAGCGCTCGGGATGACGGCTTTGCCGTAGGGAATGAGGTAGTTGCGGGCGTACCCGGCCTTTACCTCGACGATCTCGCCCTGTTTGCCGACGTGCGCGGTGTCGTCCACCAGCACGACGAGCGTGCCGCCGTGCGGCCCCCGCTTGACCTGGTTCCGCACGCGGACCTTTTTCTGGGGCAGTTTCTTTTCGGCGGGCTTGGTGCTCGCGCTGTCCTTCTTTGCGGTCTTGGCCATGATCGAGATCCCGTCCCGTGCTTGTGTTAACCGGGCGGTCAGGTGAGTGACCGCCCGGAGAGTTACTGATTCACTTGCGACGGGACGACTTCGGCGCTCAGAACGGGATGGGGTCTCCGCTCCCACCGCCCGAGTTGTTGCCGCCGCTGTCCCGGTCGCCATCGTCCTCGTTCGGAGGGGGAGCGCTGCGCCCGCCACCGCCGCTCGCGGGGCGCCCGCCGCCGCTCGATTGGCGCCCGCCGCCACCGTCGTCACCGCCTCCGCCACCCTCGCCCTTGCCGCCGATGAACTCAAGACTGTCCACGACGAGTTTGTGTTTCGATCGCTTCCCGCCGCCGTTCTTGTCTTCCCACTGGTCGAGTTGCAACCGGCCCTCGATGTACAGCGAGTCGCCCTTCTTGCAATACTGCGTGATCAGGTCGGGCAGGTTCCGCTTCGAGTCGGGGCGGCTGAACACCTCGCAGTCGATGAATAGTGGGTTCGGGTCGTTCTCCCACTGTCCCGTCTGCGGGTTCTTCTTGCTCCGCCCGACCGCGAACCCGAACTTGACCACGGTGCCGCCGTTGGGCAGGCTCCGTGGCGCTTCGGGATCCTTTGTGAGCCGACCGATCAACATCACCCTGTTCAGAGTCGCCATAATGCGACCTCCACGCGAGACGCCCCCAACAGGAATAGTTTAGTTGAAGGTTGGGGTGCGCCAGCGGGAGTAGGTTACGCCATCGGACGGTTCTCACGCAAGGTCGGTGGTGCGACGGCAACTAATCCGGCTTATCGGCCATGTCGCGGCGCCCGCGCCGCGGCGGTGGGCCACCGTCGCGATCGCCTCGGTCGCCTCGGTCGCCTCGGTCGCCTCGCGGCGGGCCAGCGTCGTTGAGGCCATACGGGACCGGTTCGCCACCGATCGCGGACGGGTCGGTCTGCACGGTCTGTTCGTCCTGCATCCCGCGAAGCGCGAAGCCGTTGTTCTGGTCCTCGCGGGCAACCTGCATGATCTCGTCCTTCCACCGCGGGTCGATCTTCGACGTGAGTTGCCGAAGGATCAGCCCCTCTTGCAGCGAGAAGTCGCGTTCGAGTTCGGCCTGCTTGGTGCTCTCGAACGTGTAGTACACGATGTGGAAACTGCCCTTCTTGGACTTCCCGATCGGGTACGTCAACTTGTGGTTGTAGTCCCACGGGCGGCTGATTTCGATGTGCCCGCCGTGGCGCTCGATGATGTGGTGCAACTGCGTCTTGACGGCTTCGGCGTCAGACGACACCTTCGTGGGGTCGAGCAGGAACAGCGTTTCGTAAGTTTGCGTTGGCATGTGGTCCTTAAGGGTTGTCCGCACCGGACGCATCCGGGTGGTGGTCACCGTGGTTCGGTCGAGGCTTCTCGCCCCGCGACCCCGCCCGCACATCGGACAGGGAGCGACCTGGGTTCGTTAGTCGTTCGTGGTCGGCACGTCAGGCTTCTTCTCGTCCACGTTCGCCTTCTGGTCACCCGGCTTCGGTTTCTTCTCTTTCTTGGGCTTCTCTTTGTCGTCGGTGCCGTTGAAGCGGTTCATGCACGTCTCAGCGCCCTGCCTCGTCCACACGAGTGCTGCTTGTGTGGCGGTGGCAATCGCGTCTTCGACAACTGCCTTTTCCCCCGGGCGGAACTTCGACAGCACGTGATCGACCGCATCGCCGACCGTCGGTTGTCCGACCCCGATGCGGAGTCGCGTGTAGGCGTCCGTGCCGAGTTGTTCTTGGATGTTCCGCAACCCGTTCTGCCCGCCGTGGCTCCCCTTTGTTCGCACTCGCAACTTGCCGAGCGGGAGGTTGAAGTCGTCGCACACCACGAGCACGTTCTCGACCGGGATCTTGTAGAAGTCGAGGATCGCCCGCACCGCACGCCCGCTCAGGTTCATGAACGTGAGCGGCTTCACCAGAAGAATCGTCTCGTCGCCTTCCTTCATCTCGGCGACGAACGCCTCGAACTTCTCGCGGAACGCCCCGACGCCCGGTCCGGCGGCGAGGTAGTCGATCACGTCGAACCCGACGTTGTGCCGCGTCGCCGCGTACTTCGTGCCGGGGTTCCCGAGACCGACGATCAGTTTCATGGGAGGATTCGGGGGTCAGGATTCGGGATTCAGGAAGAAAGTCGTCACGTTGGCGACACCGGCACACCGCGAGGCGGTTCGGGGTCGTTCGGTCTGGCTGAATCCTGAATCCTGAATCCCGACCCCTGCCCTCGTTACTTCTTCGCGTCGTCCTCGTCCTCGTCGCCCTTCTTCTTCTCCGCCTTGATCACTTCTGGCCCGGCCCCCGGTTCGGTCACGGCTGCGGCGACCGGCTCGATGCCAGGCAACTTCAGTTGCACGACAACGGCTTCTGGCAGTTCCAACACCGTGATGCCCGCGGGCAACGTCAACTCACGCACGTGGATTGGGTGCCCGAGTGTGAGGTTGGTGATGTCGATGCGGATGGCTTCGGGGATGCTGCCGAGTGGGCACTCGACGTGCAGTGTGTGGCGCGGCTGATCGAGCACGCCGCCGCCGGTGGCCTTCGGGGCGTTCCGCAGTTCGACCGGTACGGTCACGCGAACGAGTTCCGCGCGGTCTTTCCGCTCGAAGTCCACGTGAATCATCTGCTTGCCGAGATAATCCCACTGCAGTTCGCGGATGAGGACCGTTTCCGGTTTGCCGTTGATCTCCAGTTCAAGCACGCGGACGTGCTGAATGCGGATCGCGCGGTCGAGTTCTTCCGCGTTCACGGCGACCTGGACGTTCGCCAGTTTGTGCCCGTACACGATGGCCGGGACAAGCCCCTGCTTGCGGAGTTTAATCGCAGCACGGGAGCCGCTCTGGGTGCGCGGAGTGGTTTTGAGGGTAACGGCGACCGACATGCTTATTCCTCGCGTGAAGACTACTCTCGCGAGCGGCGAACCGCTCACTACCCTCGCCGACCCGCACGATGCTTACAAACGACATAGAAGCGGTCCCACTCGATGGTGGAGCCGCCTCAAGTTAGTTAAGGAAGATTATTGTGGGCAGGCGATCGAGTGACAAGAGGCTTCCAGAAAAACCGGTCCGGTTGTCGCGGTCCTGCAAACCCTACGCGGCGGCGGATTCGTCGGCTTCGTCGGCTTCGTCGCCCACGCCACTCGCCCCGAGCCGGTGCGCGCCGCAAATGCCGCGCTTCGACGAGCGGATGAAGTCTACCAGTTCGCGGATCGCGGGGAACTCGCCCAGTTCGGCTTCGATGCGCAAGATCGCGGCCGAGAGCGGCAACGCGGGGCGGGTCATGTAGATGATGCGGAATGCTTTCCGAATCGCGGTCCGCTCCGCTAGCGCGATGCCGGCCCGCTTCATGCCGACGTGGTTCAGTCCGCGGACGCGGTTCATCTCCTGGATCACCCAAAACGGCGGGATGTCCATGGTCGATCCGGACACTCCGCTGAGCAACGCGAGTCGACCGACACGGCAGAACTGGTGGACCCCCGTGTTGCCGCTGAAGAACGCGCGGTCGCCCACGGTCACGTGCCCGGCGAGGAGCGCCCCGTTTGCGAAGATGGTGTCGTTGCCAACCACGCAGTCGTGAGCGATGTGGACGTTCGCCATGAACAGGTTGCGGTGCCCGATTCGCGTGGTGCCGGTTCCCGGCCCCGGGCTCACTGGCATCCCGCGGTTCACGGTCACGTATTCGCGGAAGACGTTGCCATCGCCGATCTCAACGCTCGTTGTTTCGCCCTTGTAGCCGAGGTGTTGGGGCACGCCGCCGATCACCGCGCCGTTGCCAATCGCGTTGTTCGTGCCGAGTGTCAGCGGTCCGATGAGATGCGCGTGCGGGCCGATCACACAGCCGGGGCCGACGGTGACCGGCCCTTCGATCACCGCGAACGGCCCGATTTTCACGTCGGGCGGCAAGTCCGCCTCGGCGGAGAGAATCGCGGTGGGGTGCACGTTTTGTAGAGCGGGGCGCGTCATGGCGGCATCCTTGGTCCGGTGGAACCCAGCTTTCCCGAACCCGTCCAATACGCCATACCTCGCCAGGACACCAGATCAGTTTGGTTGAAGAACCTACCCCGACCCCTCCCTGAAAGGAAGGGGAGCGGCGCTCGCTCTTGTGAGCCGCTCGCGGCTTTTCTCACACTTCCCATCAAGGGGCCGGGGGTAGGTTCTTCAACCAAACCAGTTACGTTCTGGTGCTTGCATCGGTCGCGGGGATAATTGCAAGGTGCCCGACTTCCGAGGTTCCGGTATGGCCGGTGGTTTCCGCTGCTCGTTCGGCCACATGTGGAGTCCCCCAAACGGGTCCGCGGCAATCGCCTGCCCGGTGTGCGGCGACACCATCCTACTTGTCGTCACCGAAGCCGAAGAGCAACCAGTGTATGGGCTGGCCACGAGCGGCGACGCCCCGGCGGGCAGGACGCGACCCTCAACATTCCCTCCCCAGTTCACAACGACCCGCCGACTGTCGCGTTCGTTTACCCCGGTGGGGCCGATACGCCCGATCCGTCGTTCGCGTCGCTCGCCGGCTTCGTGCCAGCGGTGGTGGATTCCGACGAGCGGGAACCGAGCAGCGTCGTGCCGTTTGGAGCCGGTGAGACGATTGACTCCGTCCCGCCGCGGGTGCGCGGCTACGAGGTTCTGCACGAGGTCGGGCGCGGCGGCATGGGCGTTGTGTACAAGGCGCGGCAACTGAACCTGAACCGCACCGTCGCGCGGAAGATGATCCTGTCCGGGGTCCACTATCGTCCAGATATTCGACATCGGCGCGGCGCTGGTGAGCGTGAGCCGCGACGGTGC
The DNA here is from genome assembly GCA_005772955.1 of Planctomycetia bacterium. Classification (GTDB taxonomy): domain Bacteria; phylum Planctomycetota; class Planctomycetia; order Gemmatales; family Gemmataceae; genus Gemmata. The sequence continues at coordinate 13,032 of SXID01000220.1, forward strand.
CGTGAAGTGTTGGCGCGCCGACGTGCGCCCCGCCCCGCCGAACGACGGGCCGCGTTTGCCCCCAGCGCTGCCGCGGACGTGAACCGCGTGTTTTTTGTTCTCACCTCTCCCGCACAGGGGAGAGGGCAAGACAGCGTGTCGCCCACCTGTGACACCTTGGCGTAGACGCACTACTACTTTGCAATCGTCTTGACTCCTGCCCCTACAAGCGACCTCTCGCTTCCCTATAGTGTACGTATGACGCCCGCCATTCGCGTTCGCGGTCTCGTGAAGACGTACCCCGCGCGGCCACCAGTCGAGGCGGTTCGCAGTCTCGATTTGGAAGTACGTGTCGGTGAGTGCTTCGGGCTACTCGGTCCGAACGGTGCCGGCAAAACCACCACACTCGAAATCATCGAGGGGCTGCTCGACCCGACCGCGGGCGAAGTGGAAGTACTCGGGCTGAAGTGGGGCACGAACGACACCGAGATTCGCAGCAAGATCGGCATCTCACTTCAAGAAACGCGGCTCTCCGACAAACTCACCGTGCGCGAAACGGTCACGCTGTTCCGTTCCTTCTACGCCACTGGCCTCACACCGGACGAGGCCATTGCGTGTGTTTCGCTCGAAGAGAAAGCCAGGAGCTACGTTGATAAACTCTCGGGCGGGCAGCGGCAGCGGCTCGCGGTCGCGACCGCGCTCGTTGGCGACCCGGAGTTACTCTTCCTCGACGAACCAACAACGGGGCTTGATCCTCAGTCGCGGCGACAACTCTGGGACGTGATTCGCGCGATCAAGGAACGCGGCCGCACGGTCATCGTCACCACGCACTACATGGACGAAGCCGAACGCCTGTGCGACCGCGTCGCGGTGATCGATCAGGGAAAGGTGATCGCACTGGGCACACCGGCGGAACTCATCGCGCAAGTAGGCGGTGAACACGTCATCGACCTCGACATCGACCCCGCGAGCGGCGCTCGCCCTTCCGCCGCTGATCTCGCGGCCCTGCCAACGGTGAACTCGGTGCGCGAGGACGGGGACCGCATCACGCTGACGGCGGGCGAACCGCACCGCGCGCTGCCCGCGCTGCTCGATCTGGTGCGAGCCGCTGGGGTGAAGATCGCGGGACTGACCACGCGCACCGCGACCCTCGAAGACGTGTTCGTGACGCTCACCGGGCGGCACCTGCGCTCGGACTAACAAGTCCCGAGTTGCGAGTTGTGAGTTCCGAGTTGAATACCGACACGGAACGGACGCGCTTGTCTTCAACTCGCAACTCACAACTCGCAACTCGGAACTTCGCATGAATCCCCTCTGGCACCTCACGCTGGCCCGGTTTCGCGAGTTCTACCGCGAACCGGCGGCGCTGTTCTGGGTGTACGGGTTCCCGCTCATCCTCGCGTTTGTGCTAGGTCTGGCTTTCAGCGAAAAGCCCGTCCCCGCGTCGAACGTGGACGTGGTGCTCGACCTAAACCTGGAGGTGGCCGAATCGCTGCGCGCGAAACTCGCGAACGACCCAGCGTTGAAGGTCGCCGTCAACGATGAGGCGACGTGTCTGAAGCGACTCCGCACGTCGAAGACCGACGCGATTGTTGTTCCGCGTCCCGGAAGCACTCCCGATCACGAGTACCTGTTCGACGCGACCCGCTCCGAGAGCGTATTGGCCCGCAACGCGGCCGACCGCGCGCTGCTGCGGGCCGCGAGCCAGGCGCCGGCGCCGATCGAAACCCCCGTAACCGAACCCGGTGGGCGCTACATCGACTTCCTGATTCCCGGCTTACTCGGAATGAACCTGCTCGGTGGCGGGTTGTTTGGTGTGGGCTTCGCGGTCGGCGACATGCGCGTGCGGAAACTGTTGAAGCGGTTCCAGGCGACCCCGATGCGCCGCACCGACTTCATGCTCAGTTTGATGCTGAGTCGGCTCGTGTTCACGCTGATTGACATCGCGCTGTTGCTCGGGTTCGCGTACCTTGCGTTCGGGGTGCGGGTGCGTGGCAACCCGGTCGTGTTCGCGGTGCTGGTCGCGACCGGCGGCGCATGCTTCGCGGGTATCGGCCTGTTGCTCGGCTCGCGGGCGCGGACGATGGAAACGATCGCGGGGTTGGTGAACGCGGTGATGCTGCCGATGTACGTGCTGTCGGGAGTGTTCTTCTCCGCGTCACGGTTCCCGGAAGAGATGCAGTGGTTCGTTCAGGCGCTGCCGCTGACCGCGCTCAATGACGCTCTGCGCGCAGTGATGAACGACGGCGCCAGTTGGGAGACGCTGCCGTACCCAATGTTGATACTCGGGTTGTGGGGTACAATCAGCTTCGCGTTGGCGCTGCGTATCTTCCGCTGGCGGTAGCGTGGTGGTGCTTCTGAACTGGGCTTCAATCGCACCGTCGAATGAAGGATCGGACACAATCACGCGAGCTGCAATCGCCGGCGCGAACCGCGCCGCGGTTGGGCTTGTCTTTCGAGGGGTGGGAGCTAATTTATTCACAGACCGCCACCTTAGCACAGTGGTAGTGCACCGCTTTCGTAAAGCGGGGGTCGTGAGTTCGAATCTCACAGGTGGCTCTTCCGACCAAAGCCCTGCGACGCCCCACGCTCGCGGGGCTTTTCGCGTTCTGGGTCACATCCGACCGCGGTGAAGTCTTCTTTGTTCCCGGAGTTGAAACCCCTGGCGCGAGGGCGACTGCGTAACTTCTCTGTTACACACGAGTCTCGCACCCACGGGTATTCTGGACGTAAGGTTCGCGTGCGTCGTCCGTCGGAAGAACACCAACCACTCCGATTGCGCCCACCACACCTAACCCCATTTTCTCGATCACGGAACGCCGCCTGACGCGGCTCGCGGTTCTGGCAAAACAGGAGGAACCGCGGCCGATTCAGCAACTCGCGGCCGGGACCGGTTCGTCGCGCCACGCGCTCGAACGCGCGGAACTGCGTATCGGGTAGAGAGAAGGCGGGCCAATCGGGCGCCGCGTGAACGCGAAAACCCCACGGCTTGCCGTGGGGTTTCAAAGGTCGGTGAGCCGCTCGGCTCTTCACGTCAGGAGGCGGTTCCGGCAGTGGGCAGCGGGCCAGCGGGGTTCTCCGCTCTCGCGATCAGTTCGCCGCGCGACGGGAGCCGGACCTTCCACGCGAGTCGGCAAATCACCAGCGTGCGGATCACCAGCCAGCTCAGGTCGAACTGCCACCATTTGAGTCCGTGTCGGGCCGATGACGGGAACGCGTGGTGGTTGTTGTGCCATCCCTCGCCCAGCGCCACGATCCCGACCAACACGTTGTTGCGGCTCTCGTCGCCACACGCAAAGGGTTTCTTGCCCCACAGGTGACAGATTGAGTTCACGCTCCAGGTCGCGTGGTGGCCGAGCAGAATGCGGACCAACCCGCCCCACACGAACCCGGTGAGCGCGCCCTGCCACCCGCCGAAGCACAGTCCGATCACGGACGGGATGAACACGCCCAGGAACGCCCACAGCGGAAACAGCACGCTGACCGTGCGAATCACCGAGTCGCGACGCCAGTCGCCAGCGTAGCGGTCCAGTCCGTCGGGCATCGGGGTGAACGCCCAACCGATGTGTGAGTGCCAAAAGCCCGCGAGCCAGCCCTTCACGCCGCGTGCGTGCGGGTAGGGCGAGTGCGGATCACCCTCTTTGTCGCTGTGTTGGTGGTGAAGTCGGTGCCGCCCAACCCAGTCGAGCAACGGTCCTTGAAACGACATGGACCCTAACGCACCGAGGAGGATCTCGATTGGGCGCACGGTTTGGAACGAGCGGTGCGTGAACAGTCGGTGGAACCCGACCGTGACGCCGAGCATTGATAGCAGATACATTCCGAAGAGCAGCCCAAAATCGACCCAGCCGAAGCCCCAACCCCACGCCAGATACATCCCCGCGACCAGTCCGACCAGCGGGACCGTGACTCCGAACAACGTGGTGACGAACGAGAGCACCTTCCGGCCGCTGCTGTACACCTGCGGGGGCGGCGGGAGGATTGGCTCGGGCGCCGTTTCGTTCGGAGTGGGCACGGTGACGCGAGGCAAACTGGTGCTGGACGGAGTAGGCAAACTGTGGGTTCCTGGCTGGAAGTGAAAGGGAGGTGGCCTTCGGGACGCGATTCCCGCCAGTCGGCGCCCGAAATAGTGGGTGAGGTGGCGACACTCGCCACCCCAAGATCAGTTAACGCACAATTGGCCCGTTAGTAGCGGCGACCACCGCCGCCGCCACCGCCGACGCCGCCGTAGCCGCCACCACCGCCACCGTAGCCGCCACCACCGCCAACACGACGGCCGCCACCGCC
>SXID01000221.1 GCA_005772955.1 Planctomycetia bacterium
CCGAGCTATCGGGCCGAGCAGGCCAAGAACCGACGAGCGAAGACCGCCACCGAGACGACGTCCTGACGGGTGCCAATGGGCGGGTGGTCAAAGCGGAGAAGTAACTGTCGCCAACGGGAAGAGAAACTGTCGCCAATCAGGCCGCCGGCTTGACGTAGATCTTGAGCGTTCGCTCGGACGCTGTGCGACTACGCTCGACCACGATCCCGATCTGGGCGAGGGCCGGAGCGATCCGAGAAAGGGTGGTACTCAGCTTCTGCAGCGTGTTGGGGAGAGCGAGATACGTTGCCTTATCGAGGAGACCGTGGCTCTGGAGGTCTTTGAACACGTCAGCCAGCTGCTCACGTGTTCCCTCGAACTCTTTCTTCTTCTGGACCAAGGCCACGATCGCGGTGACGAGGGGCTCCTGCTCGAGTTCGGAGGTTGCCCAATCCGACGGGTCCACATCCTTGCGGTTTGCCCAAGCCTTACCCTCCAGGTAGACGAGGAACATCTCCTTCTGCCCAGTGGTCGGGAGAACGCCCGCGACTTGGTAAAACTTCGAGACGAGGAAGGCCGTGACCATCGGGTGGCGGATCGGGATTTTCAGCTCCGACTTGTTCGGGTGCTTGACGTAAGCGTTGTCGAACTGATCCGAGGTCGGGTCGAGTTGCTCAGCCAGCACTTCCAGGACGGGCGGCTCGGGCGGCTTCGTAGTAGCCTCAGTCGTGGCTCCCGAGTCGCCCGTTCCGGTGCCTGCCTGTGTCTGCTCGCTCGGAACGGGGCTGTTCTGCTCTTTGCTGGGCTTGGACAGTTCTGCAGACATGCTCTTCTCCGGTGTGTCCGGCGTCCTCCACCCATCTCAGTTGTGGGTAAAGTGAGCCGGTCAAACCGAAGAGGCCACCATGCGGGAAACTGCGAGAATCAGCACATCAACGGGTCAGAAGTGATTACGCACCAAGAGGTAACGCTTTGTCGCCGCTCTGAAGCGGTATTCCAAACTCTCGGGTCGTGGGGTTGAATCGAGCGTCTGAATCGAAATCGCATCAGTCCGCACCCTTGCGGGCGGTGGCACGCTGTCCGTTTCCCTCCTTCGCCGCGGACTCCGAACTGTCACCCCGGGTAGCAAGTTCCTCGACCCACCCCTTGTACCCCGCCCAGCCCTTTCCTTTGAACATGGGCGTCACAGCCCGGTGGATCTGGGTCTGCGAGCACCCCAGTGTTTGAGCCAATTCGTCTTGGGTGTAGGGTACGTACTGCTGCTCGCCGGGGGTGGAGTGCCGGGCACTGACGATGACCATCATCCGCGTGCGAAGGGCGGGAAGGTCGTCGCCCGCCGGTTTGCAGTCACGTCCCAGCTTCGGCTTACCCTTCTCGGGAATGGGCACGTCCAGCTTGTACGTGATCACGAGCCAGTGGATCAGGGCGTCGATCGTCTTCTGGAGTTGAACCGGATCTACGGGGGGGGACGGTGCGTCCGGCCTCTCGCGGCGGAGTCGTGGGTCGATCATGCCCTGGAGATCCCGCCAAAGCTCCTGTCCCACAGGGGGGAGAAGTCGGTGAGGCTGGTAGAACAACTGGAGTTCCGCCACTTCGGCCCAGGGGTATTCGGTTGTCCCCGTCTCGTGGAGGTCGAAGTCGGGACCTTCCGGGATGCCACCCCAGTAGGCATCGCTGGCCTTCATCCTCAGGGCGTAGAGTAACGCCTCCGCGGCGGCTTGAAGATCCGGGTTCATTCCGAGTCTCTTTGTTGTGTCTGTGGGTTTCATCCGAAACCCTGCAGGGAGAGGAATCCTCGCCCCTAAGCTGCAGGAGCCGACAGGGGCATGGTCGGCAAAATACCCTGGAAGTTCGCGTCTGGGAACGCTATAAAACGAGAGATTCGGGTTGGTGGGTTGCGGTGCGTAAACAGTCTGTAAACGGCTCTGGAGTCTTTCGCAGCATTCGCCGCAAGTCCTTGCCAGGTTGGATCTTCTACCCGGTAGTGTAACGGTAGCACAAGAGATTTTGGCTCTCTTCGTAAAGGTTCGAATCCTTTCCGGGTAACTCGACTTACGACGACAAGGCAGTCGGCACGCACTCCAGCATGCCCCACCTGCCCTCCCTTCTGCTGAACAAACCTCGTCCCGACGATCAGCAAGGCGCTGTAAGGTGCCGCGAGATGACGTGGGCATTCTTGGTTTACACAAGCAGGCGAGAACACGTCCCCCGCCACCGTCTTCTTGTTCCTACTATTCGCTTCCACTTGGCACTTTCACCACAAGCACACGCGATGACCGCTGTGGCCACCAGCCGGCCCGCGACGCCGCTCGATCAACCCGCGATCGAAGCCATCGTGGAGGGGCCACCGGGGACGACTCCGGCTTGGGTTCGTTCACGGGGTCGGGCAAAGCGAGACGTTCCGGTCGAAGTGACCGAAACAACCGGGACGTCACTTCAGGATCTCCTTCACCACGTTGCCCCCTACGTCCGTGAGGCGGAAGTCGCGACCCGCGTACCGGTAGGTCAGTTTCTCGTGGTTCAGGCCCAGGAGGTGGAGGAGCGTGGCGTGTAGGTCGTGGACATGAACCTTGTCCTTGACTGCGGCGAACCCGGCGTCGTCGGTCGCCCCGTGGATGTGCCCGGCCTTCACGCCGCCTCCCGCTAACCAGACCGTGAAGCCGTGACGGTTGTGGTCCCGCCCTGGGCGCGTCGTCGGGTGCGGCAGTTCCGAGGTCGGCGTTCGACCGAACTCGCCGCCCCAGAGCACGAGCGTGTCGTCCAGCATCCCGCGCTGCTTCAGGTCGCGCAGGAAGGCCGCGACCGGGCGGTCCATTCCCGCACACGCGGCCGGGATGCGCTCGTCGAGTTCGCCGTGGTGGTCCCACGGGAACCCCGGTCCGGCCCACACTTGCACCACGCGCACCCCGCGTTCGAGCAACCGGCGCGCCATCAGTAATTGCCGCCCCTGTGGCGTCGCACCGTAGGCGTCGCGCACACGCTGCGTTTCGTGCGCGAGTTCGAACACCTCGGTCGCTTCCATCTGCATCCGAAACGCCTGTTCGAAACTCTGGATGCGGGATTCGAGTCGGCCCTCGTCGGCGCGCGGTTCCTGGTGGATCTTGTTGAGCCGGTTCAGCAGTTCCATCTGAGCGCGCTGGTCCTTCTCCGAAACCCGTGCGTTGCGGATGTTCTCGATGAGCTTGTGAACATCCTCGTGCTTGCTGTTGACGTAGGTACCCTGATACACACCGGGTAGGAACGCGGACTGCCAGTTTTGTGTCTCATTGAGCGGGTACCCGTCCGGGCACAGCGCGACGAAGCCGGGGAGGTTCCGGTTCTCGGACCCCAGACCATACGTCACCCAGGAGCCTAAACTGGGTCGGCTCAATCGCGCCGCTCCTGTGTTCATGAACATGATGCCGCCGTCGTGGGATATGTCGTCGGCGTACATCGATCGCACGACGCACAGGTCGTCCACGACCCCTGCCATTTGCGGCAGCAATTCACACACGTCGATACCGCTCTGGCCGCACTTCCGGAAACCCCACGGGGACGCGAACGCCGGGCTGCCGCTCGCTTGTGCGTCGCGGGCACCGAGGATCAACTCACGCGGAATGGGTTTACCGTGCAACTTCTTGAGCAGCGGCTTGGGGTCAAACGTGTCGATCTGGGACGGGCCGCCATTCGCAAAAATGTGAACGATACGCTTCGCCTTCGGCGCGAAGTGCGGCGCGCGCGGCGCCAATCCCGGTGGCGGAGCGGTGTCAGCCCCGCGGGCCGCGTCGTCTTTGAGCAACTGCGCAAGCCCGATCGCGCCGATGCCCGCGCCGCAACGGCGCAACATGTCACGCCGGCTGAACGGTGTTGTGTCGTACTCACGGGGAAGGTTCAACATGTCACGCGACCCATTCAGTCGAGGAAAAGAAACTCGTTGGCTTCGAGAAGAACCTGCGCGTACCGCTCCCAAACCGTTGCCCGCTTCACCATGGGTTTGGTTTCTTTACCCTTGAAGTCTTTCGACGCCTCCCAGGCGGTGCGCGGCCCTTTGGGTGCGTCCTTGCTCGCTTTGGGCGGTTCCTTGCCGTCGCTCATTCGGATCACGGGCGCCCAGTTGAAGTTCGCGCCCGCGTTCATGTCGCGTCCTCGCCCTTCCACGATGAAGTCGATGGTGTCACCTCGTTTAACTGCGACGCCGGTGACCTCGATGACTTCCTCGGTCCCGTGGACCAGCCAGTGTCCGAGTATTCCGGTCCGACTGGAAACGATGCGCCCTCGGTGTCCGTCACCTTGAATCTGCGTCGAATTGACTTGCGACGCGAAAGTTCCGGTGATCGAGATCGTGCCCTCTCGCGGCGCGATCCAGCGCCGAACGACGGCCGGTGTGCCCGCGCCCCCGATGGTGCCGCCCTGCGCGTTGAGACTGCATCGCGCCAACGGCGAATCGGTGTCCTGTTGGGCCGCACCGCGCCACTGCCCATTGAAGTGCGGGAGCGGCTCGAAGTCCAAAACGCGCGATTCCTTCGCCCCGAACCGACCGTACCCGTACCGCCAAGCGTCGTCCGTGGGCTCGACCGCCGGTTCTTGCTTGGTGCCATCGGGTGCCGGTTCCTCCGACGCGACGAACTCAAGTCCGAGTGCGAGTTCCTCCGTGGTCGGGGCGCGGCCGTAGACGAGCCTGTAGAGCGCGCGAATTCGTTCGGTTGGTGTCTGTACAGCGCGCTCGGTCCGTCGGGCGAGTCGTGCTGCCTGATCCATGAAGAACGTGCTGTTCATCATGAACAGGGCTTGTTGCGGAACGATCGTTTCGTGCCGCCCCGGCGCATGCGAGTCGGCGCTTGGGAAGTCGAAGTCGCGGTAGAGACCGGGAAGGTTGACGCGATCAACGGTGCCGAAAATGGTCCGCTTCTCGGAGCCGCCTCGGGTCAGATCCACGGGGCGCCCGCCAAGCGTCAAATCGAGCCGGCCCGCGGTTGCGAGAAGGGAGTCCCGAAGTTCCTCGAAACCCAGACGGCGGCGGCTCGCGCGCCACAGGAACCGGTTCTCGGGGTCCACCGTCCGCGCCGCGGGATTGTCCTGGCTCGACTGGCGGTAGGTCGAAGAGAGCATGATTTCGCGATGCAACTTCTTCACCGACCAGCTCTCCGCGACGAACCGCCTCGCAAGCCAGTCGAGTAGTTCGGGGTGCGTTGGCGATTCACCACGCGTGCCGAAGTCACTCGCGGTGGCGACCAAGCCAGCCCCGAAGTGCCACTGCCAGACGCGGTTCACCATGACGCGCGCCGCCAGCGGGTTCTTCGGATCAACAATTGCCCGCGCGAGTTCCCACCTCCCCTTATCCTTCTTGAATGGTGCGCTCTTGTCGTCGGCAAGCACGGTCAGGAATCGACCGTGTGCGTCCTCGCCCAATATGTTGGAGTTTCCGCGAACGAACACCTTCTGGGCGTAACCGCGCGGCGACTCTCGTAGGATCATCGCTTTCGCGGTGATGCCGGGGTGTTCGAGCGCGACCCGTGCGAGCCTCACCTCATGGCTCTTCAGTTCGTCGAAGTCCTTGCGGGCGAAGTAGTCCAGAACCTCGTCTTCGGTGAACGCGAGCGGCGAATCCGGAGCCATCGAGACGAGGCGGAGCTGTTCCGTATCCGCATCCGCGGCGGGCGTTGCGCCGTTGTACTTCGCGATGATCTCGCCGTATCGGGTAGCGACATCGCGCAAAGATATCGGTTCCGTCGCGAAGGCTTCCGCCACGATCCGGTTGCCGCCCGGTTTGCGGACCGCCGCGGATACCTTCGCAACACGCGCGCCGAACTCCGTGTCGGGAAGATCGGCGAACGCGCGCCACGCCACGAACACCGTGTCGGCCGACTCGGCGCGGCGCTGCAAGAACTCCACCCAGCGGCGCAAGAGTCGATCGCTCAACTTGCGCGAGTTCACGATCGACCGGAACTTGAAATCGTCGGCGCCTTTTGCGTCCCGTACGGCCATCAAGTAGTCCGCAATCTTCGAGGGCGAGCGAATCTCGACAGTCACCGCGGCGCGGCGCTTGACGAGGAACTCGTTAACCGCCGCCAGCGCGGGCGCGCCCTCTGTCTGGGCCACGAGATACGTATCGGCGTCAGGCGAAAGTCGGACCTGCTTCGCGAGAAGTTCGCGCCGCATCTGGAACACGCGGTCGCGATCCTCTTTGGTCATGTGCTGGCCGAGTTCGCCGAGGGAAACTTTCACCGGGCTGTCGTCGTTCTGAAGCACCTGCCGAATCGCTTCTTGCTCGAATTCCGGCGACGACTCCGGGGCATCGAACTTGAGGAACAGTTGCGTGTAGCGCCGGGCCAGTTCCGCGAGCGACGCGGGTGCCGGGGTAAGGATCTCGGCGACGTGGCGGTTGAGCGGCTTCTTGGCTTTTTCCGTGTCGGCCAGCGCGACTGCCTTCGTCGCGAAGTCGGCTTCCGGCAAGGCCGCGAAGGCTTGCCACGGGCCGAAGATCGGGTGCGGGTTCTTCGCGGAGCGCTGGAGGTATCGGACCCAGCGGAACAGAACGTGTTCGTTCAGCTCCTTCGCCTTGGCCAGCGCCCGCACGTCGTTGTCGGTCTTCGCGAGAAGTCCTTGGGCCGCGAGCATATACTCTTCCATCTTGGCCGGTTGGCGATACTCGCTGCGAACAGCCTTCAACCGTTCCGCGAGGAACCGGTCTTGTGTGTCCCGAAATGCCGTCAACTCCTTCTCGGTCGCGGCGTCGAGCGGGTGCGGCGCGACTGCCGGCAGTTGCGCCATCAGCCCCGAACCCTCAACGGGAAGACGCGACGCGGCGAACAAGCCGTACAGCGAGTAGTAATCCTTGGTGCTGATCGGATCGAACTTGTGATCGTGACACCGGGCGCACTGAGCGCTCAGACCCAACAAGCCGCGGGTCACGACATCGATCTGATCGTCGATCACGTCGTGAATGTTCCCGGTGAACCAGCGCCCGACGGTGAGGAACCCGAGCGCGGCTTGATCTGGCGCCGTCGCCCCGGGGGCTTGGTCCGCGGCCAGTTGCAGCGTGACGAACCGGTCGTAGGGAACGTCTTCGTTGAAGGCGCGGACGACCCAGTCGCGGTAGGTATGGGCGAAAGACCACCGGCGATCTTCGCCTGCACCGACCCAGCGTGTATCCCCGTAGCGAGCGACGTCGAGCCAGTGCCGACCCCACTTCACTCCGTATTGCGGAGACGCGAGCAACCGGTCAACGACGCGGGAGTAGGCCCCGGGGGTGTTGTCGGCCAGAAACGCCTCGATTTCCTCAGACGTCGGCGGCAACCCGGTCAGGTCATAGGTGGCGCGCCGCAGAAGCGTTCGCTTGTCAGCGGGGGGCGAGGGCTTCATTCCCTTCGCTTCCAGTTTCGCGAGGACGAAGGTGTCGATCGGACCCGCGGGCCACTCGATCTGCTTGACCTTCTCCACCTGAACGTCTTTGGGAGGCTGGAAACTCCAGTACAGCCGGGCCGCGTTGAAGTCGATGCCAGCGACGGAGCCGGTGTTCGCGGGACCGGGAAAATGGAGTCCCGACTTGATCCAAGCGGCGAAGTCCCGAATCTGGTCGGCTGTGAGAGCGACATCTCCGGGTGGCATCATGAGATCCGCGTTGGTTCGGCGGATGGCGCGGAGCAGCAAACTCTTGTCGGGCTGACCGGGTACCGCGGCGGCTCCGGTCGCTCCCCCCTTCTGGATGTTCTCGCGGGAGTCGAGCCGAAGCCCGCCCTTCTGCTTCGTCGCGGAGTGGCAGGAGTAACATTTCTCGACGAGTACTGGGCGAATCTTCTTCTCGAAGAACTCGTCCTCGAGGGGAGCGGCTCCGAGCGCGTTCGAGCTGAGCGGGAGGATCAGGACCGCCCAGATCGTATTGGCGGCGAACCGTAACGTGGGTCGGGACATCTTGCCTCTGCGGATCGGGGTACTCGTCCCGTCGGGCCAAATCTGAGTTCGCGACGGTGGTGGATAAGCGCTGTCGGGGTGGAGGGCGTCTCAAAAGTTCGCCGCATTGAATTGATTGAGGGTAACAGTTGGCATTCCGCCCCGCAATACGCTCACTCGCTGAACTAACCCAGTTCGTCGAGCGGTTGGAAAAGGTGGCGACCTGCGGACGCTCCAGGAACTGGCCGGGCACTCGAAGCCGGAGCTGACCGCCCGGTGGTGATTATCGGTGACAATGGAAGCGCGTTTATCTCCGAAAAGAGAAACACCTGATTGGGTTGAGATGGTATCAGCTTCCCTTCCTGGGGTCTTTCTGCTTCTTGGGTTCTTTGTCGGTCTTGGCCTTCATGGATTCGCGGAAGCGGTAGCTCTCGCCGTTCATCTCGAAGATCTCGCACCGGTGCGTCAGACGGTCCAACAACGCGGCCGTCATCCGGTCGCCCTGGAACACGCTGCCCCACTCGCTGAACGCCAGGTTGCTCGTCACCAGCACGCTGCGTCGCTCGTACCGCTCCGCGAACACCTGGAACAGCAGCTCCGCGCCGGTGCGACTGAACGACAGGTAACCCAACTCGTCGATGATCAGCAGGTCCACGCGGTCCAGTTGAGCCAGCACGCGTTCCAACCGGTGCTGCTGTTGCGCCTCCTCCAACTGCGTCACCAGGTTCGCCGCCGTCACGAACCGCACGCGCCGACCCAGCCGACAGACCGCCAGGCCCAGCGCCGTAGCCAGGTGGGTCTTACCCGTCCCCGCGTTACCGATCAGGCAGCAGTTGGTGTGCTGCTCGACCCACTCACCCCGTGACATCTCCAACACCTTCTGCTTGGGCACCGACGGGAGCGTCGTGAAGTCGAACGTGTCGAAGTCCTTGACCACCGGGAACCCGGCGGCGCGGATGCGCGAGGCCAGTGCGTTGGTGGATCGTGTGGTGACTTCGGCCTCGGTCAGTCGGAGCAGGTAGGCCTCGTAAGGTTCGTTCTTCGCGGTGGCTTCACGGGCCAACTTCTCCCACTCGGTGAGCATCGTCGGCAACTTCAGTTGCTTCAGATTGCTCTTGAGTAACAGCGGGGTCGTCTCGGCGGACATCGGCATCTCCTTGGGTTGAACAACGGGGCAACAGGCGATCGAACTGGGCGAGGCCGGTGGGCCGCACGGTCACGGCGGCGAGAGCCAGTGACATCGCGTTGTCACTGAGTGACATCGCGTTGTCACAAGTGATCTGTCGAGTAGCAGCGATGATGATCGTGGCGTCGAGTTCGCCACGCGAGAGGCAACCCGCGACGACGGCTTCCAGACGCTCGACCGGGTGGCTCGCGAGGAGTTGCAACACTCGAATGTAGTGCCTCGCGCCGGCGCGCGATCCCAGCCGCGCATCGAGCGCGAGTCGCAGTTCGGCGAAGGTGGCGGGGAGTTGCCAGTCGCGGTACACCGGCGCGTGATCGAGCGCGGCCGGCTTCTTTTCAAGCGTTCCCAGGAAGTGGAGCGGATCGAGTACCTTCTGCCCGCTCGCGTAACTGCGGAGGTGTGTGGCGACTGTGGTGCCCTCGCCGACCACATCGACGCGATCGATGTATCCCTTCACGCTCACGGTGCGGAACGCCCACCGACGCGGCACGCTGTAACTGTTGCGATCGAACCGCACCGTTTGGTACTTGTCCGCCAAGCCAGGTTGGATCACGCACGGGTCGAACGCGCGCGCCGGAATCGTCAGTGCGGCGGCGCGATCGTGCTCGAACCGCGCGCCCACTGACAACGCGTTGTCACCGCACGTGCGTTCGCGCTCCGCGAGGTACTGGCGGAGGAGGTGTGCATTGAGATCGGCGTAGCCGGTAACGCGCGGGACCGGTGTCGCCCACCGACGCTGGACGTCACGCACGCGATTCTCGACACGCGGCTTCTCGGTCGGCGTCGCTGGCATGCAGAAGCGCGGCGTGAACACATAGTTGCTCGCCAGCGCCGCGATGGATGTGGATCGCGACGGTCTTGGGGTTGTCCCACCACAACTCACGCGGAACACAACCGAAGAAGTTGAACGCTCCGACGAGTCCGTGGAGAACGGCCTCGGTGCGTTCGGTGGGAAGCGCGATGACGAAGGGGCAGTTGGAGTAGCTCCAGGTGACGACCAGCACGGGCACCTGTCGGCGGCCTTCGGGGAAGTCCACGTAGATGTGTCCGAAGTCCGCTTCGAGTCGATGACCCGGCGCGTGGTCGAGCGGGATGAACGTCTCGCGGCGGTCCCGACGACGCTGTTGCAGGTAGCGTTGGATGGGCAGGTAACTGCCCGCGTAGTTGTGGTTGGCGACTGTTATGGTTCAGTCGGAACTGGAAGAACGCGGTAGGGGCGTACATTAATCCCAACGGGAGGTCTGTATGTCCAAGTCACGTGTGTTCACGGCCGCGGAGAAGGTTGTCATCCTCAAGAAGCACCTGGTCGAGAAGGTGC
>SXID01000222.1 GCA_005772955.1 Planctomycetia bacterium
CGCTGCGGAACGTGGCGGTGTACCTCCTGCGCAACGCCGACTACCCGAGCGTGGCGGCCGCGACCAGAGCCATGGTCGCGCGACCGGACCTCGCCCTGGACTTCCTCAACGACTCGGCTTCAATCTCTGAGTAGCCCTGAGACTTCAGCCTTTGGGCGCCTTCTGTTCGGGGTATACGTCGGGCAGCGCGTTGCGGCGGAGTTGGTGCGCGTCCGCGTCTTTCTTGCCGCCCTTCGGGGCGGCTTCCTCGTTCTCCAGTTTCTCCAACTCGACGCCGAACTTGACCACGTACTTCATGTTCGCGATCGCAACCGTGTCGTTGGGCAACAGGGCCGCGCGGCGCACGCGCTGACCGTTCACACGCGTGCCGTTCGTGCTGCCCAGGTCGCGCAGCAGCAACAACCCGTCCGTCTTTACGATGACGCAGTGGAGTTTGGAAACGCTCTTGTGATCGAGGCGCGCGTCGCTGTCCTCGTCCCGGCCGAAGAGCGTCATGTCCTTGGTCAGATCAATGGACGGGCCGCCGTCGGCGGACACCAACCGGGCGCGCATCAGGGTCACCCTTGAGCTGGCTGGGGAACTATTGCTGCATTCTCGCTCGCGGACCGCGTCGGGACAAGAGACTCCGTTCCGCCAAATTGTCGGCACACTCCCCACGAACGGCACACCCGGCAAAGCCGCTACGCCCGGCACTGGACATGAGGTGGGGGTGCAGCGGGAAACATCTTCCGCCGGCGCTGCGATTGCGGATAGCATGATACTCTCCGCCGGTGAACCTCTGGAACACTCATGCACCGTATCGCCTTCGTCGCGCTTCCGTTATTGAGTTGGGCCGTCGCGTCGGGACTTGGGAACGAACCGCCGAAGGGTTCGACCACGCCGGCCGCGGTGGATTTCGCGCGTGACGTACAGCCTCTCCTCGCGAAGCACTGCGTGTCGTGCCACGGCCCCGACAAGCAGAAGGGCGGGTTGCGTCTCGACCGCAGCGCCGACGCGCTCACAGGCGGCGACACCGGCAAGGCGGTCGTGCCCGGAAAACCGGCCGACAGCCTGCTGCTAAAGAAGATCACCAGCAAAGATGCGAAGGAACGGATGCCGCCACGCGACCCGCTGTCCGCGGCACAAATCCGCACACTCTCAGCCTGGATCGAAGCCGGCGCCAAGTGGCCCGCGACCGAAACTATCGCCGACAAACACTGGTCGTTTCAGCCGGTGAAGCGACCACCCATCCCGGTTAGCCGCGAGCCGAAGGCGAGCGTCGCGCCGAACCCCATCGATGCGTTCATCGTTGCTAAACTTAGTGACAACGGGTTGTCACTGTTACCCGAATCGGATCGCCGCACACTCATCCGGCGGCTGAAGTTCGACCTGCTCGGACTGCCGCCCACACCCGAAGAAGTAGACGCGTTCGTCAACGCCAAGGACGCGAACGCTTACGAAAAGTTGGTGGACAAGTACCTCGCGTCGCCGCACTACGGCGAGCGGTGGGCAAGGCACTGGCTCGACGCGGTGCGGTTCGCCGAGTCCAACGGTTTCGAGACGAACCAGCCGCGACCCAACGCCTACCACTACCGCGATTACGTCATCAAGAGCCTCAACTTAGACAAGCCTTTTGATCAGTTCGTGCGCGAGCAGTTGGCGGGCGACACGCTCGGCGCGGACGCCGCGACAGGGTTCCTCGTCGGCGGTGCGTGGGACGAGGTGAAAAGCCCCGACATCACGCTGACTCTTAATCAGCGTGCGGACGAATTGCACGACATGATCGGGACGACGGGTTCCACGTTCCTCGGACTGACGGTCGCGTGCGCCCGGTGCCACGCGCACAAGTTCGATCCGATTTCGCAACTCGACTACTACGGGTTCAAGGCGGTGTTCGCGGGGGTGCGGCATGGCGAGCGCCTGGTTCGCACCGACGCCGGTATCGCAATCGCGAAGGAAGCCGAACGGCTGCGCGAGCAGTTGAGCGAACTGGAAGGGAAGTTCACGGCGCTCGAACCGCACGCCGACCCCGTCGCTACGGAGACCCGCCGCACGGCGGTGAACCCGCGTCTCAACACCGAGCGGTTCAAACCTGTGAAGGCGAAGTTCGTCAGGTTCGTGGTCTTTGAGTCGAGCAGCGCCGAGCCGTGTATCGACGAACTCGAAGTGTTCGCCAGCGGCCCGAAACCGGTGAACGTGGCGCTCGCGTCCTCTGGTGCGAAAGCGGTCTCCTCTGGTAACTTCCCGAACGCGCCGAGTCTTCACAGTCTGGCATTCCTCCACGACGGCAAGTACGGCAACGGTCGCAGTTGGATTTCAAACAAGCCCGGCCGCGGGTGGGTGCAAATCGAACTCGCGGAACCGACGCTAATTGATCGCATCGTGTGGGGTCGCGATCGTGAGGGCAAATACCTCGACCGGCTCCCGACACGCTACCGCATCGACGTGTCCACGGATCGCGAAAGTTGGTCCGTGATCGCTTCCTCCGACGACCGCACGCCGTTCGCGGAAGGCGCCTCCGCCATTCCCAACGGACTGACGGTGGCCGAGCGCGCCGCGTGGTTGAAGCTCACGAAGCAGATCGCGGACCTTCGCAAACAACTCACCGACGTGGCTCGCGGTCAGATGGCCTACGCGGGCAAGTTGATGGCACCCGAAGCGACGTACCGCTTGCACCGCGGCGACGCGACCCAGAAGAAGGAAGTCGTCGCGCCGGGCGTGTTGAGCGAACTCGGTCCGAAGCTCCACATCCCAGAAAACGCAACCGACCCGGATCGCCGCGCGGCTCTCGCGAAGTGGATCACGAGCCCGGCGCACCCGCTGACCGCCCGCGTCATCGTGAACCGTCTTTGGCAGCACCACTTCGGCACCGGCATCGTGGACACCCCGAGCGACTTCGGCAAGAACGGCGCCAGGCCTTCGCACCCTGAGTTGCTCGATTGGTTGGCGAGCGAGTTGGTCGTGCCGGCGAACCCCGACCGCAAGGTCGGGGGTAACGCACCCCCCGGCCCTGGCGGGCCGGATACGCCTCAACCTTGGTCCCTCAAGCACATTCACAGGTTGATCGTGACCAGCGCCACCTATCGCCAATCATCGGCCGCGAACGCCGCTGGTCTGGCGAAAGATGCTCAATCGCGGCTGCTGTGGCGCTACCCGCCGCGGCGGGTCGAGGCCGAACCGCTGCGCGACGCGGTGCTATTCGTCAGCGGGAAACTCGACCTGAAGATGGGCGGTCCCGGCTTCGACCTGTTTGAGCCGAACGGCAACTACGTGAAGGTGTACACGCCGAAGAAGCAGTTCGGCCCGACCGAGTTTCGCCGCATGATCTACCAGTTCAAACCGCGGATGCAACTCGATGACACGTTCGGCGCGTTCGACTGCCCGGACGCGGGGCAGATCGCGCCGAAACGCAACGTGTCCACCACGCCGCTGCAAGCGCTCAACTTGCTCAACAGCACATTCATGCTCCAGCAAGCCGGGCACTTTGCGGAACGGGTCGAGAAGGACGCCGGCGCGGACATCGGCGCGCAGGTGAAGCGGGTGTTCGCGCTCGCGTTCCAGCGAGCGCCGAGCAACAAGGAACTTGCCGCCGCGACGAAGTTGGTGAAGGATCACGGTCTCGCGGCGCTGTGCCGCGCCGTGTTGAACGCGAACGAATTCGTCTTTGTGGATTGACGGTGTGTAGCACAGGGCTTCCGCCCTGTGCTACCGGAGACGAGACAATGCTAACCTCTCGGCGCGACTTCCTGGCTTATGCGTCCACCGGTCTCGGCGGGATCGCGCTCACGGCCCTGCTCGCGGAGCAAGGGCTACTTGCGAACGACAAGATCCCGCTGCGCCCGGACATCAGGCCGGATTCGCCCCTGATCGCACGGAAACCGCACTTCGCGCCGAAGGCGAAGCGCGTCCTCGCGGTTTTCTGTTCCGGTGCGGTCAGTCATGTCGACACCTTCGACCACAAACCGGAGTTGGTGAAGCGTGACGGGCAACCGCTACCGGGCGGTGAGAAGCTCGTCACGTTCCAGGGCGCACAGGGCAACTTGGTGAAACCGTTGTGGGCGTTCAAGCCGCGCGGTCAAAGTGGAAAGATGGTGTCGGATCTGTTGCCCAATCTCGCAACGCTCGCGGACGAGATGTGCTTCGTCCACTCGATGACCGCGAAGAGCAACACGCACGGCCCCGGCGAAAACCAGATGAGCACAGGCTTCACGCTCGACGGGTTCCCGAGTACCGGCGCGTGGGTGAGTTACGCGCTGGGCAGCGAGAACCGCGACCTGCCGGCGTTCGTCGCGATCCCGGACCCGCGCGGCGTGCCGCAAGTGGGGCCGAACAACTGGGGCAGCGCGTTCCTGCCGGGCGTGTTCCAGGGCACGCCGTTCACCGCTGACAAGCCGCTCGCGAACCTGAACCGCCCGGCGAGCATCAGCGAGAAGACCGACGCGGACACACGCGACTTCCTGAAGTTCCTCAACGACGATCACGCGAAGACGCGCGCCAGTGATTCACAGCTGAGCGCGCGCATCGCGAGCTACGAGATGGCCGCGAAGATGCAACTTCGCGCCGCGGAGGTCGCCGACCTTTCAAAAGAACCGCGCGCGATTCACGACGCCTACGGCACTGGCGACAAGGACAAGTGGAAGTCGGGGTTCGCGCGGAACTGCTTGCTCGCGCGGCGCTTGTTAGAGCGCGACGTGCGCTTCGTGCAACTCTTCAACGGCTCATACGCGATGGGCGAGGGCGTCGGCAATTGGGATGGCCACAAGACGCTGAAGTCGCAGTACGAGACGCACGCCGCGATCCTGGATCGGCCGCTCGCGGCGCTGCTCACGGACCTGAAACGCACCGGGCTGCTCAAGGATACTCTGGTGGTGTGGGTGACAGAGTTCGGCCGGATGCCGACGTTCCAGAAGGGCGCGAGCGGGCGCGACCACAACCCGAAAGGCTTCACGGTGTGGCTCGCGGGCGCGGGCGTGAAGCGGGCGCACAGTTACGGCGCAACGGACGAGTTCGGCTATCAGGCCGCGGAGAAGATCGCGACGATCTACGACCTGCACGCGACGATACTGCACATCCTCGGGCTGAACCACGAGCGGCTCTCGTTCTACCACAACGGCATCGAGCGCCGGCTCACTGACGTTCACGGCGAGGTGCTTGAGGGCGTGTTGGCATAAGCCTTTACGGTAGTCATCACGCTCCGCGTGATGTCCGCTTCCCCGCGCAGGTACGCGATTCGCGAAGGTAACTTGCGTTGCCTTGCGACATCACGCGGCGCGTGATGACCACCATAAAACTAAGCACGATCGCGAGTCAGGCGTCCACGTCCCAGATGACGACCTTCCCGGTTCCGCTACCGGCGGCCATGCGCAAGCCGTCCGGGGCGACCGCCACGGAACGCAGCTTGCCGATCTTCCACTCGTAACCGGTGGCTTCCTTCCACGTCCGCGTATCGTAGACCCGAACGCGCGTGTCGTTGCTGACGGTGACCAGCTTCGAGCCGTGCGGCGTGAACGCGAACGCGGTGATGTGCTTCGTTCCCGCCTTGATGCGCGCGACCTCGGCGCCGTCCGCGACCGACACGATGCCCAGCACCGGCCCGAAGTTACACGCGACCACGGACCCGTCCGGGCTGAACGC
>SXID01000223.1 GCA_005772955.1 Planctomycetia bacterium
CGCTGCGGAACGTGGCGGTGTACCTCCTGCGCAACGCCGACTACCCGAGCGTGGCGGCCGCGACCAGAGCCATGGTCGCGCGACCGGACCTCGCCCTGGACTTCCTCAACGACTCGGCTTCAATCTCTGAGTAGCCCTGAGGGAGAGGAGTAAAGGCGGCGGGAAACGCTCTCGTCTTGTCTCCCTTTCACCCCTTCACCCCCTTCACCCCCTTCTCCCCTTCTCATTTGAAGTCACCTTTCTCGTTGCTCCTCGTGCGCGCCAACCTTACACTCATCTGCCGAAGACCCAACACGGGGCATTTTCCCCGATCTTCTCCACTCCCCTCTTTGGAGACCTCTTAACATGACTCGTCGAATCACCCGGCGGCAGGCGCTCGCCGCGTCCGCCGCGACTCTCGGTTACCTGCACCTCGCGCCGGCGGTGTCCGCCAAACGCGTCTTCCGTGCGAACGAGAAACTTCGCGTCGCCGGGATCGGCGTCGGCGGCAAAGGCTCGAGCGACATCGACAACGCCGCCGCGTTGATGGACGTGATTGCGCTTTGCGACATCGACGACAAGAAGAATGCCGACAAGCTCAAGAAGTGGCCGACCGCGAAGACGTTCACCGACTTCCGCAAGCTGTTCGACGACACCGCGCTGCTGAAGAACATCGACGCCTTCACCATCAGCACACCGGACCACACGCACGCGCTGCCCGCGGTACTCGCGATGCGGGCCAAGAAGCACGTGTACGTCCAGAAGCCGCTCACGCACGACGTGTACGAGGCGCACCTGTTGCGCAAGGAGGCGAAGGAGAACAAGGTCTGCACGCAGATGGGTAACCAGGGCACCGCGGCCAACGGGCTGCGCCGCGCTGCCGAACTGCTCCGAGCCGGCGAACTCGGCGACGTGACCGAGGTCCACGTGTGGACCAACCGCCCGATCTGGCCGCAGGCCCCGAAGCTGAGCGACAAGAATCCGCCGAAGGAAGGGCCGGTGCCCGCTGGCATTCACTGGGACGAGTTCCTCGCGGTCGCCCCGGACCGCCCCTACGGGGCCGGGATGCACGCGTTCGCGTGGCGCGGGTACTGGGACTATGGCACCGGCGCGATCGGCGACATGGCCTGCCACACCGCGAACATGGCGTTCATGGGGCTGAACCTTGGGCACCCGACGAAGGTGTCCGCCGAGGCCGGCGACGTGAACCCGCTCTCTTGCCCCAGCTTCGCGCACGTTACCATCGATTTCCCAAAGCGCGACAAGATGGTGCCGGTGACGCTCCACTGGTACGAGGGCCAGAAGGACGGCAAGAAGATGCTCCCGTCCGAGGCGCTGGTGAAGAAGGCGACCGAGATGTCCGGCAAGCCTCTGGTCAACAGCGGGTCCATCGTCATCGGCTCGAAGGGCATGGCGTACTCGCCCGACGACTACGGGTCGAACGTGTTCTTCAGCACGGGGAAGAAGGCCGACGGCAGCACCAAGCCCGAAACGATGGCCGTGAACAACAAGGGCGACCAGGGCCAGAAAGACGAATGGGTCGATGCGATCAAGGCGAACAAGCCGGAACTGGCGCTGTCGAACTTCGACTACTCCAGTCTGCTGACCGCGGCGTTCCTGCTGGGCAACGTGGCGATCCGCACGGGCAAGCCGTTCAACTTCGATGGTGAGAAGTGCGCGGCCGACATCAAGGAAGCCGCTCCGCTTATCCGCCGCACGTACCGCAAGGGCTGGGACCTGATCGGCTACAACGGTCGTGGGTAATCAATCGCCCACGCTACGCCGCAAGCGGCTTTAGCCGCTTGCGGCGTAGCGTGGGCGTGCGTGATGTTACTTCGGCGGCGCCGGAGGAGCCTGCACGGGCGGTTTGGCCGGTGCCTGTTCCGGCTTCTGGGGCACGTCAGGCAGGGCCACGCCGGGGATGCCCATCGGGGCGCCGATTCCCGGCGGCCCGATGATGCCGGGGAGCGGGATCGCCCGATCAAAGCCGCCGATGGGGAACGGGAACACCGGGCTGCCCGGTGCCGGTTGCGTCGGCCCGTCGGAACTCGGGCGCAACTTCTCGGCGCGCTCCGCGGTGGTGACGAACAGCACGTTGCTCATCCGCACCGCGCCCAGGTCCGCGACCTCGGCCAGAAGCCGGATCGCCGTTTCCAGAGGCACGTCTTCGAGTTTCAGCGTGACGGCCGCGTTCGCCTTCTCCTTCAATCGCGGGTCGATGACGACGTTCGCGCCGCAGTCGGCCGCGAGCTGCTTCACGGCCGTGGCGAACGCGGTGCCGTCGCAGTCCACACTCACGCGCTGGCGCAGTTGCTTGGTGGTCAGGCCTTCTTCGGTTGAGATGTACAGGCCGTCCTTCGTCAGCCCGCACTTGAGGTTAAACGGGGCGAGCACCTGCCGCAGTCCGTCTTTCAACTTGACGTTCTTCAGCGCGATCGTGACGTTCGGCTGGTTCGGGTCGAGGCCGAACTGGTAGACCATCGGGTCGATGATCACTTCGACCTTGGACTTGTCCTTGAGGTCGCCGATGATGTCGTTGAGGGATTTGCCCTGGTAGTTGATGTCCCCGACTTCGTCGAGCGCCTTGCGCGCGGCGTCCATCGGGTTGGCGTTCTTGGCGGGGACCACCGGCACAGGGGCCGTCGCGTAGGTAACCGCTGGTGCCGCCGCGAACACGGCGACCGCAAACATTCGACACAGGATCGAGCGCATTGACACGGCTCCACAGATGTGACGGTCGCCGGCGGGCGCCGGGGCCGGAACGAACGCACGCATTCTATCAGACGATGCTAACCGCGACCGGGATTGCGTTGCAAGAGGATGGGGATTCAGAGTAGCAGGCACACTCCGCGTGTCCCTTGCTGTGAGAGACACAAACACGATACGGTTTCGCTTGGCGCGATCGGGTTGCGAAACGACGGCAGACGGAGTGTGTCTACTACTTTTCCGCGCGGCACCATCGGCTTCGGGGCGCCCGTAACGTCTCCGCCTCGGCCTTGTGCCGTTCCTTTTTCCACTTCTCCTTGAACAACGCGGTTGTGGGAAGCCAGAAGACAGAGCAGGGCGAATCCAGGGAAGATGCCAGTACCCGGGCTTCTAACTACTCCCGGCTATTGTCCTCTCTTGTCTCCTGTCCGCTTCGCTTACTGGCGCGGGGGCATCTTCTCCAGGAACAACTTGCCGCCGGCGACCTTGTACACAGCCGTGAGAGGCGCGTTGGCCTTCAGGAACTCGTAATACCGGTTCTGTACTTCCGGCTGCCAGTCGGCCGCCGGGATCTGCTTCTCAAGATCCGCGAGCTTCTTGCCCACGTCGTCGTAGGTCTTCTGGAGCCGCTCTGGGGGCAGACCCTTCAGTAGTTGTTGGTTCGCGCCCACCATGCAGCGCTGCACGTCGAAGAAAGCGTCCGCGAAAGCGTTGCGGGCTTGCGGAACCTGCGCGAGCTGATCCGCGGCCCCGTGGAACCACGTCACTGGCGCCATCACTTGATGGAAGGACTGGAGAACCTGTCCGAGGCGTTCAGCCGTCATTTCCTTCGGCACCCCGAGGTTGGCGAGTCGGTTGCGGTTCATGCTGAACAGCGTGCTCCATTCGCGAATGGCCTTCCCCCAGTCGGGGTTCGCCTTCTTCGGGTCCGGTTCGGCCGCGCCCTTGGCTTCGTACAGTTCGGCCAGCGCCTTTCGGAAGTACAACCGGCCCGAACCCCAACCCGGCTTCTCTGGGGTGCCGATGATCTCGGTTAGCGCCTTCTCGGCCTCCGCGAACTGCTTCAGTTCGGTCTGGGCCTTGGCGATGATGTGCTGCGCGAGCGCGTAGTCGCGGATCTGGTTCAGGAGTTGGCCACGCTGCTCCTGCGGGAACTCGTCGGTCTTCTTCTTGTCCCAGTCCTTGAAGGTTGGGGCCGGAACTTTCCGAGCGGTGTCGATTGCCTCGGGGTTGTTGTTGATGGACTGGAGCGTCTGGGCGATGAACAGGAACATCGGCACGGACAGCGTCTTCACGGAGCGGATCTTGTTGAGCAGGATGCCAAGCCCCTCTCCGAGGTTCTTGGCTTCCTCGGCCTTCCCTTCCTTCTTTCGGGCAACCATGAGGGCGGCGAGTTCGCGAGCGACCGGTTCGAGCAGCGGGAGACTCTCCTCGATGGTGCCGCCGGCCTTCACCATGAGGTCGAGCAGTTTATCGGCCTCGGCCGACTTGCCCTGGGTCACCTGAACGCGGAACCCGGCCAGGATCACGTCCACGCGATTCTTGTCGATGTTCGCGGCGAGTTGGGCAATGCGGGCTTTCTGCTTGGCCTCGTCGTCGCCGGCCCCGCCACCGGCCCACTCGCGTAGCTGCGGGGTGACGAGCGGACCAGCGGCCTGCACCTGCTCGAGCGTGGGCTGGATCAGTGCCAGTGCCCCGTCAAACTGGTTGAATTTGGTCATCGCACGGGCGCGGAGGTAAAGCGCGCGAGTGTAGGTGTCCAGCGCGACGAAGTTCAGCTCCATGCCGTCGATGTTGAGCTTCTTCGTCCCGTCCACCATGCAGTCGAACCCGGGCACCTCGGCGAGGATCTTCTCGGCGAGGTTCAGCGCCTGGTTGAACCCGGCGTTGGTCCGCTCCGTGTCTGGGTCGGCACGTTCCTGCGCGAGCATCATCGACGCGAGCCGGCAACGGGCCGACAGGTAACTGCGAACCTCGTCCTCGGACGCGATCGCCGCGGGTTTGGGCACCTTCGCAAGGTCGCTCGTGGCGCGCCGGAACAACTGTGACTTCTTCTCCTTCGTCAGCGGCGAGTCGAGTGGGGTGACGAGGTTCGCCACGGCATAGGCCTGGAGCAGCCGTGCATTGGTGAGTCGGGCG
The DNA here is from genome assembly GCA_005772955.1 of Planctomycetia bacterium. Classification (GTDB taxonomy): domain Bacteria; phylum Planctomycetota; class Planctomycetia; order Gemmatales; family Gemmataceae; genus Gemmata. The sequence continues at coordinate 4,825 of SXID01000223.1, forward strand.
TAGCCGGGGCGCACCTTCACGAGCATGTCGACCGCCTCCAGGAATCGTTTTTCTTCGGCCAGCAGTTCGGCGAGCCGGTGGCGGGCGGAATCGGTGGCGTTGTCGTTGGGATACTTCTCGTCGAGGAACCGGGCCAGCGAGACGGCCCGGTCACGGTCGGACTTGCGCGCGGCGCTGATTGCCTCGGGGTCGTCGCCCTTGACGACCTTGCTGGCGGTGACGTACCCGTTGAGTCCGAACAGCCCGGCGAGGGCCGCCTTGCCGCCGGTGCTCTTGATCGTGCGCGACACGAAGTCGCCGAGAACCGCGGCCTGGTAGAACTGCTCGTTCTGTTGGTAGAAGTAGATCAGCCGCAGTTGCACGTCGACCACGTCGGCGGCGTTGTCCTGCGGGGTCGCCAGTTCGCGCGACCGTTCGAGCAGCCCGATGACCCGCCCCCGTGCGATCTTGATCTCGGCCCTCGCCGTGTCAATCTTCGTCTGATCCGGCTTCTCCTCGGCGGCGAGTTTGGCTTCCTTCCCTTCGGCCGTCACCAGTTTGCTCAACTGAATCAGCGAGGCCATCTGCGCCTTCTCGAACGTGTCGTAGACGAGCGGGTTCTGATCCGCGTCACCGAGTAATTTGCGCACGGCGGCCATGCGGAAGCGGGCGGCGCGAGCGGTGTACTCGTGGTCCGCTTGGGCCAGTCCGCGGTAGATCTTTTCGGCCTCATCCAACTGTTTGCGCACGGTCGCACTGAGCACCAGCACCGCGGGCGGCTTCGGCGGCGGGCTGTTCGCGTCGGCCTGGAAGTGCAGCGTGCGTGCGAGGAAGTACTTGACCGCGTACACCTCCGGTGTGGGCTTCCGTGGGTTGCCGTAGAGAGTCAACCAGCGGCGCATCTCTGCTTCCGCAGCGGTGATCTTCACCTGCACGCGCTCGTTGAGTGCGGCCCGTGCGTTGCGGCGGAGCTGGAAGAACCGGGCCAGCCGCTTGCCGTCCTCGGCTTCGATCGGGCTTGCTCTCAGCACAAACGCCACTTCGTCGGCGGCGGTTTTGAAGTCGTTCTGCTCGTAGGTCACCTCCGCGAACCACGCGCGCGCGACCCACACGGTCCGGTTCGTGGCCGGTCCCTTGCCTAGTTTGAGGAAGACTTCTTTTGCCTGTTCGAGGAACTTGTTCCGCTGCTCCGCTAGCCCGGTCGTGAGCTTCTCGACGGGGATGAACGTTTCGGCAATGTTGAACTGATTGATGCCGCTGGCGAGTTCGGCCTCGAACGCTTCGCGTTCGAGGTTCTTCCGCACGTTGAAGTTCAGCGACTTGTCTTCGATCTGGGTGCGCAGTTTCTCGGATGCTTCCGCGAACCGCTTGGAGGCGAGTTGGAATAGCGGGCGAGCCTTGGCCGCTTCGGCACCTTGTTTCTGGAGAGCCAGATCGCGGGCCTTCTCCTCATCCTTGTCTTCGCTCGCGAGCGGGATGTCCATCTTCCGTGCCCGGCTCAGAATCTCTTTTGCATCGAGCGAAGTGAGTTTGGCAGTGGTCAGCAACCCCTCGACTGCACGCGGGTGGGTCGGGTAATTGAGAACGAACGTGTTCAGCCCTTCTTTCGCCTCGGCGATCATCCCGAGCCGGGTACCCTCGTCCGGTTCGTCATCGGCCGCGTCGAGCAGGCACTTGGCGCGCTCCAACAGGAGAGCGGCCTTGTCATCGGGCGAGAGCGGTTTGCCCTCGATGTCTTTGAGGTACTCCAGCGCGAGATCGACCTGCCCGTTCTCGCGCAGCCCGCGGACCAGTTCGAGCGGCGACGGCGGTTGGGCCGCGACCGGCCCGGCGGATAGTGCAGCCAGTGCGAGAACCCACACCAACGGGTGAACAGATTGGATGCGGAACGACATGACGGCTCCCAGTTCGCCAGGTGCGGATGCAACGACGTGAACCTACCGGATCGGACGGCCGATCGCCCGGTTTAGTTCCCTGACGTGAATTCTGGCAGGTGCCCGCTTCGCGGGCAAGTAGCGAGTGACGAGCGGCGAGTGAAAACCAAGAACCCAGCCGAAGTATCAGGCCGGGTTCGGTTGCTGTCTTTTGACTCGTTACTCGTCACTCGCCTCTCGCTACTTCTTCTTCGGTATCCACTTGTTGATCTGGTAGTCCTTGCCGTGGCCGGCGAGCCACGCGACGAATGCTTCCTTGGTCTTGGCGATGAAGTCCTCGCCCGGCTTGACCACGGGGTACTTCCAGCCGTCCTTGTCGTTCAGCGCGAGGAGGCTGAAAGCCTGGTACGGGTTCGGGGCGTTCGCAACGTTCGGGTCGGGCTTCCAGTTGCCTTCGGTGATGGCCTTCAGCACGAGTTTGCTCTCGGCCGCGTCCACCTTCACGATTTCGATCTCGCCGGTGTTCTCCGGGATCGCGCGGTACTTGTACAGGAGGACGTTCGCGGCGAAGAACCGGTCGTCGGCCTTGTCGGACTTGAGGGCCTTCACCGGGTCGGCCAGCACCGCAGCGCCCTTCTTGGCCTCCGCGATCTGTGCCTTGTAGTCCTCGGCCTTACTGTCGGTCGGGGCCAGCATCGGGCTGATGGTGTAGAAGTCGCCGCTGTGGTGCTTGGTGAGGTAGAACAGCCCTTCCAGGCCTTCGGTCAGGTTGACCGGTTGGAACCCACCGCGAATGGGGCGGCCCGGCGGTACGTTGGGCGCGGGCGCTGCCGCTGGAATGAACGCGACCTTGATGTGCGTCACGTTCGCGGCCCCGACGAGGCCGGTTTCGACCTTGATCACCGCGACCTTGTAGGACAACTTCTCGGTCGCGCCCGGCGCCGGGGTCGCGGTGACGGACTCCTTCTCGATCGCGGTGACCTTGCCCACGACGACCGCGTCGGCGCGAACGAGCTTCTGGACTGGCGTGTACAGCAGAATGGCGCGCTTGGCCTCGACGGGCATCGCGGTCACGAGTGCGGCCACGGCCGCGACGATCAACTTGCGAATCATTGGGAACCTCTTGGGGTGGTTATTTCTTCGGAACGATCTTCTTGATCTGGTAATCCTTGCCGGGTCCGGCGAGCCACTCGGCGAACGCTTCTTTCATGAGGGTGTTGAAATTGACGCCCGGCTTCGCGACCGGCTCTTTCCAGCCGTCCTTCTCGGTGAGTCCGAGTTGGTAGTAGGCGTATAACGGGTGCGTCGGACCTCCGGCGCGCCCGTCCCAGTCGGCTTCGGCCAAGCCCTTGAGGAGCAGTTTGCTCTCCTCGACCGGGATTGCGACCTCTTCGATCTTCGTCGCGAACGTCGGGTAGGCGCGGTACTTCATCACCACGATCATGGCGGTCTCGCCGCGAACTTCGGCCTTGTCGCTCTTCAACCCCTTCATCGGGTCCGCGAGCGCCGCGGCGAACTTCTTCACCGTCTCCAGTTCCTTCTTCCCTGCGTCGGTGCTGATATCCACCGGCATGTTCCGGTAGCCCATCACGTAGAAGTCGGCGGTTGGGTGCTTCGCGAGGAACAGCAACATCTCTTGCCCTTCCTTCAGGACTGGCACCGGTTCGCGCTGGCGGATGACGCCGCCGCTGCCGCGGAGCGGTGGGGCGTTCGGGTCCGGCGGGATGAACCCGACTTTGATGTGGGTGAGGTTACTTGCCCCGACGAGACCGCCGTCGATCTTCACGACCGCGACCTTGTAAGCGACTTGGTCCTTCGCGCCTGCGTATGGCGGAGTCGCGTCTACGGTGTCCTTCTCGATCGCGGTCACCTTGCCGGTCACGAGTACCTCGGACCATGCGAATTTCTGGAACGTGCTCGGCGGCGGCGCGGGCGCACCGGCGAATGCGGGGCCGGCGACCACCGCGACCACAACAGCGGCAACGAGCAGAATGCGGTTCATGGCGGTCCTCTACTTCTTGGCCGGTTTAGGAACCAACTTCTTGATGCGGTAGTCCTTGCCGGGGCCGTCGAGCCACGTCGCGTAGGCTTCGCGGGTCTGTTCGAGGAAGTCTTTGCCGGCGACCGCGGCGGGCGGCTTCCAGCCGTCAGCGACGCCGAGGCCGAGCATCGAGAACGCGCTGAACCCGTTGAGGGTGCGCCCGGCCGGTTCGGTTTTCCAGGCTCCTTCGGTGAGTGCCTTAAGGATCGGTCGGCTCTCCTCGGCCGTGAGCGGGACGTTCTCCATCGGGCCGATGCTGCCTTCGGGCACGGTGCGCAACTTGTAGAGGATCACGATGGCCGCTTCAAACCGGTCTTCGGCCTTCTCTGCTTTCAGTGCCTTCGCGTGGTCCGCGATGGCCGCGAGCACCTTCTTCACACTCGCGAACTGCGCCTTGTAGTCGGCGGCTTTCGATTCGACGGGTGGCAGCATGTACGGGATCGCGTGGAACCCGCCGTCGGCGTTCTTGGTGAGGAAGAACAGCCACTCCTGGCCTTCCTTGAGTTCCGGGTTTTCCGGTCCGCGACCGGGGCGGATGCCAGGAGCGTTGGTGGGAACGAACCCAATCTTGATGTGCGTGAGGTTCTCCGCGCCCGTGAGACCGCTCTCGATCTTCACGACCGCGATCTTGTGTGCGACCTTCTGCGTCGAACCGGTGTACAGTGGGGCGTCGATGGTGTCCTTCTCGACGCTGGTCACCTTCCCGACCACGACGACCGGCGCCCGCAGCGCGCGCTCGACTGGCGAAGTGATCGGCCCGATCCGATCGGCACGGGCGGTCGCAGCGACGGCGAGAAGGGCAATGGCTACGAGAGAGGCGCGGAGCATGGGACACCAGGAGACAGAGGACAGAGGACAGAGGACAGAGGACAGAGGACAGAGGACAGAGGACAGAGGACAGAGGACAGAAGGCAGAAGGCAG
>SXID01000224.1 GCA_005772955.1 Planctomycetia bacterium
GACTGGGGTAAAAATCACGAAATGTCATCGACCAGACAAGATAAACCGCTTGAACACCAATGAGGACTGGGGTAACGCGATTTGACCACCGCCACCGACGCCTGAAAATCCTGGCGCACGCCGAACGCGCAAGAACCTCAGCGAGATGGCGCTGCGCTTGCTATCCCCAACCGACCGGGGTACCCTGTCCTCGGTGAGATTCTGCCGCCCCGACTCACCGACCGACCCCCCGCGACGACGCATCGTCAAACGCGCACTAACAAACTTCACTCAGAACCGCCTCTCGCTCACTCAACTGCGAATTGAAGCCGGTACGAGTGTGACCGACTGCTTTCCAACGGAACCAGACGCGAGGACGTACCCATGCCGAACCCTCCCATGCCGGGGCGCGGGCGAACGACCGGCGACGGTGTCACTCGCCGGAACTTCCTCCGCGTAGGCGGTATGGGGGCCAGCGGACTCCTCTTGCCCGAGTTGCTCCAACAGCGAGCGTCAGCCGCTCGAGCGATCCGCCCGCCGGCCGACGGCTTCGGCAAGGCGAAGGCGTGCATTGTGCTGTTTATGGGCGGCGGGCCGTCGCAACTGGCCACGTTCGATCTGAAGCCGGACGCGACCGCAGAGGTCCGAGGCGACTTCAAGCCAATCGCGACCGATGTCCCGGGGCTTCAAATCTCCGACCACCTACCGCTGTTGGCAAGACAGGCGCGTAAGTACGCCGTCATACGCTCCGTGACGGACGAGTACGTCGGCGGGGCGCACGGCCAGAGCGTGTACCTGGCGCTGACCGGCCACCACAGTCCGCGTGTGCAGGGGGATGACGTGCGGCCGTCGCCGGAAGACTACCCGTGCCTCGGTTCGGTCGTCTCGCGGTTCAGGCCCGGCACAATGGAGGTTCCGCCGTTCATCTGGCTGCTGGACATGTACCGGCACACGTTCGCGGGTGAGGGCGGCGGCCTCCTCGGCAAGCGATACGACCCGTTCCGCGTACTCCAAGATCCGAGTCGCGCGAACTTCGAGGTGCAGGCTCTGCGCCCGCCAACGGACATCCCGCCCGACCGACTCGGCCAGCGGCGCGACCTTTTGGACAAGATGAGCCGACAGATGGAGAAACGGATGACGGCACCCGCGACCGGCGAGATGGGTGCCCACTACGAACAGGTGTTCAACCTGATGAGTTCGCCGAAGTTCCACAAGGCGTTCGACCTGAAGGCCGAACCAAACCGACTTCGCGAGCGGTATGGCAAGACGAAGTTCGGACAGGGGACGCTGCTTGCGCGACGGCTTGTGGAACACGGTGTCCCGCTGGTCACCGTGTTCTGGAATGGGCCCGACCCGCCGAACTGGGACACGCACTACGAGGAGACGAAGCACTTGAAGGTGCTGCTGCCGCCGACTGATTGCGCGTTCTCCGCGCTCCTCGAAGACCTCCAGACTCGCGGGTTGCTCGACGAGACGCTGGTGGTCTGGATGGGCGAGTTCGGCCGCGCGCCGCGAATCGAGGAGAAGGGCGGACGCGGGCACTGGGGACGCTGCTACTCGGTTGTCATGGCCGGCGGGGGCGTGAGCGGCGGGCAGGTGCTGGGCAAGTCAGACCGGTTCGCGGCCTACCCCGCCACGAACCCCGTCACACCGGCCGACATCGTCGCCACCATCTACCATGCGCTGGGCATCGCGAGCGACACCGAGATTACCGACCACCTTGGGCGGCCGATCCAGCTCTGCCTGGGTTCCGCCATCAAACCTCTTTTCAGCTAGCGAAGGCCTGTCCGTCTTCACCGAGGAGCGCTCTCCCATGTCGAACGCGAAACGCGTGATGGTGTTCGTGCTGACCCTCATCGCCGGGGCTGGGTTGATCACGGCCGCGGACGAACCTCGGCCACCGCAGAAGCCACTGAAGGTGGATCCGCCGCCCATCAGGACCGACAAGACGGTGAAGTACGACTACGACATAGTCTACGTGCGTGCGCCGCGCACGGTGACTGGCGCGGACGGCAAGGAGCGCATCGCGCCGGTGTGGCCGAACGCGGCCGAGCCAGAGAACCTTCACGCGCCGACCGACCTGATGATTCTCCACCCAGACGGCACCGAGGAGGTGCTCGTCGCGGGCGGCAAGGGCGCGATCGCCGATCCGTATGTCTCGTTCGACGCACAGTGGGTGTACTACTCGCTCTTCCACGACACCGCGAAGCGCGGGGGTGCTGACGTCTACAAGGTGAACGTGAAGTCGAAGAAGGTCGTGCGGCTCACGAGGCAGGAGTGGACGCCAAACACGGGGGCCGTCGGCTCAAAGCCTGTGATGTTCGCCGACGCCGTTTACAACATACACCCGTGCCCGCTGCCGGGCGGGCGCGTATGCTTCGTCAGCAACCGCGATGGCTTGAAAGCGCCGCGGCTCGCGGGCGGCGCGCTCCAGCTGTTCGTCATGGACGAGGACGGAGCCAACGTCGAGAAGATCGGCCACCTGAACGTCGGGCAGGCGCTCCACCCAGTCGTACTCAAGGACGGGCGCGTCATCTTTAGTTCGCTCGAAGTACAGGGTAAGCACAACACCGGCTGGGGCATTCTGGGTATTCACCCGGACGGCACGAACTGGGATCCGGTCGTCAGCGGGCTCGGACTCGGCGGTGCGCCGATCCCGTTCCACTTCCAGACGCAACTCTCCGACGAAAGCATCGTCGTCGAGAACTACTACACCCCCGCGATGGGCGGCTTCGGCGTCTATTTCAAACAGCCGGCGCGTCCGCCGGTCGGGACGCCGCCGTTCGGCCCGGCGAAGGTTCAGCAAGACCCGAAGATGGCGATGAAGCACGGCTACTTCCGGATGCCGTTTCAGCCCTACGGAATGGAAGTGCTGACGCGATTCACGCACAACCACGACTCGCCGTCGCTCCGCGAGGACCCGAAGGATGCTAAGTCGCGTCACACCGGCTGGGTCACGCACCCGTGCGGCGCGCCCGACAACCACCTGCTCACCGTCTGGACCGGGATGATGCCGGCGAACCAGGGGCGCATCACCGACGACACACGCCCTGTGAACGCAGGCATTTACCTGATCAAGGAGGGTCGCTCGTTCTGGGAGCCGGGCGAGATGCTGATGATCAAGAACGACCCGAAGTACAACGAGCAGTGGCCGCGACCGCTCGTCCCCTACGAGCGTATCTACGGCGTCAAGGAGCCTGCGCGCCTTGCTGCGCTCGCAAATGATGGAAAGCTCTCAAAGCACCTCCCGGAGGGAACGCCATTCGGGCTGGTCGGCTCGTCAAGTCTTTACAAGCGCGAGAGTTTCCCGCTGGGCGCGGTGCCGCCTGGAAGCGTGACCGCGGTCGGTTCGCCCTACTCGGTGTTCCCGACGCGCGAGCACCGCACCAACTGGGACGGTCAGGGTGCCGACGCGGGTCTCTACACCAACAGCGAGATTCACGCGATCCGCATCCTCGCGATGGAACCCGCGTCGCTCTCAGTTCAAGGGAAGTTCCGCAACCACGCGAACGAGCGGTTCCGCATCCTCGGCGAGATTCCGGTCCGCAAGTTCGCGGGTGACAAGCAGTCGCTCGACCCCGACGGCAACCCGGACACGAGTTTCCTGGCGAAAATCCCCGCCGATGTCGCCTGGACCTTCCAGACGATTGACAAGGACGGGATGGTGCTGAACATGGCGCAGACGTGGCACCAGTTGCGCCCGGGCGAAGTGCGGAGCAACTGCGGCGGCTGTCACGCGCACAGTCAGAAGCCGACGGACTTCAACCTGACCGCCGCGGCGAAACCGGATTACCCGGTGTTCGACCTCACGAAGTCCACGCCGCTCGTGACGACCAAGAAGGCCGACGAGTCGGGCAAGAAGTGGGACACGGGTCACGAAACTGGAGTGCGTTACGCGAAAGGCGTGCTGAACGTCGAGTACCACCGCGACGTGAAGCCGATCTTCGAGCGTAGTTGCACAGCGTGCCACAGCGCGAAGAACGCGGAGCCGGCCGGCGGTCTCGCGCTCGATGACGACCGGCGTCTGAAGGATCAGACCGGCCCGGCGACTTATCACCGACTTGTTCTCGGCGGCGACGCGAAGACAACGCGATACATCTGGCCGTCGCAATCACGCACGAGCCTGCTGACGTGGAAGCTGTTCGGGCGCCGCGTTGATGGTTTCCCGGAGAAGATGGTGCCTGGCGCGGAGAGCGACCACAGCGGGTTGCTCGCACGCGGTGGTCAGCCATACGCCCCGTTCAAGGGGAGCATCATGCCGCCGCCGGACGCGGTGAAGGCCGGCAAGGTCTCGCCGCTCTCGGACGAGGACCGACGCACGATCCTTCGCTGGATCGACCTCGGGTGCCCGATCGATCTGGATTACAACCCCTCGAAGCCGCAGGCGACTGGCTCCGGCTGGATGCTAGACGACCAGCGCCCGACACTCACGCTGACCTATCCGAAGACCGGCGCGAACGAGCCGCTATCGCGCATCCTCGTAGGGATGGCCGACTACGGCACCGGTCTCGACGCGGAAAGTTTCGAGGTCGTCGCGGACTTCGCTGTCGACGGCGCCGCGCCCGGCGAGAACCTCGCGAAAAAGTTTCGCCCACAGCCCGACAACCGCTGGGAACTGCAGCTCGCGAAACCGATTACCGAGTTACCGAAGGGCAAGCTCACTGTGTCGGTGAAAGACGTACAGGGGAACACCACACGTATCGAGCGCACGTTCTCCGTCAGAACGGCGAGGTGACTCTCCCTCTCGAGCACACATTTGTCACGGAGACGGTCTGCATCCTCGCGGGTAGTGCTGGCCGCCGGCCTGCGCCCGGCGCCAGCGTGCGCGGCGGAGCCAATACCGGTCCCGCCGGAGCAGTTCGACACGCTCATCAATCCCCAGCCAAGCGAACTGCTGTTCCAGCAAATCCCATGGCTTCTGAGCGTTCACGATGCACGCGTGAAGGCCGCGCCGGAGGGCAAGCCGATCGGTCCGGCGGCAGCGCTCGGCGTATGCTGATCAGCCGGTTCCGGTGCCTGTCATCTGGACCGAAGAAACGGTTCGCTTGGTGAAGGAGAAGTTCATCCCGTTGGCGTGGACGACCGGCTCGTCAACTCCTGCATGGGCGACAAGATCGAGTTCCTGAGCAAGCCCACAATTTGCGTGGCCAACGGCGCGCCTGGAATCGCGCAGATCGTCGCGGCGAGCAGAAAGCGGTTGGAGCGCGCTGAACCGCACACCGGCAAGGGCGTGTTCCCGAAGATCCTGAAACACGGGTTGAAGGTGTTCCAGACCCTGCCACCGGAGGAGCGCGAGCCAGGCAGGGTGAAGGTACCTGCACGCGGATCGGTTCACTACCGACTTCGGCTTGATCGAGGCCAAACTACAAGTCGTTCGGAACGCCGTGCGTGCCTACCTCGCACGGCCCACTTTGGAACTCCCAACCAACCCAAGTGCGTAACACCTATTCGCGTGATTTGTGTGCCTTTGTAATGAAACTCATCCTCCACGCACTCACTTTGTCCCTTCGCCTTCGACCGGCAGCAGTGCGGACGCTTCGCCCAGATCGGTGCGGATGCGAAGGTGCCTCGCGACCGCACCCGGTTGCTTCGGCTCGAACTTCACCACGATCACCTGCACCGGCAGCGAGGCCGTGGTTGCGGGGAGTCCGACTGTGATGCCGTCCCCGGCTCCGTCGACGCCGACCACCTTGAACGGCTTCGCGGCCCGCACCAACACACGTTGCGTCGCTAACTCGCCAACCTTGGTCTCGAACCGCACCTTGCTGGGCGCGAGTTCGAGCGGCGCGACCACAGTGCCAGTGACGCCGATGTGAAGGAGCGGGTTCGTCGCGTCGTTCGTCTTCAGTGTGATCTGCTCCGAGATCGACCCCGGAAACGCGTTCCCATTAAGCGTCACATCCACCTGATACTCCGCACCCCCGCGAAGTGGCCCGCCACGACTCACCTCTGACAACTTCACCTCAAACGGGTACGTACCCGGCACCACTTCCGTAACCTTCCACTCGCGCGACCGACCCGAGTACTTTACCTGCACGGACTGGTTCAACCGCGTGCCCAGCGGAACCGTGCCGAAACTGATCGCACCGGGGTTAACACTCACGTCCGTACGGCTCGTCGCGGTCACGCGAAGCACCGCGGTGGAGACGAACTTCGGACCAACGGTGACGTAGAAGGTCTGCGCGTTCTGGCCGACGAACTTGGCCGTGTTCATCGTGACCGTGAGTTCGGCCGTCTCGTTCGGTTGAAGCACCTTCGTCATAGGGACGTAGTCGAGGCACGAGCAACTCTTCCGCACGTCCGTTATCTGCATCGGAACGTCGTAGACATTCGTGAGGGGGAACTTGTGGACGCAGAGCGTCCCATGCGGCACGTCGCCGAAGTTGTGGGTGATGACCGCGGGCGCGGCCTGCTCGCGATTCGTGGCAATATCCGGCAGGAAGAACTTGTTCGCCCACGGCGCTGGTTGCGCCGCGGGTTGCGCCGGTGGTGCCGGTTGCGCTGCAAACGCGACAGCCGTTAGACTCAGCCCAACCGCCGCAATCGCTACCGAAAATAGTACCCGTTTCATTGCTACCTCTGCGTGCCGCACTTCTACCACAGGCCCTTCGACCCACCCTACATCGGCGGACACGGGGTCGGCGCTGGTAACGAACGGGGCCGGCGAGACGTGTCTCGCCGGCCCCGTGTTGAAGAATTGATTGGTTCGCTACGGCCAGCGCGAGCGACATTACCCGACGCGCGTGCCGGACCCGCTTAACCGCTCTTTCATGAACTTGATGCCTTTCAGGTACACGTCTTCGGGCGAGGGGAACAGGTCACGCCACACCTTCGTGGCGGCGGCGAGATCGGGCAGCGCGCGACCGAACGCCTCGATTGTCATCCACCCATCGTACTTGATCTCGGTGAGAGTGGCGAATGTGTCGTCCCAGTTCACCTGTCCCGTGCCCGGTGTGCCGCGATCGTTCTCGCTGATGTGAACATGTGCCAACACCGGCGCGACGGTGCGAATCGCCGCGGCCGGGTCTTTCTCCTCGATGTGGGCGTGGAAACTGTCGTACATGGTGCGCAGGTTGGGGTGATCGACCATCTTCACTAATTCAACCGCTTGCGCCGCGGTTGTGATGAGGTAGCACTCGAAACGGTTGAGGTACTCGACGGCCATCATGAGGTTCGCCTGCTTCGCGAACTCCGCAGCTTGGCGGAGCACATCGGCGGAGCGTTTCTTCTCGTCCGCGATCGGCCCGGTGCCTGAGAACTCGCCGATGGCGGAGTGGTACGGCCCACAGACGGCTTCCGCACCGAGAACATGGTTAATCTCGACAACGGTCTTCAGCCACTCGACCGCCTTCTGCCGAATCGCGGCATCGGGGCTGATCGCGTTCGTCTCCTTCGTGAGGATAGTGACCGTGGTACACTTCAAGCCGAGCTTATCAAGCTCCGCGCGAACGGGCTTGTAATCGGCCGGCGTGCCGCCAAACACCGGTATCTCAACTCCATCGAATCCTGCGGCTTTGAGTTTGGCGAGAAGCGGAAAGTGTTCGCTCGTCACGCCGCCGGTCCAGAGGAGCAGGTTCATTCCGAGTTTCATGGTGTCTCTCCGTGGGGAAGGTTTGCGGCATTGTCCGCGAGCGCGAACCGCCCGGCAACGGGCAAAACGGGTATAGTGAGGCCGCAAGAGGCGGAACACTGACCGAGGGACCGTGACGATGCCCGTTTACTTCGTGTACCGGTGCCACGACGGTGCGCCGAGCGAGAGGCACGTACGACGTTTCGAGTACGACACCGTCCTCGACTGGGCGAATGCCGTCTGGAAGATGCACGACACACGCGCGGGAGCGAACGAGTACGGCAAGCAACTCTTCACCGGGTTGGACACGGACGCGTTCCACACTCTATTCACTCCCTACGACGATTACCCAATGCCGCACCGCCCGCGCACGATGGCGGACGTGAAACGGTGGTTCGACGCGTTCTACTGCGAAGAGACGGCACACGGCTCGCACCACATCCAGTGCCTCACGGAGTGGGGTGACAACCAGCAAGCGGTCTACGTGTTCGACGACCACTATCGGGCGAAGAAGCCGGGCAAGGCCGACTTCCTTCTCCTCGACAACTGGGAACTTCCCGCGGGCGAATCGGACGCACCGAAGGTGCGAATGCCGAAGACGCACCGCGTCGAACACCGCGGCGACGGAGAGGGCACGCTGTACTTCGCGGGCACGTTCGTTGACTGCAAGTACAACCTCGAAGACCTCAGCGATGCCTACCACCTCCCCGGTCTTCGCGTGCCGGACCTCGCACGATACCTGCTGCTCCGCCAAGACCAGGACGACCTCGAATACTACCTTTCTCACCTCCGCGACGGGTTGGTCGAAGTGCTCGCGAACCCGTTCGGCGAGGACGCGGGGTTCCTGACCGCGATCCGCGACCAGCCAGACGAAGACACGCACTGGGCGGTCTATTCCGACTGGCTCCAGGACCGCGACCTACCCCCGGCCGGTCATCACTTGCTCGACCGCGCACTGCGCGCGGACGCCTGTGCCACCAAGGGCAAGCACAGGCGGCCGAAACTCGATTGTGTAAAAGTGACGACGCACGTGGCTCAGGCGTGCAAGCACGAAGGGCGCTACCCGGACCAATCCGGCGACGAACTCACCGACACCGACTGGTTCGAGCAGTTCATCTACTTCGATGACCGGTGGGCCGCGGCGCACCCAACGCTCGCGGCGGGCGTGCTCACGTTCACGTCGCGGTGGGACGTTCTCTCGTGAATGCGTAACCGTCGCGCTTGAAGTTCCAATCCCTGGTCCCCGAAGGGGCTAAAATCGAGACGCCCGAACCGTCGGGACTGCGAACCAACTCAACTGAACTTGTAGGTGCCGGGCATGGGAACCGGCGGGCTTGCTGCCGGCCCCCAAGCGTAGTCCTTCGGCGCGATGTTCATGTTAGACGCGAGCATTTGCTTCCAGGTGAGCCGCTTGCCGGTATAGGCGGCCTCGCGAGCCATGATCGCCATCAGCGTGCTGTACGCGGCGCTCTCGCCGTCGTTGATGTACTTGCCCGCGCGGATACCAGCGAACAGTTCGTCGTGCTCGACTTGATACATGCTCTTCACCTTCGTCTCGCTGCCGAACACCCACTGCTTGCCACCGATCATGTCGACGGTGTGCTTCATTAATTGCGCCGAACCCTTTGTACCCATGACGTGGTCGTTCACGTCGCCGTCGCACCCGTCGGTCTGGCGGCAGGAGGAGAATACCTTCGCGCCGTTCGCGTACTCGAGGGTCACGGCGAAGTGGTCATAGATGTGCCCGAACTTCGGGTCGCGACGCGACTGCCGCCCGCCGACGCCGCTCGCTGCAACCGGCAAGTCGCCCATCACCCAGTGCGCCTTGTCGAAGTTGTGGCAGTGCTGCTCGACGATGAAGTCGCCCGACAGCCACGTGTAGTAGTACCAGTTGCGCATCTGGTACTCCATTGGGGTCCACTTCGGATCGTTCCCACGGTGCCAGATGCCGCCCGTGAGGTAGGTGATGTGCATTGCGGACACATCACCAATCATCTTGTCGTGGATGCGTTTCACGGTCTCGCGCTTGGCGAGGTCGTAGCGGTAGCAGAAGCCCGAACAGAGGCTTAGGTTCTTCTCCTTCGCGAGTTTCGACGTGGCGATGACCGAGCGCACGCCGGCTGGGTCCACGGCCACCGGCTTCTCGCAGAACACGTGCTTGCCGGCCTTGATCGCGGCTTCGAGGTGCATCGGCCGGAACCCCGGCGGGGTTGTGAGCAGCACCACGTCCACGTCGCTCTCGATCACCTTCTTGTACCCGTCGAAGCCGTCGTAGCGGCGTTCCTTCGGCACTTCGACCTTGCCCGCGATGCTCTTGATGCCGCTCAGGTTGGTGTGGCTGTCCTCCAACCGGTCCATGAACGCATCGGCCATCGCGACCAGTTTCACATTGGGGTCGGACTGGAGCGCCTCGCGAGCGGCGCCCGTGCCGCGATTGCCGCACCCAATGAGGCCGACCTTCAGGACACCGTCACCGGCCGCGAACGCGCCGGGGAGGAGTGTGGCCGTTGCCGCGGTTGCGGCGGATGTTTGGAGGAAGGTGCGGCGAGTTGTGTCGGACATCTGGCAGCCTCGCAAGGGTGGGAGCAGTAAGGTTGAGGTAAGACTCTATTGTGCGCGAATCGCCGGGCGGAGGCCAAGGGGATTCCACGCAGGGTCTTGAGGGCGGCCCCTTCCCTTCTTGGGTGGGGGCCGGGGGTAGGTGTCTTCGCCTAGCGCCCGCCGACGTTCAATCCGCCGTCGAAGCCGAGGAACGGCACGATCTCAGCGACGGGTGCCTTCACGTTGCCGGTGGCGAAGATGCGTACCGGGCTATTCTTCAGTCCGGGGCCAGGGCCGGTGACAACGTGGTTTCGCGTGCCCAGCGCCACGCGTACACCGCCCTTGAACTTCTCGTCGTAGGCCAGCCATTCGACCAGCGATTTTCCCTTCAGGTCGAGCACTCGAACCAGTGGAATCGTGCCCGCGTCCAACCCCACGACCGCGTTCGCCAAGCCGTTCCCAGTCAGGTCGCCAGCCGCGACGTAGGCACCGCCGCGGTACTTGTTGTCGACCGCGGGGAATTCGGCCAGCACCGCGCGGTTCTTCCCGCTGAACACCTTCACCGTGGTGACTGCGTTGCCGGGGCCGTTCGTGGTGAACAGGTCCGGGAACCCGTCGCCGTTCGCGTCGCCCCACGCGAGCCGCACGCCGCCGGTCGCCTTCTGGTCGTGTGCGAAGAAGCTGTCGATCTCTTTGCCCTGCGCGAGGTCGAAGACCTTGACGTGTTGCGTGCCCTCGGCGGTCACCGCGATCAGCGCGCGCCCGTCCTTCGTGAGGTCGGTGCCGACCGCGTGGAGTCCGCCCTTCCAGGTCGCGAAGGGTACGAACTCAACGAGCAGGTTCAGGTCGCGTCCGTCGTAGACGCGGACCGGGAGCGTGACCGGGATCCTCGACGGACCGGGGCTAACAATCAGGTCGGGTACGCGGTCGCCGTTGAGGTCGGCCATGTCCACGCGGACGCCGCCAGCGAACGCCCGGTCGAAGGCGAAGAAGTTGTACGCGACCGTGCCCTGTTCATCCGCGAACACGGTGACGCGTGGCTGCGCGCCGGAGTCCGCGCCGACCGCGAACGAGAACCGCTTGACCGTCGGCAGGCCCAAGGGCGGGTTCGCGCCGCCGGGGGCCAGGTTCAGCGCCACGCCGAGCCGCCGGTGCAGGTCGTCCACACGCGTCGCCTGCACCTGAACCGCGACCGGTAGGTTACGCACGCGACCGAACAGCGTAGTCGCCTCCGACCACTGCTCGACCATCGTCGCGTAATCCTGGGCGACCAACTTCGCGTCGCCGTTGTCGCGCAACCGGCGGGCGAGTGAGCGCGCTTCGCGGGCGTATAACCCGAGCGTGCGGTCGAGAGCTTTCTCGGTTCCCTGGAATGCGTCGGCCGTCGTGGTGCGAAGATCCTCCGCGGCATCGCCGGCCGATTCCGCCAAACGCAGCCGCCGGCGCGCGAGCCGGTCCGCGTTGTTGTCGCCGGCGCCAACAGCCGCCGCGAGTTGGTGGAATGCGGTGTCCGCGCGGGCGGCCGATGCCGCGGTAGCCAGCTTCGCAGTCGCGTTCTGGTTGAGTGCCGCGGCGAGTCCGATTCGCGATTTCTCCACGTCCGCGAACGCAGAGAAGATCTTGTCCTTCGTCGCGCCCCTGCGAACGAGTTGATCGAGTTCTAGCGTCTGAAGCAGCGCGTTTTCGGCCTGGGTGTTGATCCCGGCGCGAACGACGGGCGCGAGCTTCGCGTTTGCGACGTCGTGCTTGATGGCTTCGAGATCGAGCGAGAGTTGCCCGGTCCACCGGAGCACGCTTGACTGCCAAAACTGTTCGGGCGTCGCGCCGAACTGTTTGAACTGAACGACGGGCGGCGCCTTGCCGGGCTGAGCAGTGGCGAGTGTAGTTGCGCCAAGAACGAGTGCGAATGCGAACCCGAACCGCGTCATGAGGCCTCTCCTATGTCGCGAAGTGACGAGCGCGATCCGCGCGACTACGGACGATTGTATCGGTAACCGAACGACTTCGCGCCGTGGGCTTGCGCGAAAAGGGGGCGGAACCTCTCCCCCCAACCCCCTCCGCTACGAAGGGAGGGGGAGTACGAACCGGCTCTCTGGCGCTGGCGGTTCTTCGGAAGGTGCGGCGCCAGCCGCACCGCTGGCTCCCCCTCCCTTCTTAGGGGAGGGGGCTGGGGGGAGAGGTTCTTCGCCTCTACAACAACCCACCACCCCTCCGAGGTCAGCATATGGTCAAGGCCAGGCAAGCCGTCATCACCGAGCCGTTCAAAACAACCGTGCGCGAGGTCGAACTTAGCGACCCCGCGCCGAACCAAATCCTCATCGCGGCGGAATACAGCGCGATCAGCGCCGGCACCGAACTGGCGGTGTACACGGGCACGCACCAGTGGCTCAAAGACCCCACCTTACCGGACTGGAAGTTCCCGTTCCGCAGCGGCTACTCGGCCGCGGGTCGCGTGCTGAAAGTGGGCAAGGACTTCCCCGGCGGCTTCAAAGAAGGCGACCGCGTGAGCTACCCCGGTAACCACGCGAGCGCGGAACTGCTCACGGTCGGCCACGAGCGCTGTCGCGTGTGGAAGATCCCCGACAACCTCGGTTTCGACAAAGCTTCCATCGCGTGCATCTCGCGCTACGGGATGGGCGTGAGCGTGCGAGCCGGCTTGACGGTTGGCCGCAGCGCCGCGGTGTTGGGGCTGGGCATCATCGGGCAGTTCTCGCTGCGGTGCCTGCTCGCGGCCGGTGCCGGTCCGGTGGTCGGCATCGACGCGGTGAAGATGCGTCGCGACGCGGCGCTCGCGGCCGGCGCGGATCACGTCATCGATCCGGGCGCGGGCGACATCAAGCAACAGCTTCACGCGTACCTCGGGACGAAGGGCGCCGAGATCGTCGGTGACGCGACCGGGGTGCCGGACGCGATCCCGACCGCGATGAGTCTCGCGTGCGACGCGGGTCAGGTGGTGGTGGTCGGAAGCCCGCGCGGGAAGGCGAAGGACGTGAACTTCTACGACGACCTGCACCGCCGCTACATCGAAGTTTCGGGCGCGCACGGGAACATGCTGTTCGAGCCGGCGCACACGCGGTTGGCGGGCGCGTGGGACATCAACAAGGCGCAGAACTGGCTGATCCGGCAACTCGCGGCCGGGCGCCTGAGCCTCGCGGGATTAGTAACGCACACGATCACGCC
>SXID01000225.1 GCA_005772955.1 Planctomycetia bacterium
AGCGCAACATCAGCATTCGCGAGGCAGCCCTGGAGCGCATTGGCGCGGGTACGCTGCTGAACAAGCAGAGCGGCGCCAAGGTAACCGCGCCGAGGCCGGGTCTTTCAACAATAATGAGAAACACGCAACGGTCCCCTTCATCCTCTTGTGTTGGATTGCGTGGCTGGCGTGACGGTGGTAAGGTATCCACATCCCCGGCCCAATCCTCCCTGTCGCTGGCGGGTATGTCAGTTAACCTCGACGCCTCTGGAATCGGCCAACTTGCCCTTCGCCTCGGCCTTGTCGCCGCGGATGTGGTGAGTGACTGTCTCGACGAACTGGGCGACAAGACAGCTCCGGCCACCGACATGGTGCGGCTCATGGAGCGCAAGCGTCACCTCACGCCCTGGCAGGGGCACAAGCTCCTCAAGGGCGACCTCGACAGCTACTTCCTCGGCGGCTTCCGGCTGCTGTACAAGATCGCGTCGGGCAGTTTCGGCCGCGTCTATCGCGGAGACGAGCCGCGCAGCGGGCAGGTCGTCGCGGTCAAGGTGCTCCGCGACAGGTGGACGATGGACAAGCAGAAGGTCGATCTGTTCCTGCGCGAAGGGAAACTCGGCCTGACCATCCGGCACCCGAACATCGTGTCCGTCCTCGCGGTGAACAAGGACGCAAAGACCGGCCAGTACTTCATCGTGATGGAGTTCGTCGAGGGCGGGAACCTGCGCGACCTGCTCCAGGCGCGCAAGAAACTCAATGCCGATGAATCGCTTCGCATCATGGAAGAGTGCGCGCAGGGGTTGGCGTACTCCCACGCCCGCGGTCTGACCCATCGCGACATCAAGCCCACGAACATCCTGATCGCGGTTTCGACCGGGCAGGCGAAACTCGTGGACTTCGGCCTCGCGGAGATCAGCAAGAACTCGTCCGTTCACCTTCAGAGGCAGGACGACAGGGACGAAGATGTGGCCGTGGACCGCACCGTCGATTACGCGGGTCTGGAGAAGGCCACCAACCAGAAGGCCGGCGACGTGCGCTCGGATATCTACTTCTTCGGCTGCGTCCTTTACGAGTGCCTGACCGGGCACCCGCTCATGCCGGCGACGAAGGACCGGCAGACGCGGATGCAAGCGCGCCGGTATCAGGATGTGGAAGACACGCTCGGTAAGAACGGCCCGACCCTGGGTGTCGCACCACCAGTGATGCGTCTGCTCGGGCGGATGGTCGCTTTCGAGCCGACCGAGCGGTTCCAGACCCCGACGCAACTGCTCGAGGCGATCCAGGCGTGCCGCGTGGAACTGGCTGGCGGGGCCAGCCCGTCGCGGGCGCCCATCGGACCGAAGACGCTGTTCGTGGTCGAGCAGAACCAGAAACTCCAGGATGCATTCCGTGACAAGTTCAAGTCGCAGGGGTATCGCGTTCTACTCACCATCGACCCCGGTCAGGCCGTGAAGCGGTATCAGCAGCAGGCGTACCACGCGGTCATCATCGACGCGCGGACGGTGGGCCGCGAGGGAGTAGCCGCGTTCAACGACGTACTCCGCGCCGCCGACAACACGGGCATGGAGGTCGCCGCGGTCCTGATCCTGTCCGAGGAGCAGGCGGGCTGGAAGGCAGAGGCTCGCGAGCACGAACACGGGGCCGTCCTGATCGACCCTGGTGTGACCATGAAGCAGTTGTTCCGCACTCTCAACGAACTCGCGCCGCCTGATGACACGCCGGAAGAGGAGTGAGGGACAGAGGCCAGAAGACTCCGCCCCTTCGGGTCGAACGCTAAACGGCGCTCGTTCTTCTCTTCTGCTGTCTGTCCTTTGTCCCCTTGCTCCCCTCTCTTTCCCCTGTCGCGCACCTTCGTACACTGACCGAGCGAAGGAATCTCTCATCACCACGACGAGGCGGGCCTGCCCGCATGTCGATCGTTCTGTCCCTTACCGGCCAACTCAACCTGGCGGAGCGCCTGTCGCGCACCGAAGCCCGCGACTGGCTGGCCCGCGCTGCCGTCTGGTTCGAGGGCGTCGGTGACGCCGTACTCGACGCGCACGTCGTGCGCGACGGCGACGAGAAGCCAGTGCTGCTGGTCACGTTGCACCCTGCGTCCCCGGCCGCGGAGTTCCGGCTCGGCGCCAGCGGCAAACTCCGCGTCAATGCGA
Organism: Planctomycetia bacterium; assembly: GCA_005772955.1. Lineage (GTDB taxonomy): Bacteria > Planctomycetota > Planctomycetia > Gemmatales > Gemmataceae > Gemmata. The sequence goes on from SXID01000225.1 coordinate 2,130, forward strand.
CCACCAACCCCGCCGGCCCCGGTTACCACATTCATCTGTGCGAACTGTTTCGGCAGATGGTCGACGAGTTCGAGTTCGCGTGGATCGCGGACGACTGCGACGACCCCACCGGTTACTTCCGCACGAAGGATCGCGGCGCGTGCGAACGTGCCTTCCTCCGCTGGCTTACGGATGCGTGCGCCACCAACCCCGCAAGTATCGGCCTCCCCGCGAACCACGGATTCACGTATCCGGCAGAGGTGTTCACGCCGCTCGGCCCACGGTCGCTCGCGTGGCGCGCCGAAGTCGCCACAGACCCGACGAAGGGGCGAGATTTCTTCGCGTGGTGGAACCCGGACCTGGACCCCGCTTTCTACCGCGGGCGGGCGCTGGTTCGTTTGTGGTGCGATTTCTTCTGGCGCCCGCCGCTGTCAGAGGCCGAGGGCGAACTCGCCGACCAGATCGCGAACGATCTTGCGAGCGCGTTCAAACTTGACCCAGGCGCCGAGTTGCCGTGGGCCGAGTGGCTGGAGTTGCTCACCGCCATCGCGGGCGACGAGGACGGCTACTGCGTCACGCCGAACGACGAAGGTTTGAGTATCGAGTTGTGGAAGCACATGGGACCGGTCGCTGTGCCGGTGCCGGAAGGGAAGGGGCGAATCGGGTATCGCCGGTGCTCGGTGCGCGTGCCGCTCGATGGCGGTTGGTCGATCGACGTGCCCGGCGAACTGGCCCGCGAGCGGAACGACGACCGCACCTGGACCGCGTGGGATCAGACACGCACGGTCTGGTTTCACCCGTTACGGTTCACCAAGCCGGGTGGTGAGCCGCCGACCGCGATGGAGACAGCCGAGGTGGGACGCCGGAGCCTGCCCGACGGTGACCCACTCCCAGTCTTCGACCGAGACGGGCTGCGTGGCGAAGCCGTGTTCGGTTCGGTGGAAGAAGACGGCCGCACGCTCTGGCGGTTGAGCGGTGTCACCGGCGCGCCGGGCCAACTGGCCGTGTGCAACGTGTACATCGAGAACGAAGCGGACCGCGACTGGGCGGTGAGGACGTGGCATTCTCTGAAGCATTCGTAAGAGCCGTTTGTGGCTTCGCGCGGGCATCATTCTCGCGGCTTCGAGAACGGCCACCAATCGTCGGGCAACAAGCCTGTCACGCGGCGGTACGCAGTGCCCAGCCAGTCCGGGAGCACGCGTGACAGGCTCGACTGTTTCGTCTCCCCCACATACACCTGATCGTCTTCCTGAAGGTACACGTTCGTGTGTGGGTCGCCGTCCACCAGTACCGCGGCCACGTTCACCCGAAACACCTGCGGCTTCGTCGCGGCGGCCACGTTGGGCCGCACCACATACACCTGATTCAGCTTTGAGCCGGGGGGTAACCCGCCGATGCGTTTCAAGAAGTCGAGGACCGGCTCCGGACCCTGGTAAGGCACGATCCGGGCGCGCCCGCGAATGGGTCCATAAACGACCACACGCGCACTGCGCGCGGCCGCGAGTGACACGGTCACGCGCTCGGGCGTGCAGCCCGTGCGCGCCGCGAGGTCGTCGCGAATCTCCGTGAGCGTACGCCCGTCGGCGCGTACGTCGTGGGGGGGGGCGAGCGGCAAGCGGCCGTCCACATCGACGACCGCGAACGCGTCCCAGTCGGGGTGATCGAGGAACGTCACTTCGAGTACGTCGGGACAGCCGACCTGATAGGAGGCGGAAGGTGAGGGCCGTTCGGCCGCGAGTTTCGGGTCGGGTGGTGGGGGACACGTGCGGCGCAGGAACTGCGCGTCACCACACCCCGCGGCGCCGAGCAGCGCGAGAACGAGTGCGCCGCTCGTTCGTAAGCGGCGACGCAAACCGGGGGTCGCGGTGCGAAATTCCACACATCCGTTATCGTCGGCAAGGTCTGCCCGGCTTGACGGGAAATCGAAGCACGCGATCGCGCTGTTTACCCATAGCTCCACAGCCACGCGAGCAGTTCGGGCGTGTGGTCGTAATCGGCGATGATAAGATCCGCGCCAGCAGCGATGAGTGTTTCGCGCTTGCTCGCGTTCACGCCATGAACGCCCGCTTCGCTGCTCGCCACGCCCACCGCGACGCCACCGGCACGCTTCACCTCTTGTGTTTCCACGACGCCGTCGCCGAAGCCGATTAGCTCGTCCCCGCGAATCGCGAGTTCGCGGATGGCGAACTCGATTACGTCCCGCTTGCGGAAACTCGCATCGTTATCTTTCGGGGCGTACACGCGCCCGCCCACATACGGCGTCAGCTCCAGTAACTTGACCTCGCGCGAGACGTGCGCGAGGTCGGTGCCGCTCGCGACGAACAGCGGAACGCCGCGATCCTGAAGGTTCCGCAGAATGCCGTGCGCGTTTGGCACGACCCACTCGTGCGGTTTCGCGCGTTGGGATTCGAGCGACTCCCACCGTTCGCGCACCACGCTCATCAGTCGGTCGAGGTACTGCTGAAGGTACGCGACCGGTTCCGCCGGTATGCCGCCGCGTGCGGTCACTTCTTGCGCGAACCGTTGCATCTGCCGCATCGTCGGGTGCCCGTTGAGCCTCATCACGAAGTCTTCGAGCATCGTGGCGCATTCCGCCTCCGGTTCCGCGATGAGACGCAGTTCGCGCAGGCGGTCGAGCATCAGAGTGACCATGATGCGGGGCCACCCCTCACGGATGAGCGAGAGCGTGCCGTCGAAATCGAACACTGCGACGCGAAACGGTCCGCGTCGCACCGTGGGGTTGATTAGCTCGACGGAAGGAGGGAGTTGCATTCGTACCCAATGTTTTGGCGTAGCCGACTCGAAGAGGAGCGCGAGCCCGTTGGGGTTGCTCAGTAGCCGCGGTTGCGGTATTCCCCGCATTCTACCCAAAGGAGTGCGATCATGCGGGGGCGGTGGGTCGATGCGCTGTGGCTGCTCGTGGTGGGCGTCGCGTCGTCGGCGTGGTGTCTGACGGCAGCAGTGCAGTTCGGGGCCACGTTCGACGAACCGCTCTACGTGAAAGCTGGCCTCACGAGTTGGCGCACCGGCAGCAACAAGCTCATGATGCGCGCCGGCACCATGCCGCTCCCAGTCGATGTGCAGACGCTCCCGGTTTACCTCTGGGAACAACACCGCGGGCACGAGTTCGACCCGCTACTTGAGCTTCACACCGTTCTGCCTGTCTGCCGTGCGACGAACCTCGTCTTCTGGTGGCTTGCGCTTGTTTACTCGATGCGTTTGGGGCGCACGTTCGGTGGTGCGTGGGGGGGGCGGCTCGCGGTCGCGTTGGTCGCGTGCGACCCCAACTTCCTCGGACACGCGGCGCTTGCAACGACCGATACCGCGCTGCTCGCGTGCATGTTGGTACTCGTCTACCACACCTACCACTGCTACACGCCGGGTGCAGGCTGGAAGCGTCGCGTGCTGGTGCCCGGTTTGCTCTACGGATTGGCCCTCACCGCGAAGGCGTCGGCGATGGTGTTCGGCGCTCAGGCGCTGCTCGTGCTGGGGTTGTGGAACCTCGCGAAGGCTGGCGTGCTCACCCCGCCGCCCGAAACCTCGCTCTGGAAGAAAGCGGTCCACGTGTGGCACGCGACGTTCCAGTTCCGCAAGGACTTGGTCGTGATCGTCTACATCGGGTTCGTGTTCACGTTCGGCTACTGCGGGTGCGATTGGGGCACCGAGCCGACGTTCATCAAGTGGGCCGACAAACTCCCCGAAGGCGACCTGAAGGAAATGATGGTGCCGGTCAGCCGCGAACTGAAGATCTTCACGAACGCTGGCGAGGCGCTGCTCCAACAGATCAAACACAACATCCGCGGACACGGCACTTATTTGTTGGGAGCGTGGCACCCACGCGCCACGCCGACGTACTTTCCGCTCGCGCTCAGCATGAAGGTGCCGCTGCCCGCGATTGTGCTGTTACTTGCGGCGCTGGTTGCACACCCGCGGCGGTTGCTCATTCCTACCGCGGGCGTCGCGCTGATCCTGCTCGCGTTCACGCCCAATTGCCGTGTGCAGATCGGCATCAGGTTCGTGTTCGTGTTGATGGCGCTCGCGTACATCACCGTCGGCGCGGCGATCGCGCGTGGGTGGTCCGAACCGGGTGCGCGAGTCGTTCCGCGGTGGTTGGTCGGCGCGCTGCTGGCCGCGCTCGTGGGGACCGCCGCGTGGGTGTGGCCGCACGGCCTCAGCTACTTCAATCAGGCGTGGGGCGGGACGCCCGCCGGAAGCACATTGCTCCACGACTCGAACTACGACTGGGGGCAGGGACTGCCGGAACTGCGCGCGTGGAACACCGAGCACAACAACAACGAACCGCTCGCGATCTGGTACTACGGCACCGACCCAGACGTGATGCACCCGCCGCTCGTGTGGACGCAGTTGAGCAAGTTGCCGCTGGAGTCCGACGCCGACGTGCCACACCACTGCCCGACGAAGTACCTCGCGGTATCGGCCGCCATTCTCAGCAACAATCCCGCGCCGACGCCGCCGCACAAGGCGCGACTCGAATGGGTCCGGGCACGCACGCCGGTCGCGCGCACCACACACTTCTTCATCTACCAGGTGAGGGAGTGACGTTAGCGGGTCACGCGCACAAGTTCGACGCCGTGGTCCTCGACCTTGAACGTCACCGTCTTCGCGTCGGGTTTCAGAGCGACCCACTTCTTCGCGGCGCGGTCGAAGAACTCGACGCTCTTCACCTTCGCGTCGATGACTAGCTTCACCTCTTGCGTTTCGTACGGATTGTGGCACGCGAACACGAGTACGTCGCGCTTCAGATCGTCCGCGAACGCGCCAACTAGCACTTCGCCGGCGGTGATCTGGAACCAGTTCTCTTTCGGCACTTCCTTCAACCCACCGGGCACCGCGGCCGGGACCGCGTCGTTCTTCGCGGTCTTCGTGATGGTGGTCGAATACACCGCGCTCGGCACGCCGATCTTCATCAACTCGTCGCCAACTGCAGCGAACCGCTCGTTCACCTTCTTCAGGTCTTCACCGAGCGGGTCGAGCGCGAACGTCTTCTTGTCGGTGATGCCGCCTGCGTAGTGGTAGATGTACCCCTTCAGGCCGAATGGCACGCTGGTCGCGTAGGTGTACCCGACGCGGTTCGGGTTGCCTTTGCCCACGATGCCGCTCGTCGCGTCGTCGTACCGCAGGAACCCGATCTTCTTCGCCTGCGCGGTCGCCATTGCTTTATCGAGGTGCCCCCAGTGGCCGCCGCGTTTCCAGTGGAAGTCGTAGTAACCGAACACGTCCATCCCCTCGACGCGGTTCACGCGATTCATGTACGTGGTGCCGATGTACGCGAGATGGTTCGGATCCCATTCGTGAACGTTCTTCACGTCGCGCGTGCGCCCGGCGACGGTCGCGTCGGTGATGTTGTCGCTCCACAGGTGGTAGCCGTAAACGGTGTCGTTGTCTTTGAGGCTCTCGCACAGCTTCTTCGCCACGTCGGGCGCCTTGTAGACGTGGTGCGCCGGCACGAGCAGGTCCACAAAGATCAGCATCCCGTGCTTCTTGCAGATCTCCGCGCGCCACGGCTCGTACTGGCACAGGATGACGTTGAAGTGTGCCGATTTCGCGCTTTTCACGAGCGACTCGAACTGTTCCTTGTCGGTGGGCAGGTTGTCGCCTGCGTAGCCGTGGTTGTAGACGATGGCGAACTGCTTCGGCTGGCGCTTCGATTCAGGTTCAGCAGCGTGAAGTGGCGTGGCAACAACGACGAGCGCGAGGAATGCGCGAAGAAGGGCGGGCATGAGCGGGCCTCCAAAAGCGGTGAGGTTCGCCATCGTACCGTGGAACGAATTGCCGCGATACCCAGCAGGTGTCTTTGACGACGATTGCAAAGTAGTAGGCACACTCCGTGTGCCGGTCTTGGGTTTGTTGAAAATCGTGGCGATTTGCGCGCTCGCAGCGACGGCACACTCCGTGTGCCTACTACTTTGCAATCGGCCTAGTGTCTTTGACGAGCCGGAAGCGTAAGCGACGGGCCGCGCTATCCGTCGCTTACGCTTCCGGCTCGTCAAAGACACCTGCTGGGTATTCAGGAATGCGCACGAGACCGATTTGCGTCTTCGGCCTACTTCGGGTTCAACGCGAGTGGTTGCCAGTGCGGCCACATCGCCCCGGAACCGGCCTTCAGATCGGTGAGCTGCTTCTCGGTGCGATCGGACAGGTTCATCACATAGACGTTGCGGACGCCGTCCCGCATCGAGCCATAGAGGAGCCGTTTCCCGTCCGGCGATGGTTGTGGGTGGTAGTGCAGCGAGCCGTCGGCCGACTTCGTGAGTTGCATTGGCTTCCCGTCGAGCGTCGTCTGGAACAGCTCCACGTTCTTGCCGACCTTCGCGGTGAAGTAGACCGACGCGCCGTCAACGGACCACGCGGGTACGTCGCTGCTGCCCCCGTGGAAGTCGAACACGTCGAGGAATTCGATTACGCCCCGGTATCCGCCGCGGTCGGCGAGTTTCTTCAGTCCGGTGCCGTCCGCCCGGACGATGTGCGGGTGGCAGTTGTAGTGCTCGCCGCTGACGAACAGCAACCACTTCCCGTCCGGTGACCACTTCGGGGCGAAGTCGAACGGGTTGCCTGTCTTGATGTGCTTCTTGTTTGCGCCGTCCGCACCGGACACGTAGATCTGGTAGTTCTCGTGGTAGCAGATGGACTTGCCGTCGGGCGAGGCGCTGTAGCCGTAGGTGAACCCGGCGCCCTTGCCCGATACGTCGCGCTTGTTCCGCCCGTCGAGATCCATGACGAACGGCTTCGACACGCCCTTGATGAGTGGCGTGAAGCCAAGCCCTTTTCCCTCGGGGAGGAAGAACAGCCCGCCGTTGTAGTGGCTGACGCGATCCGTCGCGGTCACGTTCACCACCTTGCCCGAAGTGAGGTCGAGCAGGCACGAGTCGAGTTTCCACTTGCCCTCGTCCATGCGGAACCGCTTGTTCTCCTCCTCCCACTTCGCGTTCTCCGGCGACTGCCAGCCCGCGCCGAGGATTGCGGTCTTGCCGTCGGGCGACCAACCGGCGAACTGCGTCCACGTGTCCGGTTCCTTCGCCAGTTCCTCGGCCACCAGTTGCCGACCGGTGCCATCGGCCTTCACGACCACGGCCCGCATCGTGCGGACGTTCGCGTGCCGTCCGCCGGGGAGGTTCGTGCGCAGTTCGGTGTACCCGACGAGCGGCACTGGGTCCGCCGCGGGCGCACTCGCGCAACTCACCAGCGCGAACGCAACACCGAGCCAGCGGAAAGCGATTCGTGTCACGACAGGATCTCCTTCACCGGGGGTTCTTCGTAACCGGCGTCACCCAGTTCACCTGCGTGACGAGTTGATTGAGCGACGCGAACGAGATGTGCGCGTTTGTCGCGAACCGCGGCGTGCTGTTCGCGGGGAAGGTCGCGAGGGTCGCGTCCCCGACCAGGAACACGTTGAAGTCCTTCGACAGGTTCTCGTACCCCGCCGTTGTCTTGCAGAAACACATGTCCGTGGCGTAGCCGGTCAGCAGAACGTGCCGCACGCCGTTCTTCTTCAGGAAGTCGCGGAGCGGGGCGTATCCCTCCGCGTCGTAGATCACCACATCGTTCGGATCGACAGTGACCGAGGTACTCACCGGGATCGGCAACTTCCAGAATCCGTCGCCGTTGTAGCGCGGCCCGGCGTCGAGTCCGGGGAACTGCCGGAAGTAGTCGGCCACGGGCCGCCCGGCGCTCAGCGTGAGTTTCGTCGGCAGTGGTTCGCCCTTGTAGTTGGAGGCCGCGAGTGTCTTCCGCAGTTCCTTCTCGCCCGCCGCGCGTTCTTCCGCGGATGGCGTCTTCGCGAACGACCGGTACACCTTTGTGCGAACCGGATCGGCCGGACCGGGCAGGCTGTACATCACGAACGCGGCCTTTGGGCGCAACCGCTTCAGGAACGGGTCGATCACCTCTTTCGTGTGTCGTGCGGCGAGCGAGTTCTTCTCCGGTGTGCAGAAGTCTGCCACGCCGTTCGGCTCCGGCGTCTTCCAGCCCCACTCGTCGTCGATGGCCCACGGGTGAACCATGATGACGGCGGTGTCCTTCGCCCGCAGTCGGTTCGGCATTTCGATGATGCCGCGTGCGTTGTACGACCAGCGCCACGCGCGCACGTCGAAATCGCCGTCAAGGTCGTCCACGAGCCGCGCCGACTCGAACCGTTGTAATTCGACCACCGGTTCGACGAACTTCGGGAAGTCCGCAAGCAATGGCTTCGCGCCTTTGATCGGCGTGAGAGTGTTGTCGTAGACGCGCGGATCGGGCGCCTTCGGGGGCGTGTCCGGCGCCGACACGGGCGCGCCCGCTACGGGTTCCGCGGGCACTCGCGTGAGCACGAACACGGTCCCGGCACCGAGGACGAAACCCAGGACGAGCGAGCGATTCATGGCGGATGCCTCTGTGATTCTGGTCACTTCGCGATCCGGCACTTCGGGAGCGCCGCCGCGAGTTCCTTCAGTGCCGCGTCGGTCACCTTCGTGCCGGTCAGCGTGAGCGCGAGCAGCCCCTTCAGGTTGGCGAGTTCCTTCAAACCGGTGTCCGTAACGCCGCAGTACGACAGGTCGAGGCTCGTGAGCTTCGTGAGCGTGGTGAGTTCTTTCAGGCCCGCGTCCGTGATGCCGGTGCCGTTGAAGAGTTGAAACAGCGCGAGGTTGGTGAACGCGGCCGCTTCCTTCAGCCCCGCGTCGGTGAACTTCGGGCAGTTCAGGTAGAGTTGCTTCAGACCCTTTGCGTTGGCGAGTTCCTTCAGACCCGTGCCAGTAATCTGTTTGCTCGCGATCCCGAACTGGGTCAGGTTCGTCAAGCCCGCGAGTTCCTTCAGTCCCGCGTCGGTCGTCCCGGCTTCGGTGTCGAGGCTCAGGACCGTGAGTTTCTTGAGAGTGCCGAGTTCCTTCAGCCCCGCGTCGGTCAGTTTCGTGGCGCGGATGAGCGTGAGTGACGTGAGCTTCGTCAAACTGGCGAGTTCCTTCAACCCCGCGTCGGTCAATCCCGGCCCGGCGGCGAGGCTGAGCGTCGTCAGGTCGCGCAGCCCGGCCAGCGCCTTCGCGCCCGCGTCGGTCACCTCGAACTTCGTGCCGGCCAGCGTGACACCGGTCAGTTTGGGGATCGTCGCGACCGCGCGCAGTTCCTCGTCCGTGAGCTTGCCGCCAGCCAAACTCAGTTGGTTCAGGTTCTTGTGAACCGCGAACTCTTTCAGCCCGGTCGCGGTCACAGCGGTCGCGTTGCCGAGTACGAGTTGCTTCAGGTTCGCGAGTGTCGCGAGTTCCTTCAGACCGGCGTCGGTCACACCCCTCGCGTCGAACAGAACGAGTTGCACCAGCGTCTTCCGCTCCGCGATCTCCTTCGCGTTCGCGTCGGTGAACGGGCCGGACGCGGAGATCGCGAGCAGCGTCTTGAAGTTCGCGAGCGCGTTCAGTTCGGCGTTCCCGGTCTTCAGCGGGAGGATGACCCCCACGACCGGTTTGCCCGGTCGCGCGGGGTCGCGCACCGCCTTGCCACCGGCCGATTCGATGAGCTTCGCGGCATCGTCTTCGGCCTTGTCCGCGCGTGCGATGGACCCAAACGCGACCAGCGCGGCAACGAGAAACAGACGAACGACGTGTGACATGGTCGTGGCCCAGAGGGGAAGTGGGGTGGGCCGTATTGTACGGAGGCGATTTGGAATGCGCAGAACCTCTCTTCCCCTCCCCTAAGAAGGGAGGGGGAGCCAGAAGCCGCTTGAGGCTTCGCGAGTGGTTCTTCGCGCGCGTCCCGCGAAGCCGCAAAGCCAGCGAGTGGTTGTCTTGCTCCCCCTCATTCTTAGCATTGGTATCTACACAAGTGATTTCGGAGTTATGCCTTACGCGTTGAGGATTGACACATTGTCCCAGGTTTGGAAGTTGTGGGTCCTGAGTGTCGCCAGATTCTCTCGGTGCTTGGTCGGTAGGTCGGCCAGACAGCCGTCGATGGTACCCTGGAACCTTTTGAAGTCTTGATGGTGGCGGCTGTTGAGCACTTCCTTCTTCACGAACTTCCGCAGACGCTCGATCAGGTTCCGGTTCGGTGAGTACGAGGGCAGGAACAGCAACTCGATCCCCAGTACCTTATCTCACCATCTTTCTCATTTATCCGCGGGTTGTCCTCCCGAGTCTGGACACCTCCCCCGCGCGATCGGTGTTACCGTCACCGGGTATCGGCGACGGCGATGAGCGAGCCGGGCTACCCAGCGGTCGAAGTTCCCCAGGTCGGGCCGAATTCGGCGCAACTCGCGTTGTGACTGACCTTCTCTTAAAGGGTGGCGAACGGTATCACATAAAAATCCACCCGCTTTGCATCGAATCTGTGGCCTGGGCACTCGAACATTACATCAGGGAGTTAAGGCCGAACCTTCTGCCACAATTCCGCGTCCGTACGACGTGCAACCGTCGCGGGCGCTCCTAGAATGGTGACAGAGGGGCGACCGCCACGCCCACACAACGGGAGCCATCAAATGAGCAACACGCCCAACCGCGCGAGCAACTCGGCGGGAAAGCCTCGCAAGAAAGAGGTCTCGCTTGACCTCACGACCGCGCGTCAGATGCTTCCGCTGGTGCGGAGCATCGTGACGGACGTCCTGAATGCCCGCCGGGCGATCAACTGCCTCGCGCCCGAACAAGATCGCCTCGACCGGCAGCGTCGGGAACTCGTCTGGCAGGAGCGCCAGCGGCGCTACCAGGTGATCGACGAGATCGCAGCGGCTGAAAAAGCCTGGACCACGGCCGTCTCCGAACTGAACGGTCTGGGTGTCACGCTCGTGGACGACGAGTCCGGGGAGGTGGACTTTCCGACGAAGGTGAACGGTCGCACGGCCGCGTTCTCGTGGCTCTTGGGTGAAGACGCACTCCACCACTGGCACTACTCCGACGAGGAGTCCCGTCGCCCGATCCCGGCCGACTGGGACAAGGCCGCGACCCGCTACCGTGGCGGTCAACCTTCAAATTAGTCTCAGGTCCGCAAGTCCCAAGTCCCAAGTCGAAGACCTCACCGGTGAGGTCGTCGACTTGGGACTTGGGACTTGCGGACCTGAGGCTTTCCATGTAGCGATTACTCTGTCCGCACATCTTCGCCAGTTTCATGCAGGGCCGGTTGTTCTTCCCACGTCCACCGCGAAGAACAGGCATTTTGTATTTTTTACCTTCAGTCGTTTGCGTGCGACGCGCCCGTGCTCTATTAAGTTGTTGTCCCCGAAATGCTGCCCACAACGGCAGAGCATCGGGGACAGCCGACACGCAGTTTTTGTGCGCATCGGTGGTTTGTAACTGTGGGCTTTTACCGTTCCGAGGGGGGAACGGTTTAGGCTGCCAGGCTGCCTAAGGGATGGACGGGACCCGTAAGTGTGCTTGGTACGCGGGGCGAGCTTCGGCTCGCCCCGCGTTATTTTCGTATCCAGGCGAGCGGGGGGGCTTACGTCCCTTGATGCTGGTACAGCGCCATTCGCTGTGCAAAGCATCAGGGGGCTTACGACCCCCGCTCGCCTTTGGGTAAGATGGTGGAGCGAGGAACCGCAAGGAGGTCAAAATGAGTATCGTTGAAACGCCCGCACACACCGAACCCACGCGCAAGATCGAGAACGTACCCGGTCGGCTCGGGGGCTGGCCGGTGAACGCGGCCGTGTCGCGAGTCGGACTGCCGTGGAACCGCCGGCTGTCGCGGGCCGCGCTGCTGGTGCCGAAGGTGCGCCACTTCGAGAACCTCTACCTCGACGTACCCGACCTGAAACTGATCGAACTGAGCATGGCGCTGCGGGGCAAGGCCCGCGGCAAGTGGGATCTCGACAAGCTCTTACCCGAGGCGTTCGGGCTCGTGTCTGTCGCAATCCAGCGGACGCTCGGTATCCGCCCCTTTGATGTGCAACTCGCCGCAGGCGCGGTCATGCACTTCGGCGGCTTGGTCGAACTCGCGACCGGCGAAGGCAAGACCGTCAGCGCGTCGTCGCCGGCGTTCCTCAACGCGCTCTCCGGCAAAGGCGTTCACGTCACCACGGTTAACGACTATCTCGCGAAGCGAGACGCCGAGTGGATCGGCCCCGTGTACCAGAAACTGGGTATGAGTGTCGGCGTGCTCCAACAGAAGATGGAAGAACCCGGCCGGATCGCCGCGTACAAGTCCGACATCACTTACGGCACCGCAGCCGAGTTCGGGTTCGACTTCCTCCGCGACCGGCTCAAACTGCGCGGTGGTCAGGCGACGGCGGCGCCGTTCTGGTCCGCGTGGACCGGTGGCGGGGGCCGCATGGACCCGCGCGTCCAACGCGGCTTGCACTACGCAATCGTCGATGAAGCCGACAGCATCTTCGTGGACGAAGCGAAGACGCCGCTCATCATCGCAAACCCGACGCGCCCGGCCGAGCCGGAAGAACAGGTCGTCTTCAAGTGGGCCGACAAACTCGCACGCGACATGAAACGCGACGAGCATTTCAACATGAACGCGAAGAAGGACAAGATCGAGTTGACCGACGCGGGTAAGCACCTCGTTCGATATTCCAACCCGCCGACGGGCGAGTTTGCGAAGGCGATGGACAAGCTCCTTGAAGCCGTCGAACGCGGACTACACGCGCACTACCGCTTCGCACGCGACCAGCACTATATGGTGAACGGCGAAAACAAGATCGTCATCATCGACGAAGGCACCGGGCGGCCCATGCCGGACCGGCACTGGCGCGACGGTCTTCACCAGGCAGTCGAGGCGAAGGAGGAGGTGCAACTCAACATGCCGAGTTCGCACGCGGCACAGGTGACGTTCCAGAACTTTTACCGTCTGTACGAGAAGCTCGCGGGGATGTCCGGTACGCTTTTGCCGAACTTCTGGGAGATGCGGAAAGTGTACCGGCGGTGGACGAGTCGCGTGCCCACGAACAAGCCGAACCGCCGCAATGTGCTGCCGGACTTGGTGTTCCCCACCGAGAACGCAAAGTTCGACGCGGTTGTGCGCAAGACGCAGGAGATGCTCGCGTCCGGGCGCCCAGTGCTGATCGGCACGCGCACCGTCGAGGCGTCGAAGAAGATCAGCACGAAGTTGGTCGCCGTCGGCGTGCCGCACCGCGTGCTGAACGCGGAGCAGAACCAGGACGAGGCCGAGGTGGTCGCGGGGGCCGGTCAGCCGGGCACGGTGACGGTGGCGACGAACATGGCGGGGCGCGGCACCGACATCAAGTTAGGGCCGGGGGTCGCGAACAACGGCGGGCTTCACGTGATCGGCACCGAGCGTCACGAGGCCGAGCGAATCGACCGCCAGTTGATCGGCCGCGCGGGGCGGCAGGGCGACCCCGGCAGTTCGCAGTTCATGCTCTCGCTGGAGGACCAGTTACTCGAAGGGCTGGGCCGCGCGAAGCAGGACGAGTTAGACGCCCTCGGCAAAGCCGGCGGCAGCCGCGACTGGGACGTGTTCGCACCGCTGTTCCGGTTGGCGCAGCGCCGTGTCGAAGCCCGGCACTACCGGCAGCGACTCGACCTGATGAACTACGACAAGCAACGCCAGGAGATGCTGCAAGACCTGGGCGCGGATCCGTACGTGGATTAACGCAACCCGGACCCAGGCGTTGCGCTGGACGAACGCTTCGAGGGTGAAGACTACTCGCCCTCCGCATTCGGTTCGCTCTTCTTCATCTGTCCGGCAGTCCAGAGGAGTTGGCGCGCGACGCCGTGCAGAATCTTCACCTCCTGCGGGGTCGGCATTGCGCGACCGATCAGTTGACGCAGCGCGTGCATCAGCGAATCGCCCTTCTCTCCGAACAGATAACCGACCGCCACGAGCGCCTCCCGCAGATGCTCGAACATCCGGTCCTGGTCCGCGAACGGGGCGACGGCACGCTCTGGAGTCTCCGGTTGACCACGCGCTTCGTTCACCGACTTCGACCACGCTTTCCGCAGTTCGTAACAGCAGATCGCGACCGCTTGTGCCAGGTTCAGCGAACTGAATTCCGCGTTCACCGGGATGCTCACCAAGCCGTGGCAGCGGCCGATCTCCTCGTTGTTCAGCCCAGTCGGTTCCGGGCCGAAGACGATCGCAACCGGTCCCGCTTCGGCCGCCGCGAGCAGTTCCGGCATCTTCTCGGCCGCAGTGCCGATCGTGCCCGAACGAAACACGCCGGCGGTGAGTGACGACGTCGCGAGGCTGAACACGCAGTCGGTCAGCGCCGCACCGAGGTCCGGCATGACGCGAGCCGCATCGAGAATGGACAGGCCATCCCTCGCCATGCGGCGGGCGTCGAGATCGCCGGTCGAGGCGTGGGGGGCGACGAGGACGAGATCGGAGAGACCGAAGTTGCGCATCGCGCGCGCGGTCGCGCCAAGGTTCCCCGCGTAATGCGGGCGCACCAGGACGACACGACAGCGAGAAAGGAGATCCGTCATGCCGTGATTTTAGCGGCGTTCCGGTCGGGTCGCACCGGGCACCGTCACAATGCCGGGTCTTTTCAAAGTAGTAGGCACACTTCGTGTGCCGTAGCTTCGCAACTCAATAACGCGTTGCGGTTCTGACTCGTTCAGCCACGGCACACGGAGTGTGCCTACTACTTTGCAAGGCTCGTTGAGCCTACATTTCGGTCGCGGTGATCGGCTTGGGCGCGCCAACCGGACCCGGGGTGTTCGTCAGTGCATGCCGGTCGATGCCCTTGTCCTTCAGCTTTTTCAACTTGGTGTGGAGTGTGTCACGGCTGAGGTTCAACAACTTGGCCGCGTGGCTCACGTTACCGTTGGTCTGCTTTATCGCCCGGCAGATGGCCCATGTCTCAACCTCGTCCATATCCAGGCTCGGCGGCACGTCAGCGGGCGGGCCGCCGACGTTCACCGGCGCGAGTTTGGTCAGCCCAGTCAGCGGGATCGCGTCGGCGTCGATTGTGTCGCCCTCACTCATCACCGCGGCGCTCTCGATGGCCGCACGCAACTGGCGCACGTTCCCCGGCCACTGGTACGCCCGGAGATTCCGCATCGCGGCCGTCGTGAGTTTGAAATTCCGGCGGCATTCGTTGGACACCTTCGCCAGGAAGAACGCGGCCAGTTCGGGCACGTCCTCCGGGTGCTCGCGCAGCGGCGGCACGCGAACCTGAATCACCTTCAACCGGAAGAGGAGATCTTGCCGGAACCGCCCGGCGTTCACGTCCTTGTCGAGGTCGCGATGCGTCGCGGCCACGATCCGCACATCGGTCTTGATGTCAGCCGTCCCACCCACCGGACGGAACGCCTTGCCCTCGATCACGCGAAGCAACTTCGCCTGACATTCGAGTGATAGTTCGCCCACTTCGTCGAGGAACAGCGTGCCTTCGTCGGCTTGTTGGAACAAACCGGGGCGGTCGCGGTCCGCACCACTGAAGGCGCCCTTCTTGTAGCCAAACAGTTCCGCTTCGAGCAGTGTCGGCGCGATGGCCGCGCAGTTGACAACGACCAGCGGACCTTCCGCGCGGCGACTGTTGCGATGCAGCGCCAGCGCGACGAGTTCCTTACCAGACCCGCTCTCGCCCTGAACCAGCACCGTGAACGGTTGCGGCGCGGCGCGGAGGATATGCTGGCGAAGGAGGATGACGGCGTTGCTGCCGCCGATGATGTCGTCGGCCGCGGGGATGTGAGTGCGCAGGCGCGAGTTTTCCGCTTCGAGGGTGCGCCGCGTGCGGAGGATCTCCAGCCCGTGTGCGAGGAACCCGGCGACGGCTTCGATGAATCGCACGTCGCGTTCGACGAACGCGCGCCCGGTGCGGTACACGTGCAACGTCGCGAACGGCTCGCCCGACGCCTTCAGCGGGATGCAGATCGCGTCCGCGAACGCCGACAACGAGTCGGTCGGCGGGTGGGATGCGCTCAGGTCCGGGAACAACCAGACTGTCTTGCCGTTCTTCTGGGCCTGGGCTGTGAGTCGGCGGCTGAGCGGGATGTCGATCGCCGCCGACTCGGGCATCACGATCTTCGGGCCGGGGTTTTCCGGGTCGAGACTGAGATAGCCCGCCAGTTTCGCCGCAGTCTGATTCAGGATCGCTCGCAGCGCGAAGCTGATCAGGTCGTGCGGAGTCTTGGTTTCGACCGCGCCGGTCATGAACTTGCACAGCGCGGTGAGTTCGTCTACGCGCAGTTGCTTCGCCATCTGATCCGGTGGCGGATCGGTCGATACAAGCCGGTCGAGCGGAACCTCGTAAACTTTTGTGGCGTTGTGAGGGCTTTCCTGGCCTACGCGGTTGGGCATCGTGTCCGGCGTTTCCTTGACCGGCTGCGGCGGGGACTTTGGTTCGAGAACGAACTTCAACACCACCTCGCCAATCTTGACCCGCTGCCCGTTGCCGAGTTCGGTCGCGCCGTTGACCCGGTGCCCATCCACGCGGGTTCCGTTAAGCCCGAAGTCGCGAACGTGCCAGCACCCGTCTTCGAAGTAGATCTTGGCGTGCGTGCGGCTGGCCAACTCGTCTCGCAACACGATGGTGTTGTCGCGGCTACGACCGAGCGTGACCGGCTGTCCAGTCGGAGACAGGTCGAAGGACGGCGGCACGCATTCGCCGCCTTCAAGTGTGAGTCGCGCGCGCATCGCGAAACGCTCCAACGGACGCCCTGCCGCACTGTGATGAGAGAGGGCAGAGACAACGACTACCAGAACAACCGTTCGCTACGGAAAACTTTAGCATGCATTTTGCGTTCCGGAAGCCCGGTCCTTTCGGGGCAGGCGCTAAACCGGCCCGGACGAGTACGAAGGGTGTTGTCTCTTGCCCTCGTTGCCCTAACTAAGAAGAGGTCGTGCCCCGGAGGGAGTTTTCATGCAGACCCGGATTGAAGGCGTCGCTTACGTGCTGGGCGACAACATCGACACCGACCAGATCATCCCGGCCCAGTACCTGACGTACAATCCGTCGATCCCGGAGGAGTACAAGATGTTCGGGAAGTACGCCCTCAGCGGCGTGCCCGACACCGGGGCCGGATTGCCGAAGGGTCACGTCCCGTTCCACACGCCCGGCGGGGATGAGTACACCTCACCGTACACGATTATCGTCGGTGGGAAGAACTTCGGGTGCGGCTCCAGTCGCGAACACGCCCCGATTGCGCTCGCCGCGGCCGGCATCGTTGCGGTGGTCGCGGAATTCTACGCACGCATCTTCTACCGGAACAGCATCAACGGCGGATACCTGACCCCACTCGAAACGAAGGACCGGCTCATCGAACGGGTTTGCACGGGGGACAAACTCGTCATCGACATCACCGCGGGCACGCTGACAAACACCACGAGCGGCGAGACGTTCGCGCTGTTCCCGCTGGGCGAGGTCGCCCCGATTTTGGAGGCTGGCGGACTGTTCAGTTACGCGAAGAAGGTGGGAATGCTTAAGGAATAGTGGCGATGTGTTGTTAGCCCCTCCGGGGCGAACAACAAAACACAAGCAACGGCCATTACTTCAACGGCGCCTCGTACTTCGCCAGATCGATCGGCGTCGCGCCGGGGATGTTCGGGCGGGTGTAGTATCGGCGGAACTCTTCCTGCGTGAGCGGCTGGTTGATCTTCGCGTTCAGCAGTTCCAATTCCATCTCGAACTTCTGCTCCTCCCACCGCAGCAGCACTTTCGTCGGGTACTGCACCGCGAGCGGCAGGTTTGTCCGCGGATCGGTGGTGCCGGTCTGTACCGTCTTTGCCTCCTTGATCTCCGCGAAGCAGATCAGCTTCCCCTTCGTATCGCGGATGATGTGTTTCTTCACCTGCGGCTTGTTGCCGGTGGCCGCGTCGCCGTCGAACACGATCTCCTTGACTACGGACACGCCGTTGGGCGTGACCGCGGGCCACTTCAGGGTGTACGTGCGGGTCTTCTCGTCGGGGGGCAGCACGGTGTACTGGTTGTTTGGCGGGAAGTGGGCCATGCCGAACGCTTGCATCACCCATTCCGGCTCAAAGGGAATCCCGCCGGGGATCTTCGCCTTGCCCGCTTCAAAGTCGCTGTGCGACGCGTACACGAACATCGGGTCGTTCGTCGGTACCTTTGCGTACACCCAGAACTGCTGGTCGTTGGAGCCTAAGTCCACTTTCGCGGCCATTGCCGCATCGCCGACCATGCGGAAGTTGCGCGGCTGGCTCGCGACGAGCGTGCCGCGCAACGGCGGCATCGGGATGCTGCGCTCGCGAGCGGTGACGCGTACGTCGGCGTTGGTGATGGAGTGGAGCCGGTCGGCGCGGTCGTTGAGGTACGCCACGAGCGGGTCGGGCGCGACCTTCGGCAACTCGCCGTTGCCGGTTTTGTCTTTGTGCAGATTCTTGCCGATGCTGTGTTCTTTCATCCACTCGCACCCGAGGGCGGGGCACAGCACGGCGGCAACGAAGATCAGGCGGAGATGGTTCATTGGGGCACCGTGTTGGACGATCAACTCAGACGAGCCGGAAGCGTGAGCGACGGATTTGCTTTGCCGTCGCTCACGCTTCCGGCTCGTCAAATCAAGAATCATTCCCATCCGAGTACACGAAACACTTCGGTCTGCACGGTCGCGACCTGTTCGTCATTCAGTCGCGGATCGACCACGTGGTGGATCGCGCCACCGCGCGCGTCCCGCACAATCAGCACGTCGCGCCCGTTCGCGTCGCGGGCCGCGTCCTCGAACTTGAACCGCTTGCGCCGCATCAGTAGCAGCGTCGCGACGTAGCGGAAGTTCAGCCCGTCCGGGTCGGCGGAATCCTTGAGCCGGTCGAAACAGTCGAGCAACAGGTCGTCGTTCACGACCGCTTTACGCGGCTTGACTCCCGCTGGGGGCACTTTCCCGGACCAGTACGCCACCGCGTTCGCCGGCGCGCCCGGCCACGCGTCCGCCGAAAAATCAGCGCGGACCAACTTGCCCGCGCTTTCCGCGAGCACTGCGAAGAACCGGTCACCCGGCTTCAATTCGCGCCCGGTCGCGGCACACAGCTGTGTTGGACCCTGAATGTCGTAGTCGGTCGCCATCGCTGTCACTCATTCAAGTCAAGCATCGTACCCCTCGCGCGCTTCGCGAGACAATCACGGTCGCGGGGGAGTTGGCTCACTTCCTGGGCCGGGCGCGCGGATTGTTCCGGCCGCGCCGTTCGGGGAAGGTGGGGGCAGCAGACGCTCTAACTGCGACTTCACCGACGAGCCGGTTTCGGCACCCACGCCCGCGAACGTCCACTTCACCACGCCCGCCCCATCCACCACCGCGAACCGCGGCACCGATTCGACGCCGTAAGCGGTGTCGGCTTGCGCGCCGTCGTAGACAGGAACACTCAGCTTCCGTCGGTCGCGGTCCTTCGTTCCGGCAGCGAGATCGCCACCCACCGCAAGCGGCACCACGGCGACACGTGCCCCGTGCTTCTCGTACAGCGCGTTCGCAATCGCAAGCGCGAGGTCCGTCGTTTCGCTGCCGGGCTTGAAGAACACCAGCAGCACCGGCTTGCCGCGATTCTCGGAGAGGCGGAAGGTGCCCGCGGTGAAGTCGGGGGCGCTCTGATTCGGTTCGGGCCATGCAGGGAGCTTCTTGGGGCTGGTGAGCGGCGGTGCGGTCACGGACTCGCCCCGGCGCGCGGCGTCGAGTTGTCGGCGCACCGCGAGCACCGCTTCGCGGTATGGGCTGGAGGCGTCGGACTGTTCGAGGTAGGCGCCGAGTTTCTGCGCACGCGTCTCGAAGAACTTCGTCCCGTGCTTCACCGCGTCTGCGAGGAACGGGGCGAGGTCCGCGCCAGCAGAAAAGGCGGTCTCCACGTCGCACCGGTAGCGGTCGAACGTGCGCCCGATCACGCACGTCTTTTCCTTCAGTTCGTATTTCACCTCGACCCACGCCGCGAGTTCGGTCGCTGCCCCGTCGCGGTGCTTGATCACGCGATGCACCTTGCGCGCGGTGCCGTCGAGCGCGGACACCCACACCGCGTCGGCGCGGTGCCACGCGGAGTGGCCGCCGATTGGCTTCGCCCAGTTTGGGTCCTGCTGGTTCGCCACCAGAAGCGAACAGCGCTCCGCGGTCACGAAGTCGGTGCCCTGCGCCTGCCACACTTCCGCCGGTCGGTTCGGGTCGGTACTTGCCACCGTCCACGGTCGCTCAGGTGCGGACCGCGGGACGCGGGGGGGAAACATACCGAACTCGAAGGGTGCGAAGGTGTCGAGCGGGATCGCAGGGAGCGTGCGCGCCGGCGTCTTCGCGTCGAGTGTGAGCGGCGGCGGGCCGAACGGGTGGAGGTGGTGCGCGCTGCCGTCGGCGTGAACTCGGAGCAGGTCGAGCCGCGCGCCTGGAGGCGCCTTTTCCGCTCCGCCGCCGGTGACCGCGCCGACCGCGCCGGCCACCGCGTCGTCCTTACGGCGGAGTAGCGTGAGCACGGCCACGTCCACCCACGCGTCTTTCTTTTCGAGAACGAGGACGCGGATTTCGAGATTCTGCGAGCGGCGGAACCGCGTGCCGGGGCGCTCGACCGCTTCTTCCACCGTGCCGGTGAATGTCAACTCGTCACCCTTTGCCAAACCCGTGGGTTCAGCGGTGGGACAGAGCAGAGCGAGAGCGAGGAATCCGCCGGTCACGGGCACCTCTTCCAAGATGAGGCGCGAGCCATTCAGGAGACGAACTATAGCAACGCGAGCGAACGATACAACGCCAACCCCCTTGCCCGACGCAACCAGCGCAGATACCGTCCCCTGTGGGAATGAAAGTGGTTTGAAACTGCGCCACGCGGCGAAGATTGTGGTCTTCAGCCCCTGGAAGGGGCGCGGGCGTGGAGCCAGGGGTGGAGCGCAACCCCTGGTGGCGCGTCGCAGACACCCCAGGTACGGTCGCACGTCGGTAGTCGGAGTTACGTTTCGCTAGCCAGGGGTTGCGATGCGCTCCGCCCCTGGCTACACGCCGTCGCCCTCTCCGAGGGCTACATAAGCCAACGAGAGGTCTGTCGTGACTCTGCTGCTCGTGTTCGTGCTGCTGGTGGTCGGACTGACCGCGATGTTCCTGGGCATCACGGTCGTGGCGCACGGTTACCTGTACCAGGATCCAGCCCCACGCCTGCCGATCCGTGCGCTGATCGGCGGGTTGCTCCTCGGCGGCTTCCTCACGCTCTGGGCTACCATCGACAAGAGCCGGCCCGGCCAGTACGACACGTTCTTCAACTTCGTCCCATACACCACGATCGAGTTCACCGAGTTCGAAGCGGTGCGGTGGCCGATCGGCGGCGACCGGCATTTCAAGAAGGACGCGAGCGGCAAGGACGTGGAGGTGATCGTCAAGTTCAAACGCGGGGTCGGCGGGAAAGGCGCGCCCTTCGTGGAGGAGGGGACCAACGAGGCGTTCAAGATGAACACCGGGGACTACATGACCGGTGCGATTCGGGTGAAGGGGCCGGACGACTCCGAACCGGTGCGCTACAAGGCGATGGTGAACGAGAACCCGCGGACCAAGGCGAAGGAATACGCCCCGGAGCGGCGGTTCGTCGAGGAGAAGGGCAGTCGGTACGTCGAGGCGGTGCAACCCGGCACGCTGTTCGTGCCCAGTACCGGCACGATCGTGGTCTCTCTGCTGCTAAACTTCGCGCTGCTATTGATGTGGCTGGTGGTCACGTGGCCGGTCCTGCGGTACGCGTTCATCCACGCGCTCGGACTCACCGCAGTCGGCGCTCTCGTCACCATGTTGGCCCTGATGCCACTGCTGTTCAAATTTAACCGCCCGACGCCGAAACCCGCGCCCGGAGCGCCCGCGGTCGCGCTGGTAGACCCGTTTGACCAGCCGCGGTCGTCCTAGTCGTTTTCCTCTTCGTCGTCCGGCGGGTTGGCGCGACGCCACGCGAGGTACTGCGCCCGACCCGCGAGCGCCAGGATCGCGGGGAGGATGCACGCCAGCGCAATCGCAGTGCAAACCCCGCCGATGATCATTCCCACCACGGCATCGACCTTCTGGGTGGCAACGACAAGCCCGACCGCGAGGTGAATGACACCGAGGATGATCGAAACGACCGAGACGCTGACGACGTCCTTCGCCTTTCCGAAAACGATCCCCCGGCCGCACATGATCAGCCCGAAGCCGATCCCCATCGCTATCCAACCCAAATCCGGCACGGGGTCGTCGCCCCCGTCGGCGACCGCGATGGAGAAGACGAAGTACGCGAGACCGCACAGCAGGATGAACGCGCCAAGTGCCATCCACGCGATCCCGGCCGCACGGGCGATGCCCGGCGGGGTGGGCGGAGGCGGTTCGTCGTTCCACTCGTCGTGGGTGTTCATGCCGCTCTCGGTGCGGATCGGGGCGCGCAAGAGCGGTATCTTCAGCACACGCGGCGCGTGAAGCAACCCGATTCCGCGTGATGTCACTTACGCGACTTCAGCGCCGGGAGCGGCATTTTCACGCGGAGGTCGTCGCCGGGCGTTTCGTCGTCGTACCAGTTGCCGCCATCGTCCTTCCCGTTCACGCCCACGCTGTAGAACAAGTAACCCTTCTCGCCCGGCTTGTAGATCAGCGACTTGCCCGCGAAGAGGTCGTTGGGGACGGCGCTGAGGTACTTGGGCGCGAGATCCGAGAGCTTCGCGGAGTACCGCCCGTTGTCCTTGTGGTACGCCGCCAGCGCGAACGCGACGTGGAGGTTCCTCACAACCTGTTGGGCGCGGTCGGACGAGTCCTGCACCTTGCGGATTGCGGGCACGAGCAGCGCGATGAGAACGTCGCCAATCTCCTTGCCAATCTGCTTGCCGATTTCTTTGTCGCCCGCGCCGTTCTTGATGAGTTTTTGAAGTTCAGCGAAGTCGCGGTTCTTCTTGACCAGTTCTTTCAGGTCTTTCCCGATCGCGTCGAATTCCTTTTCGCGGGCGGCGCGGTCCGGGAGGCGCATCGCGGCGGCCATGCGGTCGTACTGCTTGTTGCCATTGCGCAGCGCCGGTTCCCAGTCGATCATGTCAAGCCCCCTCAGTTCCTCTTCTGTGGGCTTCTTGCCCGCGCCTTCGAACCCGCCACCGCGCCGAATGAGTTGCAGCGAATCGAGGAACATGAACCGCTCACCGAGGGCGACCTTGTCGGCCATCGGCATCAGCGGCGGGAGGTCTTGCAGTTCCTTTAACCGGTCGAGCAACTGCCTGGACGTGAGGTCGGCGCGTTCCAGGTACGCGACCGTGGCGTTGTGCGCGACCTGGCCAACAGCGATGCCGACGAGCGACTCGATGAGCGTCGCGCCGTGGCTCAGGTGCCGGGAGAGTCGGTGAGCCGCGATCAGATCTTGCCACGCTTCTTGCTGTTTCCCTTCGCCCAGCCTCAGCATCGCGCGGCCGGTGAGGGCCACCACAACCTCGCGGCACTTCTGCACCGTGGGCAGCAGCACACCGATCAGGAAACTCGGCGCGTCCTTCTCGCGCATCGACACCAGTGGGTTGAAGTATGCGGGCCGCTTCGTGGCTTCGACCATCACCGCGAGCGGCTTCTCGTTGGCCTTGATCCACCCGGCGATATCCGGGAAGTCCTTCGCATTCCACGGCCGCTGCGTCGCGCGGCTCTGTTGGTCGGCGACCACGTCGAAGTTGCCCGGTTCGATCTTGAGCACGTCCTTCATGTATTTGCCGAGGCCGATGAAGTAGTCGCCGTCCTTCGGCGGTTCCGCGATGCCGAGTTGCTTGAAGAACTCCGGCGGCATCCCCTTTCCGCCTTCGGGGGTCGGGCCGAACGCCTTCCAGAGCAGGACGTTCGCGTTCTTCTCGGGCGTGATGCCCTTGCTGAGCCGCTCGTTGATCGCGGCCTCGAAGTCGATGTACCCGTTCTTGTCGATCGGGCCGGTGACATAGGTGGTTTCTTTGCCGACCGGGAGCTTCGGTGTAGGCTTCTCGTCCGCGGGCGTGACTCCGACGAGAAGCACGAGCGGAAGAATCGCGAGCGCCTTCATGGGGCACCTAGGGAGGGAGTTTTCTTCCGCCGCTTGCGGCCTAGCGTGCGCCGCGCCCGCTACGCCGCAAGTGGCGAGGAAGTCAGCCTTATTTCTTCTTCAGTTCCGGGAGCGGCATTTTCACGGGGAGGTCGTCGCCAGGCGTTTCGCTGCCGTAGGTGTTGCCGCCCTCGTCCTTGCCGTTCGCGCCGACGCTGTAGAACAGGTAACCCTTCTCGTTGGGCTTGTAGATGAGCGGCTTGCCCGCGAAGACGTCGTTGGGGACGGTCGCGAGGTACTTGGGCGCGAGGTCCGCGAGCTTCGCGGGGTAACGCCCGTTGTCCTTGTGATACGCCGCCATTGCGAACGCGACTTGAAGGTTAGCGGCCACCTGTGCGCTCCGGTCGTGGGCTTGCTGGACCTTCTGGACGGCCGGGGAGAGGAGCCCTATCAGAAGATTGCCCAGCGCCTTGCCCATTGGTTTCCCCGCGTCCTTCTCCTTCATGAGTTTTGCGATCTTCTCCGGGTCCGCGAACTCTTTCTTGAACGTTTTGAGTTCCTCCTCGATCTTCTCATACTCCTTGAGGCGCGCGGCACGGTCTTTCAGCCGCATGGCGGCCGCGAGGCGGTCGTACCCCTTGTTCATCGTTTGCATCACCGTGGTCCAGTCCACCGTCTCGAACGCCTTCTTTTCATCGGGGATGGCGAATTCACCCGGACCGATGAGAGCAGCCAGCCCGCCTGCGCCACCGACGCGGCGGATGCCCTGGAGCGCGTCGAGTCCCATCATCCGTTCGCACACGCCGATCTTGTCCGCCAGCGGCGCCACGGGCGGTAGCCCTTGCAAATCCTTCAGGCACGCAATCGCGCGCTTGGAGGTGAGGTCAGGGTGTTCCAGGTAGGCCAGCGTGGAGTTGGCGGCGATCTGGCCAATGGCGATGCCCACGAGCGCTTCGATCAGCGTGCCGCCGCGAGTGATGAGCCGGCCGAGCCGGTGGACCGCCATGAGGTCGGCCCACGCATCGTCGAGTTTCCCTTCTTTGAGGCGGAGCATTGCGCGGGCGGTAAACGTGGTCGCCAGTTCCCGGCACTTCTGCACGGTGGGTATCAGCGAGCCGATGAGATTGCTCGAATCGCCTTCCTTGCGGCGCGACACGAGCGGGTTGAAGTACTCCGGTCGCTTGGTCGCTTCCGTGACCAGCGCCAGCGGTTTCTCGTTGGCCTTCAGCCACTCGGCCATCGGCGGGCAATCCTTCGGCACCCACGGGCGCTGCATTACCCGACCCTGGACCTCGAAGAACGCTTCCAGACGCTCACCCGAGAGTCCGAGTTTGTCGTGAACGTAGGCGTACATGCTGATGAGGTAGTCGCCCTCGCGGGGCGGAACCGGGATATCGAGCCACTTGAAGTAGTCGAGCGGCATCCCGTCACCGCCTTCGGGCGCCGGGCCGAACGCCTGAACGAGCAGTGCGTTGGCATTGTTCTCCCGCGTGACTCCCTTACTGAGTTCGGCGTTGAGTGCGGCTTCGTAGTCGATGTAACCGTGCTTGTCGAGCGGGCCGGTCACGTAGGTCGTGTCCTTGCCCAGCGGGAGTTTCGGCGCCGGCGGTGGTTTGTCCTCTGCGATTGCAACGGCAGCGACGAGGAGTGCAATAGGGAGAAACGCGAATACTTTCATCACGACACCAGGGTTACGAGGTGTATTTACCAGAAGGGTAGAGAATATGTACGACTCGTTGAGAGTAACGCCTTGTCCTTGACTCTGTTCCACGAATCCGCGACGATTTGAGTACCCGCCTCGTCGCCTCGCCGCTTCACCCGCTTACGGGTTCTCCCCATGCGATCTCGCCTGCTAGTCGCTAGCTGCGTTCTGGGATTTTTCGCCGCGGAACTTCGCGCGGCTGAACGACCCGCCGGCGCGCCCAAAGAACTGGTGATTCACCCGAAGGAAATGAAGCTGGTCGGGCCGCGAGACGAGGTGCGTGTGATCGTGCTCGGCGTGTGGGCCGACGGCCGCAAATGGGATCTCACGCACACCGCCAAACTCACGAGCGAGAACCCGAAGATCGCGACCACCGATAAAAGTATGCTGCGACCCGTCGGTGACGGCAGCACCACGCTCATCGTCGAAGCTTTCGGCACGAAAGCGACCGTGCCCGTCACCGTGGAGAAATCGACCGCTGACGTGCCGGTGAGTTTCACAAACGAAGTCGAACCGATTCTCACGAAAGCCGGGTGCAACGCGGGGAGTTGTCACGGGTCGCAGCACGGTCGCGGCGGCTTCAAACTGTCGCTGTTCGGGTTCGACCCTGGCTTCGACTACTTGCAGATCGTACAGAGCAACGAGGGCCGCCGCATCGTACCGAGCGACCCGGAGCGGAGCGTTCTGCTTGCGAAGCCCGCGCTCGTGATGGAGCACGGCGGCGGCGAGAAACTGAAACACAACGGCCGCGACTACGTCACCATTCGCTCGTGGCTCGAAGACGGCGCACCCGCGCCACCCGCTCGCGCCGAACCCACCGTGACCAAGCTCGGAGTGTTCCCCGTCAGCCGGCTCATGGTCCCCGGCGAGCAACAACAACTCTCCATCATCGCGACGTGGTCCGACGGGCGCCGCGAGGATGTCACTTCGACGGCGCAGTTCGACGCGCTCAACGACGCGGTCGCGGTCGTGACGCCAATGGGCCTGGTCACCGCGAAGGACGCGGGCGAAACGCACGTGATGATCCGCTACGGCGGCGCTGCTGAAGTCGCGCAGGTCACGCTGCCGTTCGCGAAGTTGGACGAGTTCCCGGAGGTAGTTGCGAACAACTTCATCGACACGCGTCTCATCGCGAAGTGGAAGGACTTGGGGCTGACGCCGTCGTCGCTTTCCACCGACGATGAGTTCCTCCGCCGCTTGTACCTCGACGCGATCGGCACGCTTCCCACACCGGCCGAAGTGCGGGCGTTCCTCGATGACAAGGATCCGAAGAAGCGTGAGAAGGTCATCGACAAGGTTCTGGAACGCGGCGAGTTCATCGACTGGTGGGCGCTGAAGTGGGGCGACCTGCTTCGCATCAACCGCAGGGCGCTTCAAGAGAAGGGCATGTGGAGCTTCCACAACTGGGTTCGCGCGCAGGTTCGCGACAACGTGCCAATGGACGCGTTCGTGCGAGACGTGATCACGGCGGAGGGCAGCACGTTTACGGACGGCCCCGCGAACTTCTTCCAGATCGGTCGCGGGTTGGAGGAGTGGTCGGAAACGACGACGCAACTGTTCCTCGGCGTGCGCATCGGGTGCGCGAAGTGCCACCACCACCCGTTCGAGAAGTGGAGCCAGGACGACTACTACGGCATGGCCGCGTTCTTCGCACGCATCGGCACGAAGACCAGTCAGGAGTTCGGCATCTTCGGTCGCGAAACGGTCATCTTCATTCGCAACACCGGCGAGGCCAGTCACCCACGCAAGCGGGGCGTCGTGAAGCCGATGCCGCTCGATGGCGACACGAACGTGAGTTGGGACGACGAGTTCGACCGGCGGAAGCGGCTCGCGGACTGGCTGACTTCTTCCTCGAACAAGATGTTCGCCAGGAACATGGCGAACCGGTTCTGGGGCTACACGATGGGTCGCGGCCTGGTCGAACCGCTCGACGACATGCGAGCCACCAACCCCGCGAGCAACCCCGAACTTCTCGACGCACTTGCAGACGAGTTAGTCAAGAACAAGTTCGACCTGAAACACCTGTTGAAGACGATCTTCAACAGCCGGGCGTACCAGCTTTCGCACGCGAGCACACCGGGCAACAAGCTCGACACCGCGAACGTCCACTTCACACGTTACACCGTGAAGCGGTTGACCGCGGAGCAGATCGCGGACGGCGTGGACTTCGCCACCGGCACGCGCGAGAAGTACATCGGGTTGCCGCTCGGCACGAAGGCGATTCAGCTTCCCGACAGCGAAGTGCGGTCGTATCTGCTGGACACGTTCGGGCGCCCGCCGCGTCAGGTGTTGTGCGAGTGCGAGCGCACCACGAAGCCAAACATCGCGCAGGCGATGCACCTTCTGAACGGCGACTTCCTCAACACGAAGATCGCGGACAAGACCGGTCGCGTGGAGAAGCTCATCACCGACAAGGTGCCGCTCGCGAAGGCGGTGGAGGAACTGTATCTCGCGGCGTGGGGTCGCCGCCCGTCGCCTGACGAGCAGAAGAAAGCGGAGGGCTGGGTGAACAGCGCCCCGAACCTACGCGACGGACTTCAGGACTTGCTCTGGGTGCTCATCAACAGCCGCGAGTTCCAGTTCAACAAGTGAGACAGAAGAAGCCCGCCGAGTCACCCCGGCGGGCTTCTTCTGTCGGTCTCGCTGGCGTTGGATGTTTCCGCCGCTTGCGGCGGAAGACCTCACTTCTCCTTCGTCATCGTGATGGGCTTGGCCCCGTCCTTCACTTCGCGGAAGTATTCGAGCCACAGCGCTTCGAGTTCGTTCCGTTCCTTACCCTGGATGTCTTTCGCGGCGTCGTAGCGCCGTTTCCGCTGCGCGGTTCCGTTGAACGCGATCGCGCCTTCCAGTTCAATCATCCGGTACAGGTCGCGGCGCACTAACTCGGCGTCGCCCTTCGCGTGGTTGTAGTACGCGCTCAGGAACCACACGCCGGCTTCGCTCGGGTAGTGCAACAGGGCGCTGTCCAACCACGTCTTTGTTTTCTTCGCGTCGGTGCCGCTCAGGAGCTTCGCGCCGTAGGCCATGCTGAACCGGGCTGCCTGCGGGTCGGTGTCGGGAGGTCCGGTGACGCGAACAATCCGCACCTGCTTGTCGGCCGGGGCGCGGCGCTTGTACGTCGGGTGGTCGCGGAGCAACTTCGCGAGCAACATGGCCGGTTCGTTCTCCAACCGGCCCGCGACGTGCGCGTCGAAGATCAGGTTCACGTTCGCGTCGTACCGCGCAGACTCAATGCGGATCCCGTCGAACTCCGGGTACGCGGGCACGACACGCTTCACGCGGTCGAGTAGGTCGCTCAGCGGAACCACCTCGAGCACGGGCTTGTTCGGCGTGGGCGTGAAGTAATCCGCCCATTTCACGTCCGCCTTCAGTTCGTCGAATAGCTTCACCAACGCGTCGTTCTGAACGGCGGTGTCCACCACGCCGCGGAGCGTGAAGCGGTTCTCCGCGTCGAAGTACCCGCGCTCGATCAGCACGCCGTTCCACCGCTTCTGGTCGCCGGCCATCTCCTTCCGCAAGTGCGCCGTGAAGCCCGCGGAAAACGTGGTCGGGTCGGTCGCGGGTTCGGGCGTCTTCGCGGGCTGAATCGCCGCGCGGACGAACACCGGCGCGTCGGCGTCAGGCAAAGCCGAATCGCCCTTCGGCAGCTTCGGCGCGTCCGCGGGCAGGTACTTCGCGGCCAGTTCCTTGAACTTCAACTGCACCTTGTCGGAGTCGGCCTTCGTCACCGTCTTGACTTGCAACTTCAACCCGCCGTCGGCGGCGAAGTAGATGCGCGACAGACGCGCGTCGTCCATCGTGTTCGCGGCCCACTCGCGGATTTCGCTGAGCAACTTGCCCGTGGGCACAACCTTCATCTGCTTGACGGAAACGCCGCCTTCCGCGAGCTTCTTGTACCGCGGCGAGTCAGCGTCGGCCTTGTCAACGAACTCCTTGACGACCGCCTGATACGTCGCGATCAATTCCTTCTCGGCCGCGGCGGTCAGGCCCGGCTGGAGGCCCGCGAACATCAGGCTCCCGTCCGCGGCGAACTCCGCACCGGGGTCGATACGGACGCCGTCGAGTGCGGGCTTCGCCGCGACCGTGGTCTGGAACTTCGCGGTCGGCTCCGGGAGGCCCGGCCCGAGTAGCGGGTCCGGGTACACCAGCACCTTCGGCACGCCGGCGAACAGTTCTGGCCACTGTTTGCGGCACGCTTCGGTAAGTGCTTCCTTATCGACCGGGTCGGTGCCGAGGCGCACGCCGGTGAGCGTGGCGCGGAAGGTGCTCCATCGGGCCACGAGGTCGGGGTTCTCCGCGTCGTAAGCCAGATACACGCGATCGACGCGGAGCCGGCGCGTTGACGCGTCGGGGGACGTGGCGAAGAGCTTCTGCACGTCCGCGGGCGAGAGCTTCCAATCGACGGGCTTTGTCTCGTCGGTGACGAGCGGCTTGTCGGCGACGACCTTCACGGCCGGGTGCTTGGCGAGGTGCGCGGTAATCGCGGACGCGAGCCACTTCGCGGTGTCCGCGTCCTTGCCGCGCGTGCCGGACAGGATCACGCCGCCGTTGGCCCCGAAGCGGCTCCCCGCGAACAGGAACCGGTCCGCGGCGGCGTCCTTCTCGCCGGCCGCGTTCGCGGCCACCTGGAGGACGACGTGCGGATGATCCTTCGGCTCGATCTTCTTCACGCCGGCCCACTCGAACTTGAGTTTGTCGTCCTTGAGGCGGTCGCGAAGGAGCTTGCTGGCTTCTTCCTGAACGGCGTCGAACGGGAGCGTGTCGCCCTCCTTCGCCGCGGGTCCGTCGAGGAACACGCCGGTCACTTTGACCTGCCCATCGACAGCCTCGAACTTGTCAATACGTAAGCGCTTCTGCGAGTCGGTTCCACCGGCGAAGCCCTTCTGGATTTCGCCGAGTTGCTTTTGCGCTTCGGCAGCAGATTTGGGTACGTCGTCTTGCGCGGGGGCGCGCGACGCGAGCGCGACGAGCGCGAGAAGGGCGAGCGTGCGGAATAGTGGTTGAAGCAGGGCCATGAGTTCCTCGCGGAGGTCAGACGCCTGGGTCCGTCGATTCCGGGAAACCGTCCCTGGTTGCCGGTGGTTCGTCCGGCGGTAATTCTTCCGGCTCCGGTGCCGGCGGGTCGTGGGGCACATCGATCATCAGGTCGCCGACATCGGCCGCGATGAAGGCGTCTTCCTTCTGGGGCGAACTGGGCGCGTCAACGCCCGGAAGCTGCGCGAGTTGAGTGAGCGATGCCTCCGGTTGCTGACGCTCCCAGTTCGCCTCGAACTCGCTCGCTTCTTCGCTCCCACCGCTGACTCGAAGAACGACGAGCGTGCAGTCGTCGTTCACCATGTCGTTCGCGCTGCGGAGTATGTCCAACTCGGCGCGCCATTCGTCTTCCGTGATCACCTCAAACCGGCTCCACTCCAACTCGGGTCCGAGGGCGGCACTCTTGAACAGCCGCGCGGCGACCGCGTCGGTTGCAAGGATGAACCGGTCGCCGGGTTCGCACGTTCCGGCCGCGGCGATCGCGACCGTGCGGAAGCCGGGGCTTGACCGAACCAGTAGCGGCGCGGAGCCGAACTGATCGGCTGCAACCACTGGGAACGTTGCGAGCAACCGCCCGCTGCGCACCCAGAAGAGGCTCGCGTCACCGACCGCACACGCGCGCCACGGACGCTTCCCGTTCGCGTCCGCGGGTCCGAGTTCCAATCCTAAAAGCGTTGCCGCCGCGCCTACCTGATTGACCTTCGCCTGTTTCGACCAGTTCAGCGTACTATAACTGATCGCGGCGCGCCACTCCGTTCGTAGGCCGTTTACCCATTTATTCAGCGAAACCGGGTCACGCGTATCGGGTCGGTCGGACAGGAACCGCTGGCTCAACTGCTGCGCCCAGATGCTGCAGTAGATGCCGCTACTCGCGCCGTCGGCGATTGCCGCCGCGCCACCGGCCTCGTTCAGCGCGAAGGCATCTTCCCACTGTTCCGGCGTGTTGCCCATCTTCTGCGCCCACATCGAGCGAGCGGGGGCGAACCCCGCGTCCGCCTCCGTCCATGCGGTTCCGTCTTCCTGCGGCGCAATGCTGAAGATCGCGTCCCACGGGTCGCCGATGTCCCAGTCGTTGACGAACACGCGGCCGGGAAGACTGCCGGCCCCCCCCCAAAAATCCCCTCCCTGCAGGGAGGGGGGTGGCGGGGTAGGTTCCCCAAACACATAATGCAGCACGCGCGTCGGGCCGTGAGCGGTCGCGAGTAACGTGAGCGAGTTGGCAACGCGGCTGTACGCTTCGTCAAGCCCGTCGCTGCCGGTGCAATGGATAACGACCGGCGCGCGGCTTGAATAGCGCCCGGTGAGCCACACGGACACCATCTGGTAGACGCTCGCGAGCGCGTCGCCCGCGCACGGTTCGCCTTCGCACGTGGGGAGAACGGCCCACTTGCGCGGTTGGCCCTCGGCGCCGCGCGCGACCGCAGGCATCTCCGCGACTTGCGCGAGCGGTACGAACCGCGCCATTGGGTCGCCATCGGGTAGCAGAGAGAGCAGTTGCGGCGTGCCGCCTTCGGAAGTGCGATACCCCAACACCGCCACGTCGACGGCGCCGACCGCGTACCCGCCCGCGACGGTGTTCACCAGTCCTTCGAGGAACTCGTCCGCGAGTTGCCGCGCCGCGACGAAGGCCGGAATGTCGCCGCGCGACGTGGGTACGTCCGCGGTCATCCCGGCCGACAGGCGGAGCAGCAATACGAGGCAACCGGGCGGCGGCTCGGCGGGGGTCGGGTCCATTCGGTCTCCCACGCGGTTCTTGTAGGACAGGCTTCCAGCCTGTCTTCGGTGGAGCAGGCTGGAAGCCTGTCCTACAAGTTACCGCAGGTGCGGCGGCAGCGTGGCCGCGGCGACCACCTGCGTGCCGACGTTTAGCAACTTCAGCAGGCTGACCGCGTCCGCGTTGAACGCCATCGCCTTGCACCCCAGCGGCGCCGAAATGCCCTTTACTTCCGCCATGTGCCGCAACTTGTCCGGCAGCGGGCTGGACATGCCGAACAAGTCGCGGGCGTATTCGTCGGGCAGTAGCCCTTCCGTTGGCGGCAGGAACACCGGTTGCGCGTCGCGGCCCGACAGGTGGCAGTTGAACAGCAGCACTGCGCCGTCGGCGGTCGTGAGGGCTTTGAGATCTTCCGCGAACGGCACCGGCATTCCGTCGGTGGACTCGCCGTCGGTCAGATTGATGACCATCGGCGGGAAGCTGTTCGGGTGTGCCTCGATCCACGCCTGGAGCACCTGCTTGCAGTAACCCAACGCTGTACACATCGGCGTGCCGAACATCTCGGTCGGGGGCGGCGAGCGGAACCACACCGGGAACGCGATCTGCACTTCCACTTCACTGAGACCGCCGGCGCCGTCGTCCACGAACTCCTTCTTGCGGCGCTGCTCGATTTCCAGCGGGTTGTCGTACAGTTCGCTGATGCTAACGAGGTCGCGCCCGGCGAGGCTCAACTGGAACAGCGGGCGGACGATGGCGCTACCGTTGGAGTCGGTGGTGTACCCGATCAGTCCCACGTCGAAGTAGTTGCGCGGCTTCTCTTCGCCCTTCTCGCAACTCGTGATGAGTTCCTGGAAGAACCGGTTGATGGCGGTGGACACGGTGTCCATCTTCGCGCGCTGTGTGCCCGCGATGCCGTCCAACATGGAGTTGGAAAGGTCCACCAGGAACACGATACAGCCGGGGTTCGAGCGGTCGATCTGCATGTCGTAGGGCATTGCGAAATTTCCTCAGGTGTCGATCAGGGAAAGGGGTGTTTCAGTATCGCCTTGTAGGGTGGGTCAAGGCTTTGCGCAGGCCCACCAGCGCTGAGCTACAGCCGTAACGTTGATCGTTCTGGTGTCGCCGTGGTGGCCCTGCGCAAAGCCTTGACCCACCCTATAAGAAGTCAAAACGTCTTGTCGCACACCATGCAATATCGCGCACCGGGGCGACCGGGCGACTTCCGACCGCAGGTCGGGCACGCGTCCGGGTCGCCGGCCTTCGGCGCGCTCGCGGGCGCGGGCGGCTTCGCGACGGTCGGCACGGGCGGCTTCGCGGGGGCTGGCGGTGCCGCGGGCTTTGGCGGCGCGGGAACCGGTGAAGCCGCTTGCGGCGTCGCGACGGTCGGCACGGGCGGCTGCGCGGGTGCAGCCGGGCGCGGGCCATCGTCGAAGTCGAGAATCGATGCCGCCGCACGACGCGGGGGCGGAGGCGGCGACATCGGCATCGGCAAACCGTCGTCGTAATCGTCCTGCGCCGTGGTTTTCGCGGGCACTGGTGCCACAGTCGCTTGCGGCTTCGCGAGAACGGGCGGTGCCGGTGGTCGCGAAGCCGCAGGCGGTGGCGCGACGGGCGCCGCGGTGCCGCTCGTACGCACCACCACGGTCACGTTGCCCGCGGTTCGCGTGTCGCCGTTGAGCGAGGTCTCTTCGCGCCTCGTCGGGACGTCCTCGCAGAACACCTTGCCGTCGCGAATCCAGTACTTGAGCGCGACATCGGCCGCGCCGCGCGCCCACACGGTGCAGGACCGCGAGTCGCCGCCGACCTTCACCGGTTCCGGGCCGAGGTTCACGGTAATAACCTCGCGCTCGCTGAACCGCACTTCGAGCCACGCGCGCCGGAACGCCGCTTCGACCACCGCGACCATCAACCCAATGCAGAAGCCGAGCAGCGCGGCCCCGCCGAATCGCCCGATCCAGTCCTTCACTTCCGACATCATGAGAAACGCGAGCGCACCAAGAAGCCCCCCGCCCAATCCCGCGAGCGCGGCCTTCTTGCCGTCGAGGTTTGGGATGAAGAAGCTCACGCCACCACCGAGCAGCGCGCCGAGTAGAACCCATCCGATTAGGAAGCCGAGTTTCGCCGCGCCGAGCGAGAGCAACACAAAGAACAGCGACTGCCCGATGCTACCGGACACGAACCCAGCCGCGGACGC
Source organism: Planctomycetia bacterium (assembly GCA_005772955.1). Classification (GTDB taxonomy): domain Bacteria; phylum Planctomycetota; class Planctomycetia; order Gemmatales; family Gemmataceae; genus Gemmata. Next base: position 36,531 of record SXID01000225.1, read on the forward strand.
ACCGAGGATCACAAGCGCCAGCGGCACGCGGCCCGACGCGAACAGCGGTTTGCC
>SXID01000226.1 GCA_005772955.1 Planctomycetia bacterium
ATGGGTTCGCGGAAGGTCTCTTGGATTGATTGAGCCTTCTTCACCAGCCCGTAGCGCCAGCAAGGGCCGACGTCGGCCCTTGCTGGCGCTACGGGCTGGTGAAGAAGGCTCAATCAATCCAAGAGACCTTCCGCGAACCCATCGACCTCTTCACCAGGTTCGGGCACCTCCGGGGTCGTCGCAATGATCACCTTCGCGTGTCCTTCGCCTTCGACAACGTCCGCGCCGTGAGAACGTTTGATCGCTACTTCCGTGCTGGTCGGATCAACGGCACGACAAATGTCCGTGAGACGGTCGGACATCTCCGATAGCTCTTTCTTCCACTCCTCTTGTGTCAGACCTGGCGGGGTGAGTTGCTCGAACTCCTGCGTCAACAGGATGAGCCGCAACAGGTGCCGGAATATCAAGCCTTCCTGCTTCGTGAGGTCTTTGGTCGTCACGTAAGTGTTGAAGTTGCCGTAATTGATGACTTCGGCCGCGGCCCACACCGGCGTTGTGACGAAGTCGCCGACTTCGGGATACTTCGCATCGAAGAGCAGTCTCGCCTTGTCCGCGAGCACCGGCGGGCGCTCGTCCCACGGCACCCACTCCTCTTCCTCTTCTTCCGCGCCTTCCACCTTCGGCACCTTCGCCACGATCAAGCCCTTCGCGATCAACTCGGGGTCGAGTTTCTCCGTTTGGAGCGGCCCCGGCGACAGCTCCCACGGAACGCGCACAAACTTGAGTAACGGTCGCGGAAGCTCGAGAACGCTTTCAAGAAGTTGAAGCCGCTCCTCGCGGTTTGCGACGCCGAGCAAGTCGGTGAGGAACGCCCCGTACAGCGGGTGGCAGGCGCGGAACACGAGTAGTTTGTCGAGTTCCGGTGTGGGTGTCGCGGTGACGGGGGCGTAAAGCGGTTCGGAAGAACCTACCCCCCCGGCCCCCCTCCCTTCAGGGAGGGGGGAGACGGAACGGCTTTGCGCCGCGAGCGCCTCCTCAAGTGGAGTGAGCTTTCGTGATTGGTCTATCTCCCCCTTCCCTTCCGGGAGGGGGGCCGGGGGGGTAGGTTCTTCCACTGGAGGCGGAGGATCGAGAACCAGAAACCCATTCGCGTGCAACGTGACCAGCATCCGCGTGAGCTGCTTCATCCCGGCTTCGATGCGCGGCTGGTCGAGCAATCGCTTGCGGACCACGCTCCGAATCTTCTCCACGTCCGGTGAAACTTTCAGCAAGTACGCGAGCAATCGCCACGGGAGCGGACCTTTGCTGTAAAGCCGACCTGCGGGCGCGTTCTTCAGTCGCTCGAAGTCCGCTTCGGTCCAGTACTTCTTCTGACTGTTGCGCGTCGGCTTCTTCTTGAGCAACGACTTCTTCGCCTTGAGCAAGCCAGGGTCTTTCGTGTTCTCCGGTATCTGGTCGAACTGTTGCTTCCAGCGGAGGATGCGAACGTCGTCTTCCTCTGGGTACGCGAACACGTAGCCTTCGGTGTCGTACTGCGGGCGCCCGGCGCGCCCGAAGATCTGGTGCGCGGTACTCGCCTCTATCAGCTTCTCCTTGCCGAACGGCCCCTTCACGAGCGACGTGAGTACCACCGAGCGCGCCGGAAGATTGATCCCGGCCGCAAGCGTTTCGGTACACAGCGCGACGCTGAGCAGTTTCTTCTCGAATAGCTCCTCAACGGCACGGCGGTATTTCGGCAGCAATCCGGCATGGTGAACACCGACCCCGCGGCGGAGCATCTGCTTCAACTTCGGCCCGACGCCGTTGGGCCATTCGAGTTTGTCGCACTCCTTGTTGAGCGCGGCTTTCTGCGCCGCGTTCATTAGCTCGAGTCCCTTCAGTTGCTCGGCGACGTTCCAGCACTCGTCGCGATTGAACGCAAACACCAGTGCCGGGGTCTTGCGGGTCGCGTCGTCGCCTTTCGCGATCTCCACAAGCAACTCGTTCAGGAACTGATCCGGCACCCAGCGATAAGTGAGTGGAATCTTCCGCTCCTTGCCCTCTACGAGTTCGATCTGCCGCCCGTGTTGGCGGTCGAGCCAGTTCGTGAACTCCACCGCGTTCCCGACAGTCGCCGACAGCAGCAGCAACCGGATATGTTTGGGAAGCATGTTGAGCGACAGTTCCCACACGATCCCCCGTTCGGGGTCCGCGAAGCTGTGGAACTCGTCCATAACTACCGCGCTGGTGTGCGTGAAGTCGTAGCCGTCCGCGTGGAGCAGCCGATTCAGCAGGATCTCCGCGACGACGATCAGCACACGTGCGTTCGGGTTCACTCGCCGGTTGCCGGTCACTAACCCCACGTCCTCCGCTTTGAAGCCCCACCGGACCGCAGCGGCTTGCATCTCGCTGAACTTCTGCTCGGTGAGCGCGATGAGCGGCGTCGTGTAGTACGCGACGGTGTTCGTGTGGAGCGCCTCGAACAGCGCCGCGTGCGCGATGAGTGTTTTGCCGGTGCCGGTCGGCGCGCAGACCATCACGCCTTGCTCCGCTGTGAACCATGCCAGCAACGCCTCTTCCTGCACCGGGTACGGCGGATACGGGAGTTGGTCGATGTACTTCGACGCGAGTTCGGACCGGTTGTCGGATGCGCTCATGCGTGCAGTTTAGCAGAAACGTGATTTGTCGAACCGCCCGCGGCAGCGGGCTGGGTACGTCGCGCAACCCAGCTCGCTGACGCGGGCGGTTCGACAAATCACGTTTGCTCGGCGCGCCGCGGGCGGGTATCGTTCAAGGCGTCCACCTCTTCCCTCTTACGCTGCCCGGAGTTCCACCATGAGTCGCGTTTCACGCCGTATGTTCCTGCAAACATCGCTCGCCGCTGCCGCGACCGTCACCATCGGCGGCACGAAGTCATCTGCACGCGTCATGGGCGCGAACGACCGTATCCGCATCGCGGTCGCCGGCCTGAACGGTCGCGGAAGCGCACACGTCGGCGCGTACCTCGGCATGAAGAACGTCGAGATCGCGTACCTCGTGGACCCGGACAAGCGCACGTACAAGAAGCACGCGGACAGCATCGCCAAGAAGGAACTGCCCGCCGCGACCAACCTTACCGACATCCGCAAGGCGCTCGAAGACAAGCAACTCAACGCGGTGTCGATCGCGACCCCGAACCACTGGCACTCGCTCATGACCATCTGGGCGTGCGAAGCTGGCAAGGACGTGTACGTCGAAAAGCCGATGTCGCACAACATCCACGAAGGCCGGATCGCGGTGCAGATGGCCCACAAGCACAAGCGGGTCGTGCAGCACGGCACGCAGAGCCGCAGTTCGCAATCGTGGGAAGACCTCGCGGCGCTCGTGAAGAGCAAGAAACTCGGCAAACTGCTCGTGTCGCGCGGCCTGTGCTACAAGGACGGCGGCACCGGCGGCAGCACCCGCGGCGACATCGGAACCAAGCCCACGAAGGCTCCGCCCGCGGACCTCGACTTCAACATCTGGCTCGGGCCGGCGCAAGAACAAGCCTTCCACGAGAACCTGGTTCATTACCGCTGGCACTGGTTCTGGGACTTCGGCAACGGCGACATGGGCAACCAGGGCGTCCACCAGATGGACATCGCCCGCTGGCTGATCCCCGGCGCGACGTGGCCCAAGAGCGTCATCAGTTTCGGCGGGCGCTACGCGAACGGCGACCAGGGCGAGACGCCGAACACCCAGGTCACCGTGATGGACTTCGGCGAAACGCAACTGATCTTCGAGACCCGTGGGCTGAAGTCGGCCGCGTATCGAGGCCAGGGAGTCGGAAACATCCTGCACTTCGAGGAAGGCGTGGTCGCGGGCGGCAAGTTCTATCCGAAGGGCAAGGGCGACGGCGAGGCGATTCCGAAGGTCGCGGCCGAGAAGAAGATCGGTGGCGACCACTTCGCCAACTTCATCGACTGCGTCCGTAGCCGCGACACCACGAAGTTGCACGCGGAGATCGAACTCGGGCACGTGTCCAGCGGTCTGTGCCACCTCGGGCACATTAGCCACAAGCTTGGGAAGGACGAAGCCTACGATCCGAAACTCGGCAAACTCAGCGGCAACGAATTCGGCACCGAGGCGCTGGAGCGGATGGGGGCGCACCTCAAGGACAGCGGCATCAAGTTCGACGGCAAGAACCTGCGCGTTGGGCGGAAGCTCGACTTCGACGTGAAGACCGAACGGTTCATCAAGGACGACGAAGCCAACACGCTGTTGACGCGCAAGTACCGCGCCCCGTTCACCGTGCCGGACAAGGTGTAACGCGACGAGAAGCCGAGCCTCGGATGAATGCAGACCACGCAGATAGCAGCAACGCAGTTGCGTACCTGTGGCTCACGCCCACAGGCACGTAACTGCGTTACTCCCAACCTCTTCTCATTTCCAGGTGCGGTACTTTGGCTTCGGCCCTGGTTCCTTCCCCGCGAGTTGCGGGAGCAGCCACTTCAGCCCGTCGAGGTTGTCCGCGAGCCGTTCGGCTGCGTCGTCCTGCGTGTGCCCCAGAATGCCGATCGGGCCCGCGTAGCCGCTCTTGAGCACATCGTTGAGTAGTTGCACGTCGAGTTCACCTACGCCAAGGGGCACGATCTTCTTCCCGGTTTTATCGCCGTTCTTCACGCTGCCATTGATGTTCAGCGCCAGCAGGTGGGGCTTCATCAGTTTGAGCAACTCCGGGAACTTGTCGAAATGGTCATGCCCGTGATGTTGGTTGTAAACGATCCCGACGTTCTTGAGCTTCATCGCCTCTATGATCGCGACCTGGTTCTCAGGCTCACCGAACCAGCCGCCGTGGTTGTAAAGAGCAACCGTGCAACCATGCCTCGCGGCCTCCTCCGCGATCGGCTTCAGCACCTTCGCAGCGCTCTCGACTTTCGCGACTTGATTGGCACCGGCGGGCACGCCCATTGTCACCCAGAGTTGCGTTTTGATCCCGTGCTTTTCGATGACCGCCAGGAGCTTCTTTGCGTCCTCACCGAGGTTGGCAGGGAACCACACTGCGGTTAGTTCGATATTCGCCTTCTCGAGCAGAGCGACTTCGTCGTCGAACGTCGCGAGGTGTTCGGCGCGCCAGTCGTAAGCGTACTTCTTGAAGCCGAGTTTCTGGAGCATCTCCACTCGCGCGGCCGGGCCGCGTTTCTTCGCATCAAAGGGAACGATGCACCACGCGACGAGATTGTCTTGTGCGAACCGATCCGCGGGTTTCGCGGGGTCGGCTGCGTGCGTGATTGATGGGAGACACGCGACGAGCGTGACGAGGAGAACAACTCGTATCATGGTAGTTCGCTGTAGGAGAAAGTGCCGCTTGCCGAACGGCACGCGATAGCCCGCGTTCGCGCGAGACGAACGTACGTGAAATGATACGAGTTGTGCAATTGTGCCGCTCGGCTCGCGGCACATACTGAGTTTCGCAGGGGGAATCGCTTCGTACACGTCCCAGACCGCGAACGGTACGCCTTTGGCCACCGTAACGAATTGCTTCCCGTTCGGGTGGAACGCGATCGAGCGGACCGACCTCCCGCCCGTCTCGAGCTGTTGCGTCTGGGCACCAGTGGTGGTGTGCCACAGCCGAACGTGCGACTCCTGAGTGCCCGCCGCAATCAGAATCTCATCCCACGGAGTTATTAGACACGACCGTGCCAAATCTCAGATATCATTCATACACTTCGCAACACGATGGAGGATTTCTCGTGAACGATCCGCAACGCGAAACCGCGGTTCTCGGCGGCGGTTGCTTCTGGTGCCTCGAAGCCGTGTTCGAGCAATTGAAGGGTGTGGAATCCGTCGAATCGGGCTACACTGGCGGCACTGCCCCGCATCCGACCTACGAGGCCGTGTGCGGAGGACGCACCGGGCACGCAGAGGTGATTCGCGTTACTTTCGATCCGAGTCTGATCGGCTTCCGCGATTTGTTGGAGGTGTTCTTCGCGGTCCACGACCCAACCACGCTCAACCGGCAGGGGAATGATGTCGGTACGCAGTACCGCTCGGCGATTTTCTACCTTTCATCCGAACAGAACACTACTGCCGGAGCAGTGATGGCGGAGCTTTCAGCGGCGCGGGTGTTCGCGAATCCGATCGTGACTAAAGTCGAACTCTTGAACGAGTTCTTCAAAGCTGAGGACTACCACCAGGGCTACTACCGCGCAAACCCCGACCGCGGGTACTGCCAACTCGTCGTCGGGCCTAAGGTTGCGAAGGCGCAAAGGGCATTCACAGCGAAATGGAATCGCCCCACACACAGCTAACTGTAAGGCACGGAGCAGTCGAGAATCACTCTTCTGCCAGTCCCGAAAGACCTGACTGATAAGGCGGGAACGTACACGCGACGGGGGTGTCTGAAAAGCACTAACCCGTTCCTGAATCGCGCCACCGGGGCGTTCATGGCTGCAACCGGAGGAGCTGTGCGGTGGACAATCGACTGGTGGGCGGTCTATTCCGATCCCACCACCGACACCATTCACCCGTGCCACGAAGGCCGTCTCATTTGCCTCGTCTGGCACGAATACCTGCTCAAGCCCGTCGTCCGTTGCGGTTCGCGACGGATGTTGGCGCTCGCGAGTGGGCACCGCGACGGGGAACTGATCGCCAGGCGCATGCGGCATCTCGGCTGGTCTGTGACCCACGGCTCCACGTCGAACGGCTGTACGGGCGATTTGCTCCGGTTGCCGCGCGACGACACGCGGCACCTCGACCTGACTCCAGATGGGCAATGGGGCCCGCGTCGTACAATGGCCTAAGTCGCTATGTTCCTCGCCTCGCGATTGGGGCTTCCGATCGTGTGTCGGGTACGGTTACAAGCGTCCATGGCGGGCGCGTAGCTGGGACTGGTTCGCGGTTCCGCGGCCCTTCTCACGTGGCCGCGCGGTATTCGGCCCCCCGCTCCGAATACCAAGTGGCGTTGCTCGCGGCGACCTGGAACTGTACCGTCTGTAGTTCGAGGATCTCTTGAACAGGTTGACGGAGGAAGCCGAGTGTTGGGCGGAGGCCGGCCGGCGCTGGCCTGGCGAGGCGGTCATGCGACCGCGGTACGTGCCCGATACACTCCACCGCCCACCGGAATCCACCGCCCCCGCTCTGCGCCCCGGACTCGCGGCGGAATGGAACGCGCTCCCGGGCGTGAAACGAGGGATCGCAGTTTGACGCCTCCTGACGCCCCTACCTGGAGAGCCACTTGCTCGCACAACTGGAGAACCAGTTTCACGACCTCTACCTGGAGTACTTCCACAAAGCGGAAGCACACCGCCGCTGGAACGTCCTCAACGACGTTCCCTGGGCCGATATCACAACCACCCCAAACGAAGAAATCGCGCGCGTCGTCCAGACGTTCATGGCCGTGGAGATGTACCTCCCGGACTACACCTCGAAGATCATGCACCTCGTCCGGTCGAGCCGTGGGCGCGCATGGTTCCAGGCGAATTGGGGGTATGAGGAGTCCAAGCACTCGCTCGTTCTGGAACTGTGGATCACCAAATCCGGCGCGCGCTCCGTGGACCAGATCCGCGCGTTCCAGGATGACATCCTGAGCCGCGAATGGAACCTCCACTACGAGACGCCGCTTGAGATGATCATCTACACGACGTTCCAGGAGTTCGCGACGTCGGTGAACTATCGGGGGCTGCGCCGGGTGGCCATGCAACAGAGCGCCGACCCGGCGCTTGACAAAGCACTGACGCTCCTCGCGCGCGACGAAACCGGTCACTTCGAATTCTTCAAGAACGGCGTGAAGCTCTTCATGGATGTCGATCGCGACCGCGTCCTCGAAGCGCTGAACAAGGTGATCCACACGTTCCGGATGCCCGCGCAAACGCTGATCCCGGACTTCGGCGCACACGGGAAGTTATTGAAGGAACTTGGCATCTTCGACGACCGCATCTTCCTCCGCGACGTGGTCCGTCCGGTACTCAAGGCGCTAGGCGTCCAGTCGGAAGAGCTGCGTGAGGCCCGGCACCGGTTGGGGGCCGCGTAGGCTACTTGATCTGAACGTCGAACCGTTTTTCCTGTCGGCCCGGTCGCACGGTCATTGTCAGTGTGCTCTGGGTGTTGAACCGGGCCGGGAGCAACTCCGAAATCTCGTCCACCTCGGGGCTGTCCGGGGTGTCATACATCTTCCTCTTGCCCGTCACCTTCGGCGCGGAGATCTCTACCCGGCACTCACCAGGCGACACACGCGACTCGAACTTCCCGTCCACGATCTGCGCGTCCGCAGGCCGCAGTTTCCCGTCGGTCGGGATGAACCGGACAGTGCCCTTCGTGAGCGGTGCATTGTCGATTAACACCTCTCCGACAACGACTGCGTCCGTTGGGGTTTGCGAACACCCGAACACAAAAAAACTCAGGGACAGTCCGACGAAAATCGGGCGCGAAATGGCGCGCATAGTTGCACCGCAAGTTGGTGAGGGACCGCGCCCCGAAGGACGCGGAGAATGACGAGAGCCGCTTAAAAGTTGGTGATGACTTCCCCGCCGTTGATGGTCCCCAGCGCGCGCCACGTGGTGGTTGTGATCGAGTTTGAAACGAACCGGACCGAGCCATCGCCCATCAGCACGTTCACGCCACCCGTGTGCTTGCTCCGGGCCGCCTTGTGCGAGTTCCCAGACCCCGTGGTCGTGCAGGGTGGGTTGACCCCGTTGTTGAGGCAGTAGGGCGTCACGTCGGCGGTCGTAGTGTTCGGGAGGTTGATCGTCATGAACTGCGTGCACGGCCGGTCGTCGTTGAGGAAGTCGCCCCGGATGTCGAAGTCCGTATCGGCCCGGGCCATGATGATCTCCGACATGAACAGCGTGTTCGATGTGCCGTCGGTTATCTGAGCGAATTTGACAGTCCGCGGCAGGGTGCTGCTCGCGTTGTCGGTGTACCCGAACGGGGCGATACCCAGGGTTGGGTTCTGGTTCGCGTCGCCCGCGTTGAACGGCACGGCCTGGTTACCCCAGTTGATGACGTAGCTCCCACGGGCGCGCCAGTAGATGTCGCCCTGCCACACCGCGCCGACGCGGTCACTCGGACAGTAGTAGAGCGGAGCAGTCTGAGCGTAGATGCCGGTCAACGAGCTGGTGACCGTGTTCGGCGGTTGGTAGAAGTGAAGCGTCTGGTTGAACTTGTCTTGGAAATTCCCCTGCTCCACAAACGGCCAAACGTACACCACCCACACACGCCGCGGGTTGCCCCGGTTGCCTTCGGGTATCGCGCCGGTCGCGTCGTGCATCCCGTGCATCGCCAGTCCCCACTGTTTGAGGTTGTTCTGGCACTTCATGCGTGCGGCGGCCTCGCGCACCTTTTGCACCGCGGGGAGTAACAGCCCGATCAAGATCGCGATTATCGCGATCACCACCAGCAACTCGATCAGTGTGAAACCACGCCTCGAAACGAGCCGGAGATTGAACATGCCAGACCCTCGAAGCAATTGAGACGGGCGACAATCGCCACGAGCAAACGAATCGACTTCCTGAGCGTACCCCACGGCCGAACCACGTTCCAGTCGTAATTCGCAGGGTGTTTCAAAGTAATGCATTGCGATACCCGAGACGTGTTCCGCACGGTCGTGGACGGGATCGACCGTCGCGGGTACTATCGCGATCGCGGAACTGACCACCGCCCTTACTCTCCCAACCGCGGAGTTCCAACATGTCTCGACTGCATCTCTGCATCGCGTTCGCGTGCGCGATGGGCTGTTCTGGGTCGGCGAGCGCGCAAGAGAAGCAAGAGAAGAAGGCGCTGAAGGTCACCGCACCAATGACCCCGCCAACGTGGGCGCTCCTCGAACGCGAAGTCCTGAACGCCAGTTCTGATGCGTGCCGCAAATTCTACGACCGGTACTTCGACGAGAAGGGCTGGCTGTTGTGCGTCGAACGGTGGGGCGGCGACGACGGCCCGGACGACGCCATCGAAAACTGCAACGACTGGCCCATCCTGCACGCGCTCGGCGGATCGGACGAAGTGCGCAAACTCTACAAGAAGGCGTGGGAAGGACACCTCCGGCAGTACACGCTTGCGAAGACCACGCAAGTGCCGTTCGCGAAGGACGGCATGTACTACAAAGAGTTCCCGGTGATGTTCGACTGGCTCCACAACGCCGAAGGGTTGACCGTTTTCCAAATGCAAGGGCTGTCGGACCCGCGCGACGCGAAGTTCGCGCCGCGCGCCCGGCGCTTCGCGGGATTCTACTTGAACGAAGACCCCGGCGCGCTCAACTACGATCCGAAGCACAAGATCATCCGCAGCATGTTCAACGGGAGTCGCGGGCCGTTGTTGCGGAAGGCGACGGCGCTCGACTGGGCCGGCGACCCAATCGAAGTGAAGAACCGCTTCAGGCCCGGTCACGGGGAGACGAGCTATGAAGAGATGCTCGCGCACTTCAAGGACTACAACGACATCATCGGCGACCACCCGCAGAACCTGATGGCAACCTCACTCGCGCTCACCGCCTACATGAACACTGGTGAGTCGAAATACAAGGACTGGATTATCGAATACGTCGGGGCATGGCGCCAGCGCATCCTCGACAACGAAGGCATCATCCCGACGAACGTGGGTCTGGACGGGAACACCGGGTCGAACGCGGGCGGAAAGTGGTACGGCGGCGTATATGGTTGGGGATTCACCGTCGAAGTGCCGCAGACCAAATTGCTCGCGCATCGCAATACTCACCACCTCGGATTGAACGGGTTCGGGAACGCGTACCTTCTCACCGGCGACGACCGTTGGCTCGACCCGTGGCGCAGGATGATCGACAAGGTTAACTCCCAGGGGAAGAAGTCCGCGTCCGGCGCGATGACGTACCCGCATATGTACGGCGACAAGGGCTGGTACGACTTCTCCGCCGAGAAGTACAAGCATGGTGCCGAAGAAATCTGGTACTGGTCGATGAAGGATACAGACCTCGCGCGATTGCCGGACGGCGGGTGGCCGGCGTTCCTCCAGGGGAAGAGTCCGAACTACGCGGAACAGGTGTTGCGCCAGGATCTGGACGCGATCCGCAAGAAGGGCGCCGCGATGCGCGCAGACGAGAGCACCCCCGACACGCGACTCGCGGACGACTCCATGCGGTTCAACCCAGCGACCGTGGCGAACCTCGTCAGGCTCATGCTCGGCGGGTTGCACCACGGGAACCGCACGCTGGTGTTGCACAGTCGCGTGCGTTACTTCGACCCCGTAAAGCGCCGTCCCGGTGTCCCCGCGGACGTGGCCGCGCTGGTCGAAAAGATGACCGCTGATGTGACGGTGCTAACGCTCGTGAACGTCAGCCCGGTCCACTCACGTCGCGTGATCATTCAAGCGGGCGCGTACGGCGAACACCAGTTCACGACCGCGACCACGGACGGGACCACGATGACCGTGAACGGCCCACACCTCGAAGTCGAACTGGACCCCGGAGCCGGTGCACAGATCAAACTTGGCACGAAGCGCTACGCCCACCCGCCGACACTGGACTGGCCGTGGTGAAATCTCTTGCCCGGCGGTAGTATCATTTTGATTCCCGATCCAGGGCGAGTACTCGCCCACCACCCACCGAGGGTACGCACATGCCCGTCACCCGGCTTCTCGTTGGCGTCGCGCTGGTCGTCGCGTTCCTGGCGGTACCGGCCGGCGCTGCAGGTCCGCTGCCGGCGCAACCGCCGGAGTCCAGCAAGCCGATTTCCGGTGCTGATGTGGAAGTTAAGTGCGTCGATAACAGCGTCCTGAACTTGAAGGTGATTGACGAGAAACTCGAACTCGTCACCCGGCACGGCGTTCTTCAGATCGCGGTGGCCGACATCCGGCGCATCGAATTCGCCACTCGCATCCCGACCGCCGTGGCTGAGAAAGTCGCCGTCGCGATTTCCAAACTCGATCACGCGGACTTCAAGGTGCGCGAAGCGGCGACGGAGGAATTGAAGGGCTACCGCGCGCGGGCCTACCCGCAGTTGCTCAAGGCGCAAAAGAGCGAAGACCCGGAGGTGATGCGCCGTGCCCAGGAGATCGTGGCGTTCATCAAGAACAAGGTGCCGGCCGCGGAGTTGGAGCTGCGAGAGTTCGATGTGGTCGAGACAAACGACTCGAAGAACGCGGGGCGGCTGACCGCGGAAACGATGCGCGTCAATACGCTGCAGTTCGGCGAGCAGCGGCTCAAGTTGGTCGATGTCCGCACGCTACGCGGCGGAACGGGCGCAGAGGCGGAAGTGGTCAACGCGGTCCCCGCTCCGGCGAGTCTCGTCACTTACCAGAACCAGGTCGGTAAGGAATACGCGTTCAGCGTGACTGGTTCGGCGCAAGGCGGCGTGTACGGCACCGATGTGTACACGCTCGACTCCAGCCTGGCGACGGCAGTCGTTCACGCGGGACTGGCGAAGGCCGGTGAGACAGTGACAGTGACGGTGCGCATCCTCGCGTCCCCACCGCAGTTCAACGCGAGCACCCGCAACGGCATCTCCTCGAACGCATACGGCCCGTACCCGGCGTTCGAGTTCGTGCGGAAGTGACGCCTGTGCATCGCGCTACTTGCCGCGCTGACTGATCCGCTTCGTCAAGTCCTTGCTCGCCTCGTCGTAAAGGGCAAGGATCTTGTCGCGTGCCGCGTCGTCGCCGAACTTCCCACGCGAGCGAATCTCTTCTTGCGCCTCCTCCAAGCGGCGCAGCAGTTGGCGTCCGACATCGACATCGAAGACTCGCTTGCCACCGAAATCGACGTAGACCGGTGACGTGTGAGCGTAGAGTTGCGCGTCGAGTTCGTTCTTGGCGGTTGACTCGATCCGGGCCGCGAACCACGCCGGGCTATCGAGCCGCACCTCCTGCACGAACTTCGCGCTGAAGACACCGTCTTTCAACTCGCCTGCTTCACTCTTCACCACCTTGCCGTTTTGCACGAGCTGAAGCTTTTGGAAATCGTGCCGGCCGGTCGCGGTCACTTCGACACGCACGGTCTTTTCCCTGTCGAGGTTAAGCGCGTCGCCAATCTCCTTGCCGTCCACGGTGAGCGTCAGCAACGGACTGTTCGTTGCCTGACAGCGGCCCGCCTTCACCGCGTCCAACCACTTCGGGACGGTGAGCGCGCCAGGCACCTTCGCGTAGACGCGCGAGAAGTCGTAAAGGAACCAATCCGTTCCGGTGCTTATCGGGAACCGCAGCCCGACATTCAGATAGCGGTAGTAGCCGGCCTCGAACGTGCCGCCGCGGGAGCCATCGAACACGTTGAGCGCATCGACGCGTCCCGCCAGAATGTGCGGCAGAGCCTCGAAGCCGTTGGTGTTGTGGCACCAGATGATCGTGCCGCCCTGCTTGCGCGCGTCTTCGATGCCGGAGCGCAGCGCACGGTCATCGTTCCCGGTGCCGGTGATCCCTTCCCCTAGGCTCACGGGCTTCACCAGTTCGTTGATGTTCAGAAACATGACGTGCCCGTAGCCCTCGCCACCCGCGCCGAAGTTGTGCCGATGTTCCTCGCCGTTGTTGAACACCACCCCGGTCGCGTTGAACTGCTTCAGTTCGCCGATCGCGTAACGGTTAGTGATGTAAGTGGCGTCAACCTTGACCCGTTCGAGATACGAGATGAACATCACCTTCAGCCTGTCCGCGGCCGGCAGTTGCTTGAGGTAATCCTCCGCGTCGGCTGCGGTCAGGTTCATCAGGTGTAGGTGCGTATTACCCGCGACCAGATCGGATTGCTCCGGCCGGAAGGTCGGCTTGAGCTTCACCACGACCTCTTCGGGCGGCTTCTTTGTGAGGTCGATCTCTTCAATCGCGACGACCGTCTCCAATCCAGAAACCGCCTCGATGCGTAGCTTGGCACGCGGCAATGTTGTGTCCCCGCCCGCTGCGGGCACGACACACCAGCCCGCGAGGGTAGCGGTCGTCTTAAGCCCGCGAAGCCGGTCGTAGAGGCCGGGGAGCGCGAGTGGTTTCTCCACGCCAGAGGGGAACACGCGAATCATGCCAGGAATGTTCTTCCCGGTGCCCGCGTCCATCAGGCGCACCCGAAGTTTGACGGTGTCATCCTCTTTCTTGGGCGGCTCGGCCTGGAGGTAAACACACAGACCGAGAACGCTCACGCAGAACCCCAACGCCAAAGTTTTTCGCATGGTCGACTCTCGCAATAGTCGTGAAGCGACCCAATGGATGAGTATACCGTACACGCGATTCGGTACTGCGTTGAAACGCGCCGAAGACGCGTGACTCCGGCGCGCCGGCGGGCTACCGTGGGAAGCATTCACCGTGAATCATCAGGAGCCGGGCATGCGAACGTGGGCCATTCTGCTGGGATTGATCACGCCATGCGCCGCTCTCACGGCGGATCGGACGCCGGCCCCGCTACCGGCCGAGAAGGCCGCGAAGACATCGGTTCTGCCCGACGGCTTCAAGATGACCGTGTTCGCCGCCGAGCCTGACGTGATTCAGCCCATCTCGTTCTGCACCGATGCACGCGGCAGATTGTGGGTCGCGGAGGCGCTCAACTACGGCGCCTGGCAGGCAACGGGCAAGGACCGCATCGTGATCCTTGAGGAGAAGGACGGGAAGATGAATCGCACCGTGTTCCACGAAGGATTCAACTACATCACCGGCATCGAAGTCGGGTTCGGCGGCGTGTGGGTGATGTCCCCGCCCTGCCTTTACTTCGTGCCTGACAAGAACTCTGACGACAAGCCTGACGGCCCACCGGAAGTACTCTTCGATGGCTTCGGATACAAGGAGTCGCGGCACAATCTCGCGAACGGCTTCACGTGGGGACCGGACGGCTGGCTCTACGGCGGTCACGGCCGCACCAGCCCGTCGGAAGTGGGGCGCCCCGGCACGCCCGCGAACAAACGCATCCACTGCGACGGCGGCGTGTACCGTATTCATCCGAGTCGACTCGTGTTCGAGAACTTCGCGGATGGTACCACCAACCCATGGGGCGTGGACTTCGACGATTCCGGAGCGTGTTTCGTTTCCAACTGCGTGAACCCGCACCTGTTTCACGTGGTACAAGGCGGACACTTTGAGCCGTGGCGGAACCGGCCGTCGAGCCTGCACGCCTACGAGCGCCTGCCGACAATCGCGGACCACTTGCACTACCCCGGTGGGAACTGGCAAGCGGCCCGCGGCGAAACGCCCGAAGTACTCGCGATGGGCGGCGGGCACGCGCACTGCGGCACCCTTGTGTACCTCGGCGATTCGTTCCCGAAGGAGTACCGCAACACGGTATTCATGTGCAACGTCCACGGGCGCCGGATCAACAACGACATCCTGAAGCGGAAGGATTCGGGCTACATCGCGAGCCACGGCAAAGACTTCATGATCTCCGCGGACCCGTGGTTCATGGGCGTGACGCTGCGCACCGGTCCCGACGGCAGCGTGTACGTTTCGGACTGGTCCGACACCGGCGAGTGCCACACGCTCAAGCCCGACAAGAACACCGGTCGCATTTACAAGATCAGCCACGGCGAACCGAAGAAACCAAAGCCGGTCGATCTGTACAAACTCACCGACGCGGAGTTGGTGGAACTTCAAGGGCACGCGAACGACTGGTTCGTGCGCCACGCGCGGTGCATTCTGCAAGAACGCTCCCTGAAGTGGGATGCGAAGGCGAGCGCGGCGGTGTACGCCAAACTACGTGCGTTAGTCGAAGCACCGGACGTTGACGTGCGCGGACGGCTTCGCGGGCTGTGGGCGCTTCACGTCACCGGCGGTCTGAATCCGGAGGCGCTCATTGAGTTGCTCAAGGACAAGCGCCCACACATGCGCGCGTGGGCGGTTCAACTGCTCTGCGAGCGCGACACGCCACACGCCGCGGCACTCACGGAGTTCGCGCGCCTGGCAAAATCCGACCCTTCGCCCGTTGTGCGGTTGTACCTCGCGTGCGCGCTCCAACGCCTTCCGTTGGAGAAGCGGTGGACCGTCGCGGAGGAACTGGCACGGCGCGCGGAGGACGCCACCGATGTGAACCTTCCGCTGATGCTCTGGTACGCGATCGAACCGCTTGTGCCGGCCGACCCGTCGCGTGCGTTCGTGCTGGCGCTGGCGTCGGAACTGCCGCTGGTGCGGCAGTTCGTCGCGCGCCGCGCGGTGGACGCCGCACTTGCGAAGGGCGCTCAGGGTGATCTCGGGCCACTTGTTGCGGCCCTCTCGCTCGCGGAGGAGAAGGGGCAACTCAATCTGCTGACCGGCGCACGCGAGGCGCTTCGCGGGCGCAAGAGCTTCAAGATGCCCGATGGCTGGCCGACCGCATACGCGCGACTCGGTAAAAGCACGAACCTGACGGTGCGCGAACACGCGGTCGCACTCGCACTGCTGTTCGGCGACCCGCAGGCGCTCGCCAATCTGCGCAAGATCGCGACGACTGTGTCCGCGCCGGCCGCAGAGCGCGTGAAGGCAATCGAGGCGCTCGCCGACAATCGCGCCGCCGAACTCGCGCCGCTCCTTCACGACCAACTCGCGGACAAGGCGACCCGGCGCGCGGCGATTCGCGCGCTGGCCGCGTACGCACACATGGACACACCGAAGAAGGTGTTTGCGGTTTACGCGGGGCTGACGACCGACGAGAAGTTCGACGCGGTCGCGACGCTCGCGGTTCGCACGGAATACGCGCTCGCACTGCTCGACGCGGTGGAAGCCAAGACGGTACCACGCGGTGATGTCTCGGCGTTTGTCGCCCGGCAGATGTTCGCGCTGAACGACACGAAGGTGACGGCGCGCCTGAAAGCGGTGTGGGGCGAGGTGCGCGAGACGGCCGCTGATAAGCAGAAGCAGATGGCGAAGTACAAGGCGCAGCTCACGCCCGCGGCGATCAAGTCGGCGGATCTCTCGAACGGCCGGGCGGTGTTCGCGAAGACGTGTCAACAGTGCCACAAGCTCTTCGGCGAGGGCGGCACGATCGGACCGGACCTCACCGGCGGAAACCGTTCCGACCTCGAGTACTTGCTTTCCAATGTCATCGATCCCAGTGCCGAGGTGGGGCGTGACTTTCGCATGTCCGTGGTTCGCACCTCCGATTCGCGCGTCGTCACCGGCATTGTCACCGAGCGCACACCGGCCAGGCTCGTGGTTCAAACCGCGACGGCGAAAACGATCCTGGCACTTGAAGACGTGGAGAGCGTCAAGGACTCGGCGCTATCGATCATGCCGGAGGGGCAACTCGACGCGCTGACAAAAGAGCAGGTTCGCGACCTGATCGCGTACATCGGGAGTAAGGGGCAGGTGCCGCCAGCACCGAAGTAGGTAGTTCGGTTGGGACGAGCCGGAAGCGTTAGCGACTGATAGCTTGTCAGTCGCGGACACTTCCGGCTCGTCAACATGACATCACTTCTTCGGCGGTTGCGGTACGTTTGGCGGTTCGCCGCCGGCCAACACGCCGAACGTGTACGCTTTGGCTTGCCACTCCTTCTCGTTTGGAATGGCGTCCCACCTCTCTCCGTCCTGACTCCGACTGAACTTGCTCGGCGAACCGTACCCGTACAGCCACCCGTTCACGCGGCGCACCTGACGCGGAACCGTGCCTTCGACCTTCGTCCACATCTTGCCGTCCTTGGAACGCAGGCTCCCTTTCGGGAACGTCACGAGAAACTCCGTGCCCGTGAACTCGACACACGACACATCCCCGCGATCGGCGTTGGTCGCGTTGTTCGTCCAATCCTTGCCATCCTTGCTCACGGCCAACAGACCCGACTGACCGCCCACCACGAAGACGCCGTTCCCGAACGCAACACGGCGGATGCCGGGGTTCTTGTCCACCTGTCCCGCCATCTGTGTGACTGCGATCTTGCCGGTTTTCGGATCGAACACGGTCACCGGGCCGAAGTCGCCGGACCCGACGATTAACCCGTTCCCCTGTGCGGTGCCGCGAATCCAGTGTGTCTTGCTCGGCATCTCCGCGCGCGCCACGAGTTCCCATTTCTCGCCGTCAACAGTCTTGAACACCGCGCCGCGAAGGTCGACCGCGTACAGCACGCTGTCCAACACTTCGAGACCAAAAATAGGGGAACTCGCAGGGAGCACGCCGTCCGACCACTTCTCGCCGTCGCGCGTCGCCGTGAGCCGACCACTGAAGTATCCGCCGCCCGCGTAGAACGCGCCCTTGAAGTTCGCGGCAACGTTGAGGTCGTTCTGGTCGTGCTTCGGTTCGCCCCAGGAGGCGTGTTTTTCCCACGCCTTGCCGTCACGCGACAACATCCGGTGCCCGCCGTGCCCGACTGCGAGGTACCATTCGTTCTTCTTGGGCGCGGGGTCGGCCGCGGGTGCGACGAGCGCGCAGACAAGTAGCGCGAGCGAGAGCCAGAGGTAGCGCATAGGGAAGCTCTGTGGTGGTGACGAAATCCTTGTTTAGCGTTCGCCTCGCCGGGACGAGCGCTAAACGACTTACACCTCGCTCACGGCGCCGGTGCTGGCGCCGAACGACTTCGCCTCGATGCCCATCTGGTGCAGCATGCGCAGGTACAAGTTCGCGAGCAGCGTGTTGTTCTTGCGGTCGAACGCGACGTGACCCTGGTGCTTGAACCCGCCGCCGGCGAGCAGGATCGGCAGGTTGGTGTTGTCGTGCGACGACGAGTTGCCGAGGTTGCTCGCGTAGAAGATCGCGGTGCGGCCGAGCAGCGTCCCTTCGCCCTCGGCGCTTGTTTTCATCTTCTCGAGGAATTCGCCGAACACCTTCAGTTCGGCCTCTTCGATGAGAGCGAGTTGTTCGAGCTTGCTCGGTTCCTGGCCATGGTGTGACGCGTCGTGGTGCGGGATCGTGACACCATCGATCTCGGGGCGCTCCTGCGAGCCGAGGTGGAGCGAAATCACGCGCGTCGAATCGGTCTTCAACGCGAGTTGCACAAGGTCGAACCACTGTCTGCTGCGCTGGAGAAGTTGTGGACCGCTGAAGTCCGCGACCGGCGTCGCGACCTTCACTTCGGGCTTCGGCGACTTGCTCCACTTCTCGTCCTGCTGCAACCGCTGTTCGGCCTCGCGCACAGACGAAAGGTAGAGATCGAGTTTGGCGCGGTCCGCGTCGCTAAGCTTCGTGTTGAGTGTCTTCACTTGCTCGCGCACGTCATCGAGGATGCTCTGCCCGTCGCGGAGGCGGCGCATCTCGCGTGCTTCCTCTTCGGGTGTGCCCTTGATGAAGAGCTGCTTGAACACCTGCGTCGCGCGCTGCTGAGACGGGACGCGCACGCCGCGCCGGTTCCAGGCCGCGTCGCCGCCGCCAAGAACGAGCGACGCGAACCGCGTCTGCCCGCCGACGTGTGAGGCGACCTCCTGATCGAGCGAGATGCCGTTGCGGATTTCGTTCGGGCGGATGTGGTCCGGGTGAACGCCGGTAAACAGCCCGACTTCGGCGAAGTGCCCGGCCGGGTAGCGGTGCGACATGCCCGAGAACACCGTGAAGTGGTCGCGGTGCGCTTTGAGAACCTTCAGATAGCGGCTCGGCTCGTAGTCCTTGCCGGCCTTCTCCGGGAAGAAGAACGGCGTGTACATGCCGAGCGGTCGGCCAACGAGCAGCATCCGCTGCGGGGCCTGCGCCTTCTTCGCGTCCGCCGCGGCATGGCGCATCGCGTCGAGGAACGGCAGCCCGATGGCCACCCCCGCGGAGCGGAGGAGAGTTCGTCGGTCGAGTGGCTTGTGTGGCATATCAACTCCTGTTGGCATTTCGGCGCCAGACGGATGTGTTGCGCGCCTGTTGTTCAGAGCTTCTGTTTAGCGTTCGCCCTGGAGGGGCGTAGCGCCTCGCCCCGCCGGGGCGAACGCTAAACAGATAAGCCAAGTTACTTGTTCAGAAACACGCGGCTCTGCACCACCTCGTGAACCAAGGTGCGGAAGCCGTAATTCTTGCCTCGAAGCGTCGTCACAAGTTGTTCAACGACCTCGCGGTCAGCGAACTGGATGTCGGCTCCGGTCGAGTACACCAATAGCTTCTGCGTGAGGTTGCGCGCGATCTGATCCTTGTCCGCGAGCAGGATTTTCTTGTAGTCGTCGATGTTCTTGAATTTCTGCCCGTCGTGCGTTTCGCCTCCGATCTCGACGTCCGGCCCGCGGAAGAACGCGCGCCCGGTGTAGCCCGGCAAGTTCACGATGCCTTTCGGTGTGCGCGTGGAGGCGCGGTAGAAGTCGCGCCAGCCGCCGATGGGATCGAAGTTCTCCAGCGCGAACCCCGGTGGGTCGATGTGAACGTGACACGACGCACACGCCGCCGTGTTGCGGTGCTTGTCGAGTTGCTGACGAATGGTCGTGGCGCCGCGAATGTCCGGTTCGATGCTCGGCACGTCGGGCGGTGGCGGTGCGGGCGGCTTACCGATGATTTGGTCCAGTACCCACTTGCCGCGAAGCACCGGTGACGTGCGCGTGCCGTCGGCGGTAACTTTCAACACGCTCGCGTGTGTCATTACGCCACCGCGATGGCTGTCGGCCGGTAGCGTCACCTTGCGGAACTCGTTACCATTCACGCCGGGGATGCCGTAGTGCTTCGCCAGCCGCGCGTTTAACATCGTCCAGTCGGAATCGACGAACTCCAACAGACTCCGGTCGTTGGTCAGCACTTCCTCGAAGAAGAGCTTCGTTTCGCGCGGCATCGCCCAGAGCAACGTGCCGTCGAAGTCGCCGTAGAGGTGCGGGTCGGGGATGGTCGCGTCGATCTTGCGCAGGTCGAGCCACTGCCCCGTAAAGTTGTCAGTGAACCGCGCCGCGCGCGGCGACTTTAGCATCCGTTCTACTTGAGCGCGCAGGGTCGCGGGCTTCGAGAGTTCCGATTTCTTCGCGAGCGCGAGCAACTCTTCGTCGGGTAGCGTGCTCCACAGGAAATACGACAGGCGCGACGCGAGCGCGTACTCATCGAGCTTCGACGCGGCCCCACTCGATTCCATCAGAAGCAGGAGGTGCGGCGAAGTCAGGATCGACTTGTAGCCGTAGGTCATCGCGTCGAAGAACGTGTAGCCGTTGTCGAGCTTGCCGTGAACGCGCGACACGAAGTGCTTCTGCATCTCCTCGCTCACCGGACGGCGGAACGCTTTCGGCAGGAACGCGCGGATGAGGCGGTCGGCATCTTCCTTTGGCTTTGCGCTCGCGGGCACGAGTGGGTCGTTCGCCCACGCGGACTCGTTGCGCACTGCGGGGATCTTCGGCGGAACCTTGCCTTCGCTTTCGGCTTTCGCGACCGAACGCGGCTTCAGCGGCACGTCGGCGAAGAGGCTTTCATAGCTCGGCGGTGGGAACTTCCCGATTGGCCCTTCGATCTTGATCCACTCGATCAAGAGGCCCGGCCCGGTGTGTTCCTCGATCGGCTTCTTGAACGCGCGGATGTCCCAGTTCGCGAGCAGATTCACCACGAATGCTTGTCGGCGTTCGAGGTCGATTTCCACTTCGATGATCGTGGGCTTGCCGTGCGGAATGTCGCGCATGTCGCGCAGCACCGCGTCTTCGCGACCCTGACCGATGACCATGAGTGCCGCCGGGACCGCCCTGCCGTCCGTGCCCACAGCACCTATCGACATTTGCACTTTGTAACGCCCCGTCGCGGGCACCGGAGCCGTGCTGCACAGCCCGTATCGTGGCAACTTGCTGTAGACGATGAGCGCGTCGTCCTTGAGTAGACAGCTACGGGTCAGCGTCTGCCGGAAGTTCGGCCCCTTCTCGGACATCTCCTTACCCGTCCGCTTGTCGCTGAATGGGATAGGCGGGTGCGGTGGCACGACCGACATCACCGCCCTTTCCGCGGCCTCCTGGTACAGCAGTTGGTGTGTGGCCGACACCTCGAGCACAGCCCCGACGTTGTCGAACCCCGCGACCGAGTTGTCTTCGGGAAGCAGTTCCTTGAGATTGACGTTGGTGCCGAGGAGGTCGCGAATCGTGTTCTCGTATTCGGTGCCGTTGAGCCGCCGGACGACAACCCGGCCGTTTTTCTGTTGGCGGTCCAGTGAAGCCGCGTGTAATTCCTTCCGCAACCAACCGGTCGCGGCTTCGAGTGCGGCTTTCTCCGGCCGCTCGCGCTTCTTCGGCGGCATCGCGCCGCTCGAGAGCTTGTCGTACACGGTCGCCCAGGTTGCCAGCGTGCGTTGGTCGCGAAGATCGGGCGGTAAGTTGTCCAGCCGCAGGTTCGCCTTCTGCACGTCTGGACCGTGGCACTCGACGCAGTGCGCCGCAATCAGCGGCGTGACCTTCACTTTGAACGAGGTGGGGAGGTCTTGCCCTGACGCGTTTTGCGAAACGAGAAGAAAAGCTACGACAAGGAGAGTGGAAACGATTCGAGTCATCGTGGGTCGGGCTGTTGGGAGGGATGGATCACACGCGGACATCTCACGAATAACATTACCGTCCACGACGAACCGCGTGTCGCTGATTGTACGGATTGCGTGTCCGGGGTCTGTTGCTTGACAGATCCTCCGCGGCAGTCACGTTCCCGCTGCTCTCAAGCGATCTTGCTCGGTCCACGATTAGCAGTTGCAGTGCGCCACGCGAAGCGGAAGATGATCCTGCTCGCGCCGTCGAGCATCTTCTCGCGGTTCACCCCGGAAGAGGAGTCGTTCGCCACCGCACTCCTGGGCACCCACTGCACCTGCCGAATCCAGAGAGGACCGACACGATGAACGATCGAACGGACCCGAACCGTCGCGAACTGCTAGGGACCGCTGCCGTCGCTGCTGGCGCAATGATAACTCACAACGTTTCGGCTGCAGCGGACGCGCCAGGTGCGAAGGTGGTCTTGCCCCAAGTGAAACCCGAGGACATCGGCCTTGACCCTAAGCAACTCAAGGTCGCCTACGACCTGATGGAGAAGTGGACCACGGGTAGGGACGCCCCGGTGCCAGGTGGGGCGATCCTCGTCGGCCGCAACGGCAAGACGGTCGCCCCGCGGTTCTTCGGCCGGCAGGGGCCGGAGAAAGATGCCGAACCGATCCGCAAGGACGCGATGTTCTACCTCGCGTCGGTCACAAAGCCAGTCATCTGCATGGGGGCGATGCTCCTTGTCGAGCGTGGGCAACTCAACCTCAGCGACAAAGTCACACGATACATCCCCGAGTTCACCGGCGGGGGCAAAGAAGACGCGCAGGTCGTACACCTGCTCACGCACACGTCGGGGCTGCCAGACGAGTTGCCTAACAACTCAGAACTGCGGCAACAACAGTCCCCTCTGAAGAAGTTCATCGAGGGGTCGATCAAGGCCGAACTGTCGTTCAAGCCGGGCACCAAGTTCAGTTACGCCAGCGCGGGCACGCTTCTCGTCGCCGAGATTATCCAGCGTCTGTCGGGACGGTCGGTCCGCGAGTTCGTACATCGCGAAATCATCGACACCCTGGGGTTGAGGTCCACCGGGCTAGGCTCGCAGGGGTTCACCCGTGAACGACTAGTGCGCGCGACGGTGCCCGATTACCAGAAAGACAAGGAAGGCGGCTGGAACAGTACCTACTGGCAGGAATTCGGGTCGCCAGCGGGCGGGATGTTCAGCACTCCCGAGGATGTCGCCGTGATCTGCGCCATGATGCTTGCCGGTGGCAAGGTGAACGGCGTGCGGTTGCTGTCCCCAGCCACGGTTCGCGCGATGACGAGTAACCGGTTGGACGACATGCCCGACATGCCGGAAACGGTGCGCCGTACTCAGCCGTGGAGCCTCGGCTGGCGGCTCAACCATCAGGGGATGCCGGACAGTTGGAGCGACCTTCTGGACCGACGGGTGTTCGGCCACACTGGCTCTGCGGGCAACGTGGTGTGGATGGACCCGCAGACGCAGGGCTTCTGCATCCTACTCACGAACTACTTGCGTTCGAGGGCACCCTGGCGACTCGTCCACCTGTCGAACGCGATCGCGGCGGCCTTCGATTGATGCGGACCAAAGCGAACGGTGGCACGCGGTCGACGTGTAACAGCCGCCCGTGAACCCCGTTCCCATGAGGATCAGTTCACGGGTATGATCGCGCATGTCGCGCGAACACCGTTCGACCTTCACTCCCCCATCTGGGGCACTCCTAACTTGAGGACGAATCATGGCAAGCAAGTGGCTGCTGGTGGCTCCGGTCGCGGGCGCGCTGGGCGTCGTGGCAGGTGCCGGTGCGGACAAGTTCCTGGGCGCGGCGGGCGAAGCGAAACAAGACCTGAAGCCCACGACCACGCTCCCGCTGACCCGCGTCGTGCTGTTCAACTCAGGCGTCGGGTACTTCTCACGCTCTGGCGAAGTCGATGGCGAGGCTCGTGTCGATCTGACGTTCCCGGAATCGGACATCAACGACCTGCTCAAGAGCATGGTTCTCGAAGACTTCAGCAAGACCGGGCGCATCAGCGCCGTGAGCTACGACTCGCGCGAGCCGATCGCACGCACTCTGTCCTCCTTCGCGATTAACCTGAACGGCAACCCGACGTTCGCGGGGATCGTCTCGCAGATGCGTGGAGAGCGCATCGAAGTCGCGATCAGCGCGACCGCGGCGAACCAACCCGGCAAACTCACTGGCACCATCGTCGGCGTCGAACACCAGAGGGTTCCCGCTGGCGCGCAGACCGTCGAAGTGGAAGTGCTGAACATGTGGTGCGCGGAAGGCGTGCGCGCCGTCAAGATGACCGACATCCAGAGCCTCCGGTTTAGCAACCCGATCATCGAGAGCGAATTCCGTCGCGCGCTCGAAGTTCTGGCACTGTCGCACGATTCACAGAAGAAGGCGGTACAGTTACACTTCGCGGGCGAAGGCAAACGCAAGGTTCAGGTCGGTTACGTCATCGAGGCACCCATCTGGAAGACCTCCTATCGGTTGCTGATGGCTGAGAAGGACAAGCCGTACCTGCAAGGCTGGGCGATGGTCGAGAATCCCACCGATGAAGACTGGAACGGGGTGAAGATGGCGCTTGTCAGCGGGCGGCCCATCTCCTTCAAGATGGACCTCTATAACCCGCTCTACATCAACCGGCCGACTGTGGAACCGGAGGTGTTCGCGTCGCTGCGGCCGGTGACGTACCGCGGCGGCTTCGGCACAGACACCGAGTTAGCCTTGCAGAACCAGAGCGAGGCCGTCGAGGAGAAGCAGAAGGCTCTCAAGGATACAGACGGGACGCGTCTCCGTGCCGGCGCGGCGCAGGGGTTCGCGCCCCAGGCTCGTGAATTTGGGAGGGGATTCGGGGTCAAGCCCAATGACCCGAACGCCGAGTTCGCCAAGAGGAACGCGGCGGAACTGGCGCAGCGCATGGGCACGGGCAGCGTGGGCAACGCGGCGACCGCCGGCGCACTGGGCGACTTCTACCAGTACACCATCGACCACCCCGTTACGCTGCCGCGTCAGAAGAGCGCGCTGCTACCGATCGTGGGCAAGGACATCGAAGGCACGCGCGTTTCGATCTACAACGCGAACGTACAGGCCAAGCACCCGCTGTTGGGCTTGCGCTTCAAGAACACGAGTGGCGCACATCTCAATCAAGGCCCGATCACGGTGTTCGAGGGGAGCGTCTACGCAGGCGACACCCGCGTACTCGACGTGCAGCCAAACGAAGAGCGACTGCTCTCCTACGCCATCGACCTCGGCACCGAAGTCGACCCGAAGGCCGGCGCCGGCACGCAGAAGATCACTTCAATCAAGGCGGTGAGGGGCATCGTGACAACAGTGACGAAGGTGACCGAAGAGACGACTTACAAGGTCGTGAACCGTTCGCAGACGGACCGCACGCTGTTGCTCGAGCATCCGAACCGCACCACACAACAGTTCAAGTTCGTGGACACCCCGAAGCCGGTCGAGGACACGCCCGAGGTCTTCCGCTTCCAGCACGCGATCAAGGCCGGGGAGACCAAGTCCTTCACTGTCAAGGAAGAGAAGGACGTTAGCCAGACGGTGAGCCTGACCAACGGGGCCGAAAACCAGATCCGCTACTTCATCTCACTTAGTGAGGCCAGCCCCGCCCTCAAGCAGAAGCTGAACGATGCGCTGAAGATCAAGGGTGAGTGGGACGTGACTCTGCGCGAACTCAATCAGGTCAGCGCGGACCTGCAGCGGCTCAGCATCGACCAGGACCGCATCCGCAAGAACCTTCGGGAGACGCCGAAGGAAGCCGAGGTGTACGCGACCTACCTCAAGAAGCTCTCCGATCAGGAGAAGGAGATCGACACGCTCACCGCGAAGCAGAAGACCCTGATGGTCGATGAGTTTTCAGCACGCAAGAAGTACGAGTACTACCTCGCGAACATCTCCGAGTAACCGCCGAGGAAACGCGCCGGTGCCGATTCTTCGCAACGGCGCGTCTCCGCGCAGTGCCACGTGTTCTTCTCGGAGGCGACTGCCGTGACCTCTCTCCGTATCGGCGTGGCACTCGGTTGTTTCGTCGCGGCTTACGCCGGCCACGGTGGACGCGGTGACGAACTGCCGCGCACCGGGCCGCAGACCGAGAAACGGTTCCCGCCGCTCAAGGTGCCAGCCGGATTCAAGGCGACGCTGTTCGCCTGCGATCCACTCATCGAGTACCCGTCGGGGATCGCGGCCGGGCCGAAGGCGAACCAGTTGTTCGTCGCGGTGGATTACGTGACCGGGTTGGGCGAAGAGATCATTCGTCGCGACGAGATCCGACTCATCGAAGACACCGACGGCGACGGCTACGCGGACAGGTCCACGGTGTACGCGAAAGGGTTCAACTCCATCCAGGGGATCGCGTACCACGGCGGAAGCGTGTACGTCATGCACGCCCCATTCCTCACGTCGCTTCGCGACAACAGAGGCACCGGTGTCGCTGATTTTCGACAGGACTTGCTCAAGGGTTTGGGGCTGACACCGGAAGAGAACAAGACACGACTGCACTGCGCGAACGGCGTCACCGTCGGCCATGACGGGTGGCTGTACCTCGCGATGGGCGACAACGGCACCGACGTGAAGCGACCGGAAGGCGACCGACTCATCCTCAACGGCGGCGGGATTCTTCGCTGCCGACCCGACGGACGCGACCTGCACATCTTCGCCACCGGTCTGCGGAACATCTACGACGTGGCGCTCGACGCGGAGCTGAACGTCTTCGTTCGCGACAACGAGAACGACGGCGGCACGTACAGGATTCGCGTCTGTCACAGCTTCTTCGGTGCGGATCACGGCTACCCGTACCTCTACGCCGACCGCCCCGGCGAAACGCTGCCGCCGATTGCCGACCTCGGCCTCGGCTCCTCCGCTGGCGGCGTGTGCTACCTCGAACGCGCATTCGCGAAGGAGTATCGCGGCGACCTGTTCTTCTGCGAGTGGGGTCGGTCCATCGTGCGGTACAGCCCGCTGCCCGCGGGCAGCGGCTTCGGTCCCGTGAAAGAAGTCGAGTTCGCGGTCGCCGCCGAGAACGACCCCTACGGGTTCAAGCCGACGGACATCGTCGTTCAGCGCGACGGTGCCCTGATGATTTCCGACTGGGCGGACGGCCAGCGCCCGAAACGCGGGCGCGGGCGCATCTACCGCGTCGCTCCAACGGAGAAGCCGAAGGACGAGCCGAAACTGCCCGCCGCGAACGACCCCGTCGCACGGCTCGATTCGGACAGTTACTACGCGCGAACCGACGCGCAACTGGAGTTGGAGGGAGACGGCGAAGCCGGATTGAAGACGATGCGGGCGGGGGTCGCCAACGGCAAACTCGGGCCGCGTGCCCGCGCGCACGCGATCTGGTTCCTCGCCCGCTGGGACAACACCAACGCCGCGGAACCGCTGTTGACGCTAGCGAAATCCGACCCCGACCCGTCAGTTCGGATTCAGGCGATTCGCGCTCTCGGTGACGTCGGTGATCCGGTTCTCGTTAAACACCGACTCGACGCGGGACCGGGGGACACCGGACTCGCGGTGAAACTTGCCGCACTGGGGGAAGGAGCCGACGCACGCACGCAGCGCGAGGTGATTATCGCGCTCACGCGGTTGAAGTGGACTGGCGCACCAAACTGGATTGCCAAACACGTGACGAAGCCCGACGCGGCACTCGCGCACGCGGCGATGCAGGCGTTCCGCCACGCCGGGAACTGGCCCACCGTTCTGAAGTTCCTCGACCGGCCCACCGACGATGCGTTGCGAGCGATCGCGCTCCGCGCAGTGATGGAGCAACACGACGACGCCGTGATAGATGGGTTGATCGAGCGGTTGAAGTCCGACACGGACGCGGCGCGTCGCCTGGGCTACGCGGACGCGCTGAGCCGCGTTCACCGCAAACCGGGACCGTGGGTGTACTGGGGCTACCGCCCTGGACCGCGACCAGCGAACGCCGTCGATTGGGATCGCACGACCGCCATCGCGGGCGCACTCAACGGAGCGCTCGCTGACACCGACCGCACCGTGCGGCTCGCGATACTGAAACGGATGCAGCGTGAGAAGGTGCCGTTCCACGCGGCGACGCTCAAGAATTGGTTAGGCGAGGAACGCGGCGAAGAAGTCGTCGCAGTGCTACTGGAGTCACTCCGCGACTTGCCCGCATCTGAGAGCGCGAGCGCGCTTCAAACGGTGGTCGGCGCAAAGGCGCACAGCAACGCGAACCGGCTTCGCGCGCTCGCGATCTTGTCCGCCGGCTTCGACGCGAACAGTGCCGGTCTGTTGCTTCCTCTGGCGCGCGGTCTGGAAGACGGACCAGTGCTGGCCGAAGTGTTTCGGCATGTCGGGCGATACCCCAAGCTCGATGGAGTCGCCGCGTTGCTCGCTCCACACACCGCATCGAAGTCGGCCGAGATTCGCGCCGCGGCAATCGAGGCGCTCGGGGAAATCGGCGCGGCCGAAGGGAAGGAACCGGCGCTCAAACTTCTCGGGGACAACGAACCGCTCGTCCGCCGCGCCGCGGCCAGCGCCGCGGGCAAGTTGCTGGTCAAGACCGCGGTCGAGCCGCTTCTGAAGTTGGCCGCTGAACCCGACAGGGGCGTGCGCGCTGCCAGCCTCGACGCCCTGCGACGATCTCGCGAACCGCGCGCTTTGACGTTGGCCGTTGCTGCCATTAGTGATCGTGTTACGCAACTCGCCGCGCTGGATTACCTCGGAGAACTCGGCGGCCCGGAACAAGCTACCGCTGTAGGCGCGCTCGCCCGACGCGCGCCTCCGGCCGATGCCCTCGCGGCGGCGGTGCGTGTGCTTCACACTTGGGCCGATAGCAGGAACCTTCCCGCCGAAAAGCGGCGTGAAGTGCGCCAAATCATCGCCGAAGTTCACGGCTCAAGTAGCACACTGATTCACTGGCAAGTTAGCGGGGCGGTCCTGGCCAAGAACGCCGTGTCTCTGGGGCAACTCGTCGCGATCCCGGAGGCAGTGATCGACCCGAAGTCATCACCCATCACCGGCTGGCGATCCGTACTTGCCCCCGCTCCCGATTGGCGCGTGAAGCTCGCCCTGACCGAAGGAGAACCTGCCGATGGAGTCTGGGTCGGCTTCGCGGATGTCGCGATGCCCGAAGCAACCGCTGTCGAGTTCCTACTGGACGGTGCCGCTGTGCTGGATGTATGGCTCAACGGCAAGTCGATTCATCGCCGCGCCGACAAACCCACTGCCTCGACCCGGTTTGCAGGCGAGTTGGCGAAGGGGCCGAACCGGTTGCTTGTTCAGGTGGCCGCGAAGCCGCAAGCGGTGGCCGACTTTCATCTGAGCTTCCGCCGAAAGAGCGGAACCGACGTGCACGAGAAACTCACGCAGGCGGCGCTCGCGCGAGCGGGCGACGCCGAACGCGGGCGCAAGGTCTTCTTCGACACCGAAAAGTCACTCTGCGTCAAGTGCCATCGCGTCGGCGACAAGGGCGAAGCGATCGGCCCGGAGTTGACCGGCATCGGCGCCCGCTTCGGACGCGTCTACCTCGTTGAGTCGATTCTGGAACCGAACCGGGCCGTGGTGCCAGGCTTCGCCACGCTCCGAGTAGAAACGAATGACGACCGCGTGCTGACAGGCGTCAAGGTGATGGAAACCGACACCACGCTGACGCTCGCCGATGCCGAAGGGAAGAAGCACGAAGTGAAAAAGGCCAACATCGCCGCCCAGCGAACGATACCGCTGAGTACGATGCCGGAAGCTGTGGAAAAGCGGTTGACTGAGCAGGAGTTCGTGGACCTGATCGCGTACCTTGTGAGCCTCAAGGACCGCGGCGGCAAACCGTGACCCGTCGCGCCTCGCGCTTACTTGCCAACGGCGATCAGGCTCTTGTCGGTACGGAACACGATCTTGCCGCCGGCGATGGCCGGGGTCGCCTGGGACGGACCCCCGAGCGGGACTCGTGCGAGTTGCTCGAACGAGTCCTTCGCGGCCAGCACGAAAACGTCGCCCTTGTCCGAGACGCAGTAGATATTGTTCCCCGCACACACTGGGGACGCCGAGAACGTGCCTGCCAGACGTTCCTGCCAGAGTTCCTTGCCGGTCGCGAGTTCCAGGCACGTCGCGAATCCCTGCTCGCTGCACAGGTAAACGCGCTCGCCCTTCACCAGCGGCGTCGGCATGTAGGCCACCTCGCGAGTCCGTCGCCAGACCTCCTTGGCACTGTCTGGCCCGACCCGTAGCGCCACGAACTCCTTCTTCCCGGTAACGAACCCGCTCGTCACCAATACCAGATCTCCGGCCGCGATCGGGGATGCGATGGCACGCTCTTGGGTGGCGACGTCGAACACCGCGGCCGACCAGTTCTGCTTCCCGGTTTTTGGGTCGAGTGACGTGACGCCGAGTGTCCAGTTCGTCAGTACAACCTCGGCGGGGCGGCCCTTCGCCTCGAATACACACGGGGTCGAGTACGTCGCGTTCTTTCCCTTGCGTGGAACGTTCCAGAGTTCTTTACCGGTCTTCGCGTCGAGTCCGATCACCGATCCGCCGTTGTCCTGGTCGTTGGCGACAATCAACACACCGCCGACGAGAATCGGCGAGACGCCTCCTCCGTGGTTCCCCTTGTACGCTCCGAGATCCACTTCCCAGGCCAGTTCCCCAATGTGAGTGTACGCGACAACGACCACCTTCTCCGGTGTAGTCCACAGGCAGTACACCCGCTCCGCGTCGGCGGTCGGAGTCGAGGTCGCGAAGCTGTTGCGGGCGTGGGACGGGTACTTCTTCGCGTCTACTTTCTTCGTCCACGCGGTCTTGCCGTCCGCGAGCGTCATGCACACCACGAACCGCGTACCCGTCTTCGCGTCCGCTGCCGTCACGAAGACTCTCCCGCCCGCGATGACGGGACTGGAGTGCCCTGACCCCGGCAGGTCGGTCTTCCAGGCGATATCTTTGTCGGTCCACGTAGCGGGCAGTTTAGCCTCGGAGACACCGGTTCCGTTAGGGCCACGGAACCGGGGCCAGTCGTCGGCCGATGCTGAAAGTGAGGCCAGCAGGAGCGTGACAATGGTAACCATTGCCGAACGGGTCATGTCCATTCTCCGGTGTGGTCCGCCACCATCCCACCAAAACGAGGGTAGACTCTCCCCAACATCGACGACGCCTCCGCTCATGCGAACAGGTCTTTGACCACCTGTCCGTGAACGTCGGTGAGGCGGAAGTCTCGGCCCGCGTGCCGGTGCGTGAGTCTCAGGTGATCGAGACCGAGCAGGTGAAGGATCGTGGCATGCAGGTCGTGGACGTGAACCTTGTCCTCCGCCGCGAAGTAGCCGTAGTCGTCGGTCGCACCGTGAGAGTACCCGGCCTTCACCCCACCGCCGGCCAGGAACATCGTGAACGCGTGCGGGTTATGGTCGCGCCCGTCCTTTCCCTGCGCCACCGGCGTGCGACCGAACTCGCCGCCCCAGATTACAAGCGTGTCCTTCAACAGTCCGCGGTGCTTGAGATCGCTGAGTAGCCCCGCGATCGGCTTGTCCACTTCGCGAGCGTTGTTCGTGTGGTCCTTCTTGAGGTTGTCGTGCTGGTCCCACTTGTAACTGTGAGTGCACTGCACGAACCGCACGCCCGCCTCCGCGAACCGGCGGGCCATGAGGCACTGCCGGCCGAAGTTCTCCGTCGCCTTCTCGTCGATCCCGTAGAGCTTGTGCGTCTCCGCGGTCTCCTTCGAAAGGTCTTGCACGGCCGGCACCGCGTTCTGCATGCGGAACGCCATCTCGAACGATTGGATGCGCCCCTCGGTAGCCGCGTCGGACGCGGTGGTGCGCTCGCGGTCGAGGTCGGCGAGCAGGTCAAGTTCCAACCGCTGTTGCGCCGCGGTCGTAGTTCCCTTCACGAAGGGAACCGTCGCCAGACTCGACGCAGTGCCGGCATTTCCGAGCGGCGTCGCCTGGTACATTGCCGGTAGGAACGCGGACGAGTAGTTGTTCACGCCGCCGTGTGTGAGCGTCGGACAGATCGTGACGTAACCCGGCAAGTCACGGTTCTCTGTACCAAGACCGTAGGTGACCCACGAACCCATGCTCGGCCGCACGAACGTGTCCGAACCGGTGTGCAGTTCGAGCAGCGCGCCGCCGTGCCGCGAGTTCGACCCGTGCATCGACTTGATGAAACACAGGTCGTCCACGCCCTTCGCGATGTGCGGGAACAACTCCGACACCCAGGCGCCGCTCTGACCGTGCTGCTTGAACGCGAACGGCGATCTCAGCAGGTTCCCGGTGGCGCTCGACACGACCCGGGGCTTGGCGAACGGGAGCGGTTTGCCGTCGTCGGCGATCAGTTTCGGCTTGTAGTCGAAGGTGTCCACCTGCGACGGCCCGCCGTGCATGAACAGGAAGATCACACGCTTCGCCCGCGCCGGAAAGTGCGGTGCGCGCGGCGAGAGTGGGTCGCGTGCCCCGACCAGGCGCGGCGCGGGCGCGGGTTCCGCCGCCGCGAGCAGGTCGGCCAGCGCCAGCCCGCCGAAGCCCAGCGCGCTGGTACGGAGCATTTCTCGGCGATTGTGTAGCAACATCACACTCACTCCACGAAAACAAACTCGTTCGATGCGAGCAGAACCCGGCACAGCCCGCGCCACACCCGCAGTCGGTTCCCCTCGGCCGTCAGTTTCGGATCGGCGGCCTCTTCTGAATTCCGCAGGTACGCGAGTACCCTGGCCTCTTCCCGTGCCGTCGGGGAACGACCGAACGCCCGGCGGTAGGCACCACGCACGCGATCCGTGTCGTCGCCCTTCACCAACAGAATCGACTTCGCGAACGCCTCTGCGGTCTGGTCCGCCAGCGAGCTGTTGAGCATGAAGAGCGATTGCGTGGGGATCGTGGTCGCAGTCCGCTGACCGTTCGTGACGGACGGGTCGGGGAAGTCGAGTGTCTGGAACACGTCGTAGACGGCACTGCGAATCACCGGCAGGTACACCGAGCGGCGGTTGTGGGCGTAGCTGTCGTAGTTGCGGCTACCCGTACCGGTGACGTACTGCCGCGGGTTCGCCTTGAGCAGCGACCCACCCGCCGTGGGGTCGAGCAGCCCGGACACGGCGAGCATCCCGTCGCGGATCTCTTCTGCGTCGAGCCGGCGCCGACTGAAATGCGAAAGCAACCGGTTGTCCGGGTCTTTCAGGAGCGCCGCGGGTTCCGTCGTCGAACTCATCTGGTAGGCCGCCGACGTGACGATCAGTCGGTGCATGTGCTTGACGGACCACTTCACGCTCACGAATTCCGACGCAAGCCAATCGAGTAGTTCGGGGTGCGTGGGCCGCTCACCGAGCCGGCCGAAGTTATCCACGGAGCGCACCAGTCCCGCGCCGAAGTGCCCGGCCCAGATGCGGTTCACCATGACTCGGGCCGTGAGCGGATGTTCCGGGCGCGTGAGCCACTCCGCGAACTCGCGGCGTCCGCTGCGGTCCGAACCGAGTGACAGTTGGGTGCCGCTGGCAAAGATGCGCGGAAACGCTCGCGGTGCTTCCACGCCGAGTGTGAGATGGTTTCCGCGAAGATGCACGCGCAGGTTCTCCCCTTTCGCGTCTTCGACCGCCATCGACTCAGCCGCTGGCGGCCTCGCCTTCTCGATCGCCGCGAGTTTTTCGCGAAGGTTCGCGACAAGCGGGGCCACCGCGAACCCCGCGACGGCCGCAGCGGCGGGGCTTCGTGCAGTCGCGAGTGTGGCCTTCGCCACGGTCACTTTCTTCTCGTACTCGGCCAGGCCCGCGGCTGACTGCGGGGTGCCGATCGGACGCTCGTTCCACGAAGCCACGACCGTGTGGTTCCGCATCGTCTTGGTCGAGTAGAAGATGCCTGCGAGCGCGTAATAGTCCTTCGCGGTGATCGGGTCGAACTTGTGGTCGTGGCACCGGGCGCAGCCGAGCGTGAGGCCCATGAACGCCTGACCGAGCGTATCGAGTTGCTCATCGAGGATGTCCATCCGCATCTTCACCGGGTCGTCCTCGGCGAGCATCTTCGGCCCGATCACGAGAAACCCGGTCGCGGTCAACCGGTCGGCACGCTCCGCGCCAGTGCTGTCGGGAAGCAGGTCGCCGGCGATCTGTTCACGAACGAACTGGTCGTACGGCTTGTCCACGTTGAAGCTCTTGATGACGTAGTCGCGGTATCGCCAGGCATTCACGTACGCGAGGTTCTCGTCCATGCCGTTGCTGTCGGCGTAGCGGGCCACGTCGAGCCACCGGCGACCCCACTTCTCACCGTAGGCGGGGGAAGCAAGCAGGCGCTCGACAACCTTCTCGTAAGCCTTCGGCGTCTCGTCCGCGAGGAACGACTCCACTTCGGCCGACGTCGGTGGTAGGCCAGTGAGGTCGAAGGTGAGCCGACGGAGGAGCGTGCGTCTGTCCGCTGGCGCTGCGAGTGACAACCCGGTGCCACTCAACTTCGCCAGCAGGAACGCATCGATCGGATTCGCGACTCGCGATCCGGGGTCGGCAACCTTCGGCACGGGCGGGCGCTTCCCCGGTTGGAACGCCCAGAACGCTTTCTCCTCGGGCGTGAACACACGCTCGCCGCTTTTCGGGGGCGAAGTCGTTGCCCCCGAGTCCGGCCAGGGGGCGCCCGACTGCACCCACTCCTTGATCGCCGCAATCTCCGCAGCCGGGAGTTTGTTCTTCGGCGGCATCTTCAGTTCGCCGTCATGTGCGAGCGCGTGGAGCAATAGACTCTCAGCTGGCTTACGGGGTACAAGAGCCGCACCGCGTTCACCTCCAGCGAGCAGCGCCGCGCGCGAATCGACACGCAGCCCGCCCTTCTGCTTATCGGGGCCGTGACACGAGACGCACTTCTCGACCAACACCGGCCGCACCTTCTTCTCGAAGTGCGCGGTCGCATCTGGGGGCGCTGCGGACGCGACGGGTGTGTTGGCACAGGTGACCCAGAAAAGCATCAGAACCGCAGAGAGGAAACCGATGCGCATGGGGATGAGCCGTGGTCAGGCGGGACGGTTGGAAAGTCGGAAGAAATCAAGCGTACCGCGCACGGCGCGCCGAGTCCAGATCGTGGTTCACCGTGCAGGGGTAGCAAAGGTTCCTGGGGTTCCTTCTCCATGCAACACCGATGCTGAAGAGAGTTTCTCCAAGTTCACCAGTTCACCAGGGCCAAGAGGAATATCACCGGGAATCGTTGCTACCCCCGCGCAGTAACGTTGACCTTTTGCGAAGTACCTGTTAATCAGCGGCAAATGTTCCTCGGAAGCCAACAATTACCACAGGGACGCGGGTTGTTTCTGCCCACGGTCGCGTTCATGCTTTGCGTGCTGACCGCGAGCGCGGGTGTCGCCCAGGAACCGCCAGCGATCTCGTCGTCCGTGGGAGCCAGCGAACTGGCGCCCCACGCGCCCCCCGACCCGCTTACCGATCTCATGCGGCGAGTCACGGACCTCGAAGGAGAATTGAAGAAGGCCAAGCAGAAGGCTGCGGATGCCGCGATGAAGCCGAGCATCAACTGGACGTTCCAGATTCAGGCGGATTCCATCTGGTCCGATCAGGACGCCGCGAATCGCGCCGCGGTCGGCAGCATTCCAGACGGCGCCGTGTTCCGTCGCGCCCGATTAGGCGTGTTCGGCGACTACGGGCCCATCGAGTACCGGCTCGCGTTGGACTTCGCGCTCAGCGGGCGACCATCGTTCCTCGACGCCTTCGTGGGGTTGAATGATGTGCCGGGCTTGGGTCGCGCGCGTGTCGGGTACTTCTTCGAGCCATTCGGTTTGGAACAGTACAGTCAGAACCGGTTCCTCACTTTCCTGGAACGCTCGCTGACGAGCGATCCGATCTCGCCGGGTCGCAACCTCGGCACGATGGCGAACAACACGTTCGCCGACCAGCGCGGAACCTGGGCAATCGGCGCGTTCCACACTGATAGCGACGTATTCGGTGACTCCAGCGGCAACGACTTCCGTGCCGCGGTTACCGGGCGCGTGACGTACCTCGCGTGGTACGACGAGGAGAGCGCGGGCCGCGACCTGTTCCACCTCGGCGTGGCATATTCCGCGCGAGCCACGAAAAACGATGAAGTGCAGTTCGCGGTCCGCCCGGAAGTGCGACTGGGCGCCGCCGTCCCTAACGTCCCGAACTTCGTGGACACGAGCCTCATCGCGGCGAGTTTCTACCAACTCGTCGGGGTCGAAGCATTGCTCGTTCGCGGTCGGTTCTCGGCACAGTCGGAATACGTCGTCGTGCCAGTGGACACGAAGGCCGCCGGCGCGGTTTGCTTCCACTCGTGGTACGCGATGGGAAGCGTGTTCCTCACCGGCGAGAACCGCGCCTATCGTCGCCGTACGGGCACGCTCGAGCGCATTTCCCCGCTCCGGGATTTCATCCGGCAGGACACGCGCGGCTTCGGCAGCGGACCGGGTGCGTGGGAACTGGCCGTCCGCCTCTCGCACCTCGATCTCAGCAACGGTGTCGTTCGCGGCGGTCGTCTCACCGACTTGACCGTCGGCGTGAACTGGTATCTCAACCCGTACACACGGCTCACGGCAAACTACATTCGCGCGTTCCACACACCTCAAGCCGGGCGCGAGGGTGCTGCGGACTTCTACGGAATTCGCGCCAACTTCGATTTCTAATCATATCCCCACCCAGTCTCGAAGAATGTGGTGTACTCTTGCCACTCCCGCCACGCACAACGCGGGCGCCGAAGCGGAGGTTTTCACCATGATTCGGTTCACGCTCGTGATCGGCTTGCTGGTGTCCGGCTCCACTACGCTGTTCTCGGCGGAGAAGCCGAATGTCATCGTCATCGTCGGTGACGACATGGGCTACGCGGACGTGGGCGCGCACGGCTGCAAGGACATCCCAACCCCGAACCTAGACGCCCTCGCGAAAGCCGGCGTGCGATTCACGAACGGTTACGTCTCCGGCCCATACTGCTCGCCTACGCGCGCCGGGCTGCTCACCGGGCGCTACCAGACTCGGTTCGGGCATGAGTTCAACCCGGCCGGGGGAACCGCGGGACTGCCGCTCACCGAGACGACGCTCGCGGACCGCATGAAATCTGCGGGCTACGCGACAGGTTGGGTGGGAAAGTGGCACCTCGGCGCGAACGAGAAGCACCCGCAAAAGCGCGGGTTTGACGACGCCTTCGGATTCCTCGGCGGCGCGCACTCGTACTTCCCCGACAAGGGTAAGGGCGAAACCATCCTCCGGGGAACCAAGGACGCGAACGAGACTGAGTACCTCACCGATGCGTTCGGCCGTGAGGCGGTTGCGTTCGTGGAGAAGAACAAGGCGAAGCCGTTCTTCCTCTACCTCGCGTTCAACGCGGTTCACACGCCGATGCACGCCACCGACGCGCGAGTGAAGAAATTCGAGGGCATCAAGGACAACCAGCGCCGCACCTACGCCGCGATGATGTTCGCGATGGACGAAGCCATCGGCAAGCTGCTCGCGAAGTTGAAGGACGAGAAGCTAGAGCAGAACACGCTGATCTTCTTCTTCAGCGACAATGGCGGGCCGACGATGCAAGGTACTACCATCAACGGTTCGGTGAACGCACCCCTCCGCGGGTCGAAGCGGACCACGCTCGAAGGGGGCATTCGCGTGCCATTCTTCGTGAAGTGGCCCGCGAAGATTCTCGCCGACAAGGTGTACGACGACCCCGTGATTCAACTCGACGTTCTCCCCACGGTACTCGCCGCAGGCGGAGTGGAACCGAAAGCCGACTGGAAACTCGATGGCGTAAACCTACTCCCTCACCTGACCGGCGACGCGAAGGCCGCACCGCACGACGCGCTCTATTGGCGGTTCGGCGCGCAGATGGCAATCCGCAGAGGCGACTGGAAACTTGTGAAGTACGACGCGGTCGCCGACGGCGGAAAGGGCACATCCCCGGCGCACCTCTATCATCTCGCGGATGACATCGGTGAGAAGACCGATTTGGCCGCGAAGCGACCGGAAAAAGTGAAAGAGCTTCAGACAGCGTGGGACAAGTGGAACGAAGGGAACGTTGCGCCGCTCTGGGGTGGCGGGAAGCAGAAGGACTGAGTGTGTTCCGCCGCTTGTTGCGTTGCGATTCTCGTGTATCGCTCGTCTGAGACGATCACCTCACGAGCAATACAAGTACATCAGGCGCGATTCGCACGGCGTGCCTAATGTGCTATTGCCCCGCTCCTCGCCGAGGGACTTCACGATGCGCCGAGTCTGGATCGGGATCGTCGTGCTGGTCGCCGCGAGCGCCGTCGTCGGCTGCCGCGTGCAGAAGCCCGCGCCACCGGCACCAACCCCGCTGCTTGTCACCGTCATCAAGCCCGCGACCACACCAGTGCGCGAATACTGGGTCTACAACGGATATCTCGACACCACCAAGTCCGTAGAGGTGAAGTCGAAAATCCGCGGGTTCCTCACCGCGGTGAAGTTCGTCGAGGGAACTGAGGTCGCGTTCGACGCCCCGCTCTACACGATCGACAAACTCGAATACGAGACCGCAGTGAAGCGGGCGACAGCGGAGTTGATGAAGAGCGAGGCACAGATCAAGAGTTGGGACGCGCAAATCATTCAGGCGCGTGCCGACCTGGACCGTGTCACCAAATCGGTCGCGGGCGGAGCGGAATCGAAGACTGAGCAAGACAAGGCCCAGGCCACACTCGACGTGCGCATCGCCGAGTTGAAGGCAGCCGAGGCCACCCGCGAC
The DNA here is from genome assembly GCA_005772955.1 of Planctomycetia bacterium. Taxonomy (GTDB): domain Bacteria; phylum Planctomycetota; class Planctomycetia; order Gemmatales; family Gemmataceae; genus Gemmata. The sequence continues at coordinate 38,738 of SXID01000226.1, forward strand.
GCAGCGCAAGCCACGCTCAAGACCGCCACCATCCAACTCAGCTACACCGACATCAAGGCGAAGATCGCGGGTCGCATCAGTCGCACATTGGTGGACGATGGCAACCTCGTGCTAGCCGATACGACGATGCTCACCACGATCGTGCGGGTGGACGAACTGTTCATCTACTACGACGCGCCAGAGGCCGACTTCCTCGCGTACCAGAAGGCACTTATCAAGTCGTCGCACCCGGACCCGAGCGGTCAGCAGATCGGATTGGAGGTCGGGGTCGGCGACGAAATCGGGTTCCCGCACCCAGGCATCATCGATTTCCGTGAGAACCGCGTTGAGACTGCGACCGGTACGATCCGCGTCCGTGGGCGAATCGACAACCCGCTGTTCGCGAACAAGGTGCGATTGCTCTACCCTGGCATGTTCGCCCGTGTGCGTGTGCCGAAGAGCGACCCGGTGCCACGGACCGTTCTGCCCGAAGACTGTCTCGTCAGCGGTCAGGAGGGGCGGTTCCTGTTCGTCGTGAACGCGAGCGGCGTGGTGGAGAAGCGCATCGTCACAGTCGGCGCGACCGTATGGAAGGCGCCAGCCCCTGAGCCGGGCAAGACGCCTCCAAGTTGGGTCGCCGTGAACCCAACTCCGGCGGCACCAGTCGAAGGGCAACCGCTGCTCCCGACGCGCCGGCCGATCAAGTCTGTGGTCGCTATCACTGCCGGGTTGCAGCCCGATGATCGCGTCATCCTCGACGGGTTACAACAGGCACGCCCCGGTGCGTCCGTCAAACCGGAAGAGTGGGTGATGACCCCGCCAGTCGAGGCAAAGAAGTAGGCTCTGGCTGCTCTTTGCCCTCTCCCCTTGCGGGAGAGGGCAAGAACAACGCTGCCCTCGCGACTCGCCCTCACTCCCACGCGGTCCCTGCATGATCTCGCGTTTCTTCATCGACCGGCCCATCTTTGCGAACGTCCTCGCCATCATCACGATGCTGTTCGGGGCGATGGCACTGTACCGGTTGCCGGTGGAGCGCTACCCACCGATCACGCCTCCCACGGTGCAGGTAAACGCGAACTAGTGAGGGGCCGCGATGTCGAATATCTCGTCCCATTGCTGATCGAGGGTCATCGTGGCGTCGCGCTGCTTCATTGTAGACCGCATCCACGACCGGACGATCGCCGGCTTGTCGAGCGAAGTCCCCGCGCTG
>SXID01000227.1 GCA_005772955.1 Planctomycetia bacterium
ACCCCTTCGGCACCCACACCGGTGGCGGGGTGATCTCGTCCGCGGGGCGCGAGCCGGCGTTCTTCCGCCCGCTGCCCGCGAACCGGCTCGTACACCGCACGGTCATGTCCGTGTCGCACGCGAGTTGACAACTCAGGCGCACACCGGTTAACCCTTTCGTCGCGAGAACCTGCTTCTCGGCGACGGTCATTTGGTCCGGTTCGCCGCTCACGAACTCGACGCGGCACGTCGTACACGCGGCATTGCCACCACACGCGTGCAGTTGGTCCACGCCAGCCTCGTCCGTGAGCGCGAGCACGAGCCGCTTGCCCGCAGGAACCGAAAACTCCCCCACACCTTCGACGGTCACCTTCGGCACGGTTGTTCCTCAAGAAGAGTGCGGGCGATTCGACCCAGACTACTCCATTGCTCCCGCAGTCGGTTGTCAATATCTTCTGCGTGACGGCGAATCCGATTCCAACAGGTTCCGACGCGCCCCAGCCCCGGAGGCCACCCGTGGCGGTGATCGAGACGAGAGATTTGTGGAAGACCTACGGCCGAATCGAGGCGCTCAAGGGCGTATCGCTTCGCGTCGAAAAGGGCCAGATCTACGGTCTGCTCGGCCAAAACGGTGCCGGCAAAACCACGCTCATCAAGATCCTCCTCGGCATCGTCCGGCTGACGCACGGCGAGGCGTCGCTGCTCGGCGCACCGGCCGGCGACGTCGGCGCGCGCCGCAAGGTCGGTTACCTTCCCGAAGACCACGCCTTCCCCAACTACCACACCGGCTACTCGCTGATGGACTACTACGGTAGCCTGTACGGGGTGTCCGCGGCCGAGCGCAAGAAACGCATCCCGGACACGCTCGAACAAGTCGGGATCGCCGGGCGCATGCACTACAAGATCAAGACCTACTCGAAAGGCATGAAACAGCGGCTCGGCATCGCACAAGCGCTGATGCACGAGCCGGACCTGATCATCCTCGACGAACCGACCGACGGCGTGGACCCGATGGGCCGACGCGAGATCCGCGAGCTAATGACCGTGCTCAAGGAGCGGGGTCACACGATCTTCCTGAACTCGCACTTGCTCGGCGAGGTCGAACTGATCTGCGACCGTGTCGCCATCCTCCAGCAAGGGAAACTGGTTCGCGAAGGCACCATCGCGGAACTGACCAAGACGAAGGGTACGTTCATCCTGGGGCTGCTCTCCGGGCAGGTGTTCCCGCTGGAAGCGGTCGCCAAACTCGGGTTCGCGGTCCTGGCACTGCCGGGCACCACCGGGCACTTTGAGGTGACGCTCAACGAAGGGCAGACCATCGAACCAGTGATGAAACTGCTCTCGGCGAGCGGCCTGACAGTCACTCACATCGTCGAGAAGAAGCAGTCGCTGGAAGACGTGTTCATTACGCTGGTCGAAGGGGCCGAACCGGGGGTGGACCGCAAGCGGCGGCGTGCCCGCCCCGTCGGCGGGGGGGAGTAATCCAGTGCGACAGTTCTTCGCCATCCTGAAAGACTCGTACCGCGAGGCCGTGGACGGGTTCGTCATCTACGTCATGCTTGGTCTGTCGGCGATACTCATCCTGATCGCCGCCAGCATGTCATTCACCCCGGTCCCACCGGCGGACGCGTTCAGCACCATCGTTCCGCAATTCAACATCATTGTCCCGGACAAAGGGCGCAGCAGCGCCATCTCGATCGAGAACCGGAACACCTTCAAAACGTCCGACGTGGAGCCGTCCGGCAGCGGGTATAAGTTGCGGCTGACCGTGAGCGGCGAGACCGACCGAGGCGGGGAGTTCGACCCGGCTGATGCCGCCGGTGGGAAATCCGACAAGCCGAAGGGGGACACGTTCCGTGCCGCAGTCGCGCGCTGGGCGGCCGTCACCGGCGAGACCGTGCGCGTGGACGAGAAGGGCAAGGTGAACAAGAACAAGGGTGCGAAGGGGGTCGATGTGGCCCTGCCCACGAAGTTCACGGTGGCCGAACAGCGGGCCGTCACCAGCGCTCAGATGGAAGAATTCCTCAAGAGCCAGTTCTTCATGCACGCCGACATGAGCGCGACCGTGACGCGTGTCGCAAGCACCGAGGAACCCACCTACACGTTCGACGTGACGACGACTGGCGGATCGGCCGTGAAGGGCTGGCCGCACAGCGCGAAACTGTTCTTCGGCGCGGCCACCCTGGCCGACGACGCCCCGCTCGGCGGAACCCTGTGGCTGATGGAGGATGTCGCCATCAACCGGTTCGGCGGTACGTTCACGCTGCTGATCGGCATGATCATCACTTCGTTCTTCATCCCCAACATGCTCCGCAAGGGGAGCGTGGACCTCCTCATTTCAAAACCCGTTGGGAGGGCCCAGTTGCTGGTCTTCAAGTACATTGGGGGGTTAACATTCATGTTCCTGGTGACCGCGTTCACGGTCGGTGGGGTCTGGCTGGTGGTGGCCATGCGGTCCGGGTTCTGGGATCCGTCGTTCCTCATCGCAATCCCCATGCTCACGTTCACCTTCGCGATCCTTTACGCCCTGTCCACGCTAACGGCCGTGTTCACTCGGAGCGCGATCGCGGCCATGCTCATCTCGGTCGGGTTCGCGTTCTTTCTGTTCGTGTTCGGACAGATCAAGGCCGTGTCCGACGACGCCTTGGCGGAGGCGGGCCCGAACGTTAAGGCGTCGTTCCTCAAGGAGTACGTGGTGGATTTTGGGCACGACGCCCTCCCGCGAACCCGCGAACTCGATCAGCTCGTCCGCCGCGCCATTTCCGACGGCACGCTCACCCCGGCTGCGCGAAAACTATTGGTGCGTACCGAAGAAACGCCTCCACTAGCCAGCACCTTCGGCGTGTCGCTGTTCCACATCGCCTGGATGCTCGGCGTCTCGTGTTGGTGGTTCAGTCGGCGCGACTACTGACGAGGCGCTCGCCTTCCAGTTTGCGGTAGCGCGTTTCGTCGATGCGCGCGAACCGCACCGTGTCGCCGACGCGAAGCGGGAAGAACCCGCTCGCCACGTCCACAATCGTGAGCGGCGTTCGACCGATGAGATTCCAGCCGCCGGGCCGCGCGAGCGGGTAAATGCCCGTTTGCCGGCCCGTGAGGCCCACACTTCCAGGCTCGACACGCACCCGCGGACTCGGCAGCCGACCCACGCCACACAACGCATCCGGCAAGTAACCCAAGTATGGGAACCCCGGCACGAACCCGATCGCGTACACGGTGTACGTCGTCGAAGTGTGAAGCCGGATTACCTCGTCCGCGGTGAGTTTGGTGTGTTCGCACACACGGGGCAGGTCGAGTTGCATCTCATAGCACACGGGTATCGTGAACGCACGACTGTGCTCGTTTAGCCGCGACCCGGAGTCCGCGGAGGGGAGCGCGAGCGTGTCCAACCAGCCCATCACCTCTCGCGCGCTCACCACATCGGCGTCGAAGAAGACGCCAACGCTCGCGTAGGCCGGCACCACATCGAACAGCCACGCCGGGTTCGCGGCGCGCACCGCGGCGGCGAACCCCACCGCGGCGCGTTCGTCCGCGAGGTACGCCAGTACCGCCTGATCGCCCAGGTACACGAGTTTCATAAGCTTGCTTTAGGCGAACCCCGGACGCAAGTCCGGGGGTGCGCGTTCCCACCCCCGGACTTGCGTCCGGGGTTCGCCTGAAATCACCCCTCCCGGCCGACGTTATTCTCACAATGGGACCGAATCAACTCGCCGAACTGGTTGATCGGTGTGCGGCGGCACTCGTGCTGTACGCGCGGCAGTGGTGCGCCACCCCCGAAGACGTGGTGCAAACCGCGTTCCTGAAGTTGGTCCGCATCGGCACCCCGCCGGACAACCTGTTGCCGTGGCTGTATCGCGTGGTGCGGAACGGGGCCATCGACGCGAGCCGGGCCGCGCGCCGCCGACACCGCTACGAAGCTGCCGCCGCCGACGGTGCGCCCAAGTGGTTCTCGCCGTCCTACGATCCAACCGGCATCGACGCCCGAGCCGCCGCCGCGTCGCTCGCGGATTTGCCCGCCGAAACGCGTGAGATCATTGTCGCTCACCTGTGGGGCGGTTTGACGTTCGAGCAGATCGCACAAGCGGTCGGCAGTTCGGCCGCGACCTGTTACCGGCGGTACGCCGCGGGCCTCGAAATCCTTCGCCAGAAACTCGGGGCCGAGCGCCCCGCTCACACAAAATGAATACCCCAACACCGAACAACCCGCCGAACGCGCCCGACCCGCTCGCGATTGCGCTCGCGATGCTCGACCCGGCCCCGCACGGGTTCGACTGGAACGCGCTGATGTTCGCCGCTGGCCGCGCATCGAAAGCGCGCACGCTCGCGTTCTGGCGTGTCATCGCGGGCGTGTGCGCCACGGCCGCGTGCGGGTTCGCGCTCGCGTTCTTCGTGCGCCCGCCGGTCGTTGTCGAACGTCCGCACATCGTCTACGTCGATCGCGCGGTCCCGGCTCCCGCTCCGACGGACGTTCCGCCGACTCGCGGAGAACGGTGAACTTTCACGATTCGACTCGGCGCTGGGGGTTGAAGCCCCTGGTTCTTTGTGGGGAATAGCACATGCTTCGCACTCTCCTGCTCGTGCTGCTCGCGGGAACCGTCGCCGCTGCGCAACCGCCCAAGCCTAAAGACCCGCCCACGAAGGACATTCCGCCCGGCACCAAAGAACCGAACCTGCCCACGGTGGACGTGCGCAAGTTCACCGCGACACCGGCCGCGGCACCGCTCCCAACACTCAAGTACGAACTGCTGCCCAGACTGCGCGACCGCACCCCGGGCAACGCGGCACTCGACTACCACCGCGCATACATCCTCCGCCCGTTGTGGCCGCGTGACCCGAAGGAATCCACCAAGCTCAACGAAACGCTGATCGCGTGGGAAGACACACCGGTCGGAAAACTGCCGGTCGCGGAGGTGAAGAAGCATCTGCTCGGCTACTCGCAATCGTTCCGCGCGCTCGATGCGGGCGCGAAAGCCAACCACTGCGACTGGGAACTTGCGAGCAAAATCTCGGTGAAGAACATCGACCTGCTGCTCACCGAGGTGCAGACGTTCCGCGAACTCGCACGGTTCCAGAAGCTCCGCGTTCGCGTCGCGCTCGCGGAGAACGACTTCGATTCCGCCGTACAGCACATCCAGACCGGCATCCGTTTGGGCAAAGACGTGGGCGAGGGAGCAACGCTCATACAGTCGCTCGTCGGCATCGCCATCGTCACCATCTTCCTGAACGAACTGGAACAACTGATCCAGCGGCCAAACAGCCCGAACATGTACTGGGCACTGACCACGCTGCCACGACCAATCCTCGACCCGCGAAGCGCCCTTGAGGGCGAAGGGCGAATCTTCGACAACCTGTTCCCGAACGCAAAGCAACTCGAAAAGGGGCCGGTGTCCGCGGAGCGGGCGAACCTCTTGCTCGAAGAGATGCTGACCGCGTTCAACAACATGGGCACCGACGCGAACATCAAGCCGGGCGGGTTGGCCCTCGCGGGGTACGTCGTGTTCAACGCGCCAGGCGCGAGCAAGCACCTCGTCGAACTCGGTTGGCCGGCTGCGACCGTTGAGAAGATGCCTCCGGCTCAAGTAGTCGCGCTACGAGCGATCACCGCATACCGGATCATGACCGATGACCAGACGAAGTGCTTCAGTTTGCCGTTCCCGGAAGCGCGAGCCGAACTCGCGAAGGTCCGCACGCGGGCCGACAAACTTCGGAAGGACAGCGGCGACGTGATCGTCACGGCGTTCGCGCTCACGATGCCGGCGGTCGAAAAAGTCTACGAAGCGCACGCACGCACGAATCGGCGCGTCGCGGCGCTGCGGGCCATCGAAGCGGTGCGCCTCCACGCAGCGGCGAACGAGGGGAAGTTACCCAAGTCGCTTGCGGACATCAAAGTCGTGCCGGTGCCGCACGATCCGTACACACTTCAATCGTTCGAGTACGTGGTGAAGGACGACAACATGTTCACGCTGACCCTCCCGCCGCCCACCGGGGACAAGCCACACGTCGGCAACAACTTCCGCTACGAGATCCTGGTGAAGAGATAGTGCGGGGACGAGGGCGAGTAGGAGGAAAGACAACAGGCCAAAAACAGTGAAAACAAAAGCCTTGCGCCGGTTGGCGCGGGGCTTTGGTCTTTGAACGTTGCTTCCGTTTTCCTCTTCCCCTGTCTTCCCCGCCTTGCCTTTCTTCGCGCTCACACAGGCGAAGCCCCCACACTTCGGCCGCGCGCGTCACGATCTTGACACAAAATCTTCCCGAGTCTATGTGCCGCACTCGCGCCACAGATGCCGCTCCGAACGCTAGGTGTCCCTGGGGGAATCCGATGCCCGCCTGCCGTCGTTACCGCTCGTGGCTCGTTGCCGCCGTGTTCGCGTTTGCGCTGTTCGCGGGCGCTCGCGGCTGGCTGAGAGCGGCCGACAACCCGCAAGGGAAACAGATCGCCGAGATCCAAACGGCTGGTAACCGCATCCACCCGACACCGCAAATCCTGAACGTGATGCACTCGCGTGCCGGCAAGCTCTACGATCAGGCGCTCATTCAAGAAGACGTGCGCCGACTCCAGAGCACGCGCTGGTTCACGCCAGACGGGATTCGCGTCCTCACAACCAACGAAACCGACGGCCGCATCACGGTCACGATCTTCGTCACCGAGTTGTCGAGCACGATACAGGAAATCGTGTACCGCGGCGCGCAGCACCTGAGCCCCAGCGACTTACGGACCCTCACCGGGTTGCGCAAGGGCGACCCGATGAACCCACTGGCCAACGAAGTCGGCCGCAGTTCCATCCTCCGCCGGTATCAGGACGATGGCCGCTATTACGCGGACGTGAAACTGATCGAGGGAAACAAGCCGACCGACTCACGTGTGGTGTACGACATCGTCGAGGGGCCGGTGGTGAAGGTGGCCGCCGTCGAGTTCGTCGGCAACTCGGGCGCGATGACCGGGCGGCTCAAGACGCAATTGGTGACCAAGAAGGAGTTCATCGGGGCGTTTGGCGGCAAGTTCAACCCCAGCACGCTCGAACTCGACCGCAAGGCGCTGGTCGAATACTACCAGTCACTCGGCTACCTCGCGGTGCAGATCTCGCCGGAGGTCCGACGCTCCGCCGACATGAGCCACGTCACCGTCGTGTACCACATCGTCGAGGGCGCGCAGTACCACGTCACGCAGCGCCAGATTGACGGCAACAAGTCATTCGCGACGAACAAACTCGAAGCGGTAACCGAACTCAAGAACGGCGACCGGTACAACCGCAACGTGGCCCAGCGCGACCTGACCCGGCTCCGCGACTACTACGGTCTTCGCGGCTACGCGGTCGGCATCGAGGAGCAGTGGACCGAGGTGCAGCCGGGGTTGGTGCAGGTGAACTACAACGTGCTCAACGATCGCGGCACGCCGGATCGCGTGGGCCGGGTAATCATCGAGGGCAACGAGATCACCCAGGACCGCGTCATCATGAACCAACTCGACCTGCGCCCGGGACAGATTCTTCAGTACCCGAAACTCGAAGATGCCCGGATGCGACTCGCGCGGCTCGGCATCTTCGACCCGGAAGAGCCGCCGCAGGTGGACGTGCTGCCGAACGAACTGGACGGCACGTTCAAGGACATTCGCGTGCGTGTGCGCGAAACACGAACTGGTCAGATCGTGTTCGGCGGCAGCGTAAACTCGGACGCTGGCCTCACGGGTAACATTGCGATCAACGAACGCAACTTCGACCTGTTCCGGTTCCCGACGAGTTGGGACGACTTCCGCTACGGTCGCGCGTTCCGCGGGGCCGGTCAGGAATTGCGACTCGAAGCCGCACCGGGCACGAACTTCCAGCGCTACTCGGCCACGTTCCGCGAGCCGTACCTGTTTGACACGCCGTTCGGCCTGACCACGTCCGCATACTATTACAACCGGGCGTTCGCGGAGTACAACGAGGACCGCTACGGCGGGCGCGTCACCATCGACCGGCGGCTCGACCCGATCTGGACCGCATCGCTGAGTACCCGCGTCGAAGGCGTCAACATCAAGGACGTGCCGTTGTACGCGACGCCTGCGATCACCAACGACATCGGCAAACACTTCCTGGTGGGGCTGCGAGCCGGGATCAACCGCGACACACGCGACTCGTACATCTACCCGACGAAGGGCAACGTGTTCGACGCCGGATTCGAGCAGGTGCTGGGCGACTACACGTTCCCGATGGGCACGGCCGAGTTCACGCAGTTCTTCTCGTCAAAGTATCTGGCCCGCGAGGACGGCAGCGGGCGCCACGTGTTGGGGTTCCGCACGCAGGTCGCGGTGGCCGGTACGAACGCGCCAGTGTTCGAGCGGTTCTACGCCGGTGGTATCCGAAGTTTCCGCGGGTTCACGTTCCGCGGGGTCGGCCCGGTCGAGAACCAGTTGTCCATCGGCGGCACGTTCTCGCTCTTGAACACGATCGAATACCAGATTCCGGTGTTGCCGAATGACAAGATGTTCGTGGTCGCGTTTGTGGACCACGGTACGGTGGAGCGGAACTTCGAGATCCGCGACTACCGGGTTTCCGTGGGTGCGGGCATCCGGCTATCGGTGCCGGCGCTGGGGCCGTTGCCGCTGGCGTTCGACATCGCGTTCCCGCTGCACCGGGCGTACGGCGACCACCGGCAAATCTTCAACTTCTCGGTCGGTCTGTTCGGCAGCAAGTGACGGCGAGCGGCGCCCTACGATATGTTTAGCCGCAACTCCCGCGGGGTTGCGGCCTAAACATACGAAGCGGAGCGCACCATGTTCCTGCTCGGACTGAACGAGGCCGAAGTTTCCGCCGAGTACACCAAACGCATTGTGGTGACGGTCCTCGTCGCCGTGACCACGTCCGGCGCGACGTTCGTGTTCACCTGGTGGTGGGCGCGACGCCAGGCGAGCCAGCAGTGGTACGCGAAGGAGTTCCTGGACCGCATTATCGTCAGTCTGAACATCTTCGCCGACGGCGCGCTGAAGATCCGCACCGTAATGGAGCGGTCGCTCGACGAGATCTTCCTGAACAAACTGGCGGTGGCAAAGGTGTGGGCCGCGGCGCGCGCAACCACGCTCGATAACCCGTTGATGCCGGTCGCCAAAGAAGACCGCTGGTTCCTGCTCAACTTCGTGCTAAACGCGGTCGCGGAACACTTCGTCGAAGGACACATCAAGCGCGACGCCGGGTTGCCGGTCACGACCGTGAAGTACGCGCTGTTCCTGACCTGCGAACTGGTGGGCGACGAGCGCATCCGCAAGGTGCGCGCGATGCTGGTGCGTCACGATGTGCTGGAAAGCTTCCCCTACCCGGACACGCTCCCGACCCTCGAAAACTCGTGGCACGAGGACCGCATCAAGACACTCCGGGCCGCCGCCACGCTGTTCAAGAAGGAACCGGACAACTTCCTGATTCTCGAAGTGTGCGTGTGAATAGTGTGGGATGTTTTTGTCTTCGCCCCTTCGGGGCGAAGACAACACACCAAGCGCCTCACTTCTTCGCAGCAGCGGCGGCCTTCTCGAAGTACGCCGAGGCGTTCTTCGTGTCGATGGTCGCGGCGCCAGGCTTCCAGTTGGCCGGGCACACTTCGCCGTGTTTCTCGAAATGCTGTAACGCGTCCAGTACCCGCAGTGCCTCATCGACACTGCGCCCCAGCGGCAGGTCGTGAATCGTTATCGCGCGGACGATACCCTTCTGGTCGATCACGAACAGCCCGCGAAGCGAGATGCCCGCGTCCAGAAGCACGCCATAGTCGGCGCTGATCTTCTTCGTCAGGTCCGCGACCAGCGGGTACTTCAAATCGCCCAGACCGCCCTTCGCGCGCGGCGTCTCGATCCACGCGAGGTGCGAGTACGGACTGTCCACCGACACGCCGATCACTTCGCAGTTGCGGCAAGGGTGACGTCGACGTGACCGCGCTGGACAAGCTCAAACTGAGCGACCGGCTCGAGACGCTCAACAAGATTCAGGACCAACTC
>SXID01000228.1 GCA_005772955.1 Planctomycetia bacterium
GCGAGTGTCGAGTCCAAACCGCCCGACACGCCGATGGATACCGGCGGTTCGTCGCCAATGTGCGACAACCGGCGCCCCAGTGCCGCGACCTGCGTTTGGAAGATGTCGCGACAGCGGTCGTCGCGCGTCTCGGGGTCCGACGGCACGAACGGGTTCGCGTCCACCGCGCGCATTAACTTCGGTTCGCGCCCTGTTACCTCCAGATCGAACGACAGCGTGCGGTACTTGCTCATCCCCAGATCCGCGACGCGGTTCGCATCGTGGAACGTGTTCGTCTGGATGCGGTCGTGCAGTAAGCGGTCGAGGTCGAGGTCGGTGACGAGCAGTTGCTGCCCGCGGCGGAACCGGTCGGACTCCGCTACGACCACGCCGTTCTCCGCGACGAGGCAGTGCCCGCCGAACACGATGTCGGTGGTGGACTCGCCTTCCCCACACGACGCGTACACGTAGCCGGATATGCACCGGGCCGACTGCGAACTCACCAACTGCCGCCGGTAACTGGCCTTACCAATCACCTCGTTGCTCGCGGAGAGATTCGCGAGGATGGTCGCGCCCATGATCGCTTGCAGCGAACTTGGCGGCACCGGCATCCACAGGTCTTCGCAGATCTCGACGCCGAGCGTGAACCCATTCATCGTGCGGCAGTCGAACAGCAAGTCGGTGCCGAACGGGACGCTCTGCCCGGCGCACGACGCGGTGGAGAAGTTCGCGTTGTCGGCCGGGCAGAAATAGCGTGCGTCGTAGAACTCCTTGTAGTTCGGCAGGTAGGTTTTGGGGACGATGCCGAGCACCTTCCCCGCGTGAACGACCGCGGCGCAGTTGAAGAGTTGCCCCTCGATCGCGAGAGGCAAACCCACGATCGCGACGCCGCGATACACGGTCGCGCCCTTTTCCACCACCTTCGCGAGTGCTTCCTCAGAGGCGCGTTGAAGCGACGACAGGTGAAAGAGGTCGTGGCAGGTGTAGCCGGTCAGCCCGCATTCGGGGAAGACGAGTAGGTTGACGCCTTGCCCTTCGGCGCGGGCCATGAGCGCGAGCGTGCGGTCCGCGTTGAACGGGCAGTCGGCAACGCGCAGTTCCGGGCAGGCCGCCGCGACGCGAAGGAAGCCGTGTGTGTTCATACGGGAAGTGTATCCGAGGAGAGACGGGCGCGTCACCCGCTTCCGCGGACGTATTAAAGTAGTGGTGGGTCTACGTTAAAGTGTCACAGGCGTGGCGCCGTCTTGTTCTTCGCCCGGAAGGGGCGGGACAACATAGCCCAGGGCAACGCCCTGGGTTTGTGATGGGATGAAATTGCAGGCTGAAAGCCTGCGACAGATGGCGTGTCCCAGGCCTTCAGCCTGGAAGACCACCAACGACCGTAACCCAGGGCGTTGCCCTGGGCTATGTTGTCCCGCCCCTTCAGGGCGAAGAACAAGGCACACTGCGACGTGTGACACTTTGGCGTAGACGTTTTAGTAATAGGCACATGCCGTGTGCCGTGGCTTCTCAACACCAGAACGCCAAGCGGGTTCTGCCTGTGATAGCCACGGCACACGGCGTGTGCCTATTACTTTGAAACGCTGGCCGCGATCATGTGAGCGCCCGATAAACGTTGTTCCGAGCGGCACCCGGATTCATCTTCACGCGAACGACCACGTATCTTAGCATTTGGGGAAGGTTTTCATTTGTCGCCCGGTTTCTGATCCCTTAACCTCTCGGACCCTCTCCGATGTTATCTGCATCTCTCTTCTGCTCCCGGCGCGGTCGCACGTTCGGTTTCACGCTTATCGAGTTGTTGGTGGTGATCGCGATCATTGCGATCCTGATCGGGCTGCTGTTGCCCGCCGTGCAGAAGGTGCGCGAGGCCGCCGCACGCATGAAGTGTCAGAACAACCTCAAACAAATCGGCCTGGCCGTACACAACTTCCACGACCAGAACCAGGTGCTTCCGCCGGGCGCCAGTCAGGGGTATTTCCCCGAACTGAACGGCGCGACTGACTGGTACAACGCCTCGGCCTACGGTGCCCCCAGTAACATGTTGGACCGCGACCGCACGTGTTGGCTGTACCACGTGCTGCCATACCTCGAACAGGATCCGGTCGCCAAGCAGATGAAAGCATCGATGGACGCGGGCACCATGAGCACCCTGACCGCGGTCGGCGCGACGATTCTGCCCACGCTGGTGTGCCCGACGGACCCGAGCGGTACCAAGACGAACCCGGACGGCGCCGGCCAGGGGCACCACGCGAACTACGTGCTGTGCCACGGCAGCAGGTCGGCGGTCAACGTTCCGGCCACGCCTTACGTCCCGGAGCGGTTCGGGCTGAACACCAACGGCATCTTCTACGGCCGGTCGAAGACGAAACTGACGGACATCACCGACGGCACGAGCAGCACCGTCGCGGGCGCCGAGATCCTCATCGCACCGGGCAACGGCGACGTGCGCGGGCGGGTGTGGAACGCGATCCACGCGGGCGCGACGTTCTCGACAATCTTCCCGCCGAACTCGACCATCGGCGACTACCCCCAGGGCAACCGGTGTACCCCGACCCCGAACGGGAAAGCCCCGTGCGCCGCGTCCAATTCAAACGGCGTGTACCTCGTGGCCCGGAGCGCGCACACGGGTGGGGTTAATGCGATGATGGCCGACGGATCGGTGCGGTCCGTCTCGAACTCCATCACGCCGCAGCAGTGGCTGAACATGGGCACGCGGGCCGGTGGCGAAGTGGTGACGGAATAACTGGAGAACGACATGCGACCATTCGCTACTGCCTTACTCGTTACGCTGCTCGCGGTTTTCGCCGCCGGCTGCCAAACCGACCCGTTCACCGATGTGAGCGGAACGGTTACGATGGACGGCGCACCAATCGCCGAAGGTGAGATCATCTTCCTTTCGCCGGACAACAGCACGACCCCCTCATCGGGGCCGATCAAGGACGGCCGGTTCCAGTTCCGGGCGACCCCAGGAGCGAAGAAGGTTCAGATCAACGCGACGCGCGACACCGGGCGTGTGGAACTGGGCTGGCCGATTCGCGAGTCCATCGTCCCAGAGCGGTACAACACCAATACCGAGTTGACTGCGGACGTGAAGCCCAAGCCGCCAAACGAGTTCAAATTCGAGTTGAAGTCAAAACGCTGATGCGAAATTGGCGAGAAACGCGGACGGCGGGCGCGAGGCGCCCGGCCGTCTCTGCTTACTGGATCCTATCCCAATCGTGCTCGTGCCACCGCGACTTCGGCCTTCCGCATCGCGTTGAAGCGGCTCAAGTGGTCCGCGACCAGCGGCGACGCTTCCCATCGCGTGTAGCGTCCCCACGTGCGTTCGGCGCGCGCGGCCTGCGCGCGGAAGTCTTCGGCGTACACCACGCGGCCCTGCTCCACCAACTTCACGAACAGCGGTTCCCCGTCGATGCTCTCCGACTTATCCGCGACGACGAGCGTATCACCGCGCGCGTGGACACGGACGTAACCGGGAATCGTTTCCTTGCCGGGTGAGTTGGAGAACTTCACGTTAGGCCGGTCCTCGGTCGCGGTGCGCTTGAACGCGGCGCTCACGGTATCGCGGTGAACCAGTTTCCACCAGTACCCGCCGGCACCGGGGAATAGCATCGTCGGTTCGAGTCCGGTCTGCGTGCGGAACAGGTCGTACACACGGCGCACGCCGTCGGGCGTTACTTCGTCCTCGAACACGATCACACGAGGCGGGATGCCGAGCCTCTTCATCTCGTTGAAGTACAGCACGCACTGAGCCGCGATGTCGCCACTATCGACGCGCACGCCGACGCGATCCGTTTCCGGGTGCGCGCGGATGACGCGCAGTGCGTTCTCCAGGCCAACGGTTTCGGCGTCCACGAGATCGCAGAGTAAGGACGCGGTGCCCATCTTCGACACGAACCGGTCCATCATCTCGTATTCGGCCGCGGCGAGCGTCTTGTCGAAGGATTGCCCGGCGCACATCATCTCGTGACCGATGGTGCCGATTGACTTGAACAACTCCGGGTAGAGGAACTCCGCGGTGTCGTTGGATGTGAGTTGCGCCGCGCCTGCGCTTCCCGCACCGCCGACGAACCGCGCGAGCAGCAAGATGAGATTGCACACTTCGACCGGGGCTGATCGCAAGCCGAATTCCGCGTCGCGCGGTGTGGCCTCGGACATCAGCCGCGCTTTGGTCGCCTGAATGACAGGCGCGAAGTACCGGCACATCGCGGATTCGGTGTAGGAGATCAGCCCGCCCGGCCCTTCAAACGTAAGACACGGCACGCCCGCGAGGAACGTCTGCCCACCAGGGAACCCCCATACGTCGAGAGGTAACGTGATCGCGTCGCCCGGCTGCGCCAGCACCGCGTCCCACACCTCGGAGGGAAACGCCTTCGTCGCAGAATGGTTCGCGTACCACTGCTGTGACAACGCGATGTCACTGCGCAACAGCGGTCGATTGAACCACTGCGCGAGCATGGCTTCGTGCCCGGCCATGATGAGTCGGTTGTTCGCCCCGACTTCGGGCAACCCCTTGCGGAGCGTGAGTGTGTACGCGGCGTGTTGGCACGCGATATCAGGCACGGCGGCCCACATGGTGCGCTTGTAGGTATCGGTGCCACCGAGCCACCCGCCGAGCAGAAACAGTTTGGCGAAGAACTCGTCGCGCATTTCCTGGCGCTTGGCTTGGAAGAGATCGGCGGGCATAGGGCGCTCTCAACGTCTTGCGCGTGCGGCTTCGCGACTCGCGAAGCCGCACGCGGCAAGACGCAACGGACGAAATCAATCCACTTCCACGTTCAAAGACTTGACGATGTCTCGCAGCACCGGGTCGTTCTGATCGCGGTCGAAGTCGCTCACCTGCCACAGCAGTAACAGCGGACCTGCGAACGTGTCCAGACAGCGCACGCGGCAACTCGTCGCGGTGTCCACGGTGAGGAAGTCCGCATTGTAACCGATCGCGGGCTGGCCGCAGATCGTTTCCATCACGTCTTCCCAATCCAATTCCTTGTACTCGCCTTTCAACGCGTCAAAGGACTGGTTCGCCAGTTCAGCGGGGTCGCGTGCTTCCGGTAGAAGCGACATCATGAAGAACGCGGTGTCCGGGCTTTGCACGACCACGGTCCAACCGCCGTCCTCAGGGCCGTCTTGCGTCTCGATGATCCAGTCCGCCGGATAACGGATTGCGATGCGGTCGCGCTCGAACGTACTCATAGTTCCAGATTCTAGCACTTCGGCCCACAGCAGTTATCCCGTCGTGCAAGGGTGAGTGCGGTATGGATGAGTACGCGACGTGGAGTTGGTTGGGCTGGCGCCACTCCACCGCCTGCTTTCCCAGTGAGACGGCAACTTCTACACACGATTCCACCGTCGTGGCGGTCGCGGTAGAGATCGATTCGAATTGCGCTGTTGGCGAGATAGATTCGTATGCACGGATCAAGTGTGAAACTCCGTAACCGGACTCTATCCCTGACACGGCCACCTTTCGGTCGCGGCGCTGTCCCTATCTATAATCGTCTCTGTCACGGCGAGCAGGGGGGCGAGAGAGCCTCCCTGTTGTTTTGCCGTTCGCTTTAATTTGAAGGAACACTCCTCATGGCCGACGTGATTACAACCCGCGCGAAGAACTACTCCCAGTGGTATCTGGATATCGTCAAGGAGGCCGGGCTTGCGGACAACTCCGATGTTCGCGGCTGCATGGTCATCAAGCCAACCGGCTACGCACTCTGGGAGAAGATGCAGCGTGGTCTCGACCGGTTGTTCAAGGACACCGGACACGTGAACGCGTACTTCCCCCTCTTCATCCCCATGAGTTTCCTGGCGAAGGAAGAGCAGATGGCGGAGGGGTTCGCGAAGGAGTGCGCCGTCGTCACACACTACCGCTTGAAGGCGGAACCCGGCAAGCCGCTGCACGTCGATCCCACGGCCGAACTCGAAGAGCCGCTCATCATTCGGCCCACGTCCGAGACGATCATCTGGAACACCTACAAGAAGTGGGTGCAGTCTTACCGCGACCTCCCGCTGCTCATTAACCAGTGGTGTAACGTCGTGCGCTGGGAGATGAGAACGAGGTTGTTCCTGCGAACCGCGGAGTTCCTGTGGCAAGAAGGCCACACGGCGCACGCGACCGCACAGGAAGCTGAAGCCGAAACGCTCCAGATGGTTCGCGTGTACCAGAAGTTCGCAGAGGAGTGGATGGCGATGCCCGTGCTGGTCGGGCCGAAGACCGACGGCCAGAAGTTCCCCGGTGCGGTGTACACGCTTTGCATCGAGGCGATGATGCAGGACGGCAAGGCACTTCAGGCCGGCACGTCGCACTTCCTCGGTCAGAACTTCGCGAAGGCGTTCGACGTGACGTTCAAGGATAAAGAGAACAAGGAAGAGTTCGCGTGGGCAACGAGCTGGGGCGTGAGTACGCGGCTTATCGGCGGCCTCATCATGACGCACTCCGACGACAACGGGCTTGTCGTTCCGCCCCGCCTCGCGCCTCTGCACGTGGTGATTGTGCCGCTGGGCAAGACCGAAGCGGAACGCGCACCGAGCATAGCCGCGGCGGAGAAACTCGCGGCCGAACTGCGGGCGTTACCCCGTGACGACTTCTTCGGATACGAACCGATTAGCGTGAAGGTGGACGCGACCGACAAGTCGCCTGGATCGAAGTTCACCGAATACGAAGTGCGCGGCGTACCGGTTCGCGTCGAGATCGGGCCAAAGGACATCGAGAAGTCGGCGTGTGTGGTCGCGCGTCGTGATGTGCCCGGCAAGGAAGGGAAGCAGTTCGGAGTGCCGCTCACAGGTGCCGCGGACCACGTCGCGAAACTACTGCGCGACATTCAGGCGGCGCTCTACAACCGCGCGAAGGCGTTCCGCGATTCGCGCATCGTGACCGCGAACACGCTCGATGAATTCAAGGCGCTGTTCCCGGAGCGCGAGGAAGCGAAGGAAGCCGGTGCGGAGCCGCTGAAGTTCGTGTACGCACACTGGGACGGCACGAAGGAAACGGAGGATCGCGTACAGAAGGAGTACGCCGCGACGATCCGATGCTTGCCGTTCGACGGCCCGCAGGAAGCGGGAACGTGCATCTTCACCGGCAAGCCGAGCGCGCGCCGCGTCATCTTCGCTCGAGCGTATTGACGCTGTGAAGTGAGTCTGTGAGTAGAGCCGCGACCGGA